>CAYWSQ010000104.1:0-12640 GCA_964460925.1 uncultured Flavisolibacter sp. | reverse complement strand
ACTCATCACCGATAAAGATTATTTGCTGGATGATAGCCAAATGAATTTGATGAACAAGGTAACCGAGAGGCTTTCCACGCACCAACCCATACAATACATCATGAACAAAGCCTGGTTCTACGGCATGGAACTGTATGTTGACAAGCATGTACTGATCCCGAGGCCTGAAACAGAAGAACTCGTGGACTGGATCGTGAAAGATGTAAAAGCCAGCGGCCTGCAGGTTTTTGAGAAAAAACCAGGCGAAGCAGATGAAACTACCCGGCTCAAGATACTTGATGTAGGCACAGGAAGCGGGTGCATTGCCCTGGCTTTGAAAAAGTCCATTCCTCTAGCAGAGGTCTGGGGTTGTGATATCAGTGACAGCGCATTGAATGTAGCAAGGCGCAATGGTTCGGAACTTGACATACGCGTAGATTTTCAGTCAGTGGATTATCTCAATCCCGCACAGCAGAAACACCTGCCTTCGGTTGACATCCTCGTTAGTAATCCTCCTTATGTTCCGGAAAAGGATAAGGAAAGCATGCAGCCCAATGTATTACAGTATGAACCACCTACTGCCTTGTTTGTTGACGATAATGATCCGTTGGTATTTTACAGGGCCTTACTGGCCTATTGTGTGCACCGCCTGCATCCCGGCGGCAAACTGTACATGGAAATTCATGAGAACCTGGGAAAAGAAGTGAAAGCGCTTTTTTCCGAGAACCATTATTCAGTAACCATCAGGAAAGACATGCAGGGAAAAGACAGGATGGTGAGAGTGGAAAGAGTGCAGGGCAATTAACATCCCTCATCATTTTACATTGGCGCCAACCTTTACATTGTATTTTTTTGCAGCACTCATGATCCTAACGATCTCACCCCAATAGGCGGCGGTATCCGCGTTGATGATCACTGAAGGTGTATCAATATACTGCCGGGCTCTTTCAATTTCAGCTTTGAGAAGTGTGTCGAGTGCTGTATAATCAACCGGGGTCGTTCCCAGGAAATACTGGTGCTCCTTGTTTAAAGAGATTACGATATTCTGCTTGGTCTTGAGATCCCTGGCACCGCGGGGATTGTTCACCTTCATGATATTTGGATTGGCCAGCGTGGCCGCGATCAGGAAGAACAACAGGAGAATGAACAGGATATCATTCAATGGTCCTGTGTGGATCTCCGTATGCGCCCTTAATTTTCTTCTAATATTCATGAATCAGTTCTATTAAAAATTCAAATGCCTTTACCTCGTAGGCTCCTGCAGGATGTCAATGAATTCAGCACTGGATGCTTCCATCTTGTAAGCTGTTTTATCCACCTGGGTCGTCAGGAAATTATGCGCCACATAAGCAAGCAGTCCAATAATCAAACCCGTAGCTGAAGTGATCATCTTGGTATAGATACCATTGGCCATGGTCTGGATATTAAAATCATTACCGGCAGCCAGGCTGTAAAACAACTGGAACATACCAATGATGGTTCCAAGGAAACCAAACATAGGGGCGATACCTGCAATGAGTGAAAGAATGGAAAGATTTCTTTCCATATTGTACAGTTCCAGCTTCCCTACGTTCTCCATGCTTTTTTCGATACTGTCGATTGGCTTGCCAATACGCTGGATGCCTTTGTCAATGATACGGGCAACGGGGTTGTTGGTATTCTTAGCAAAACTCCTGGCAGCGCCAACATTTCCGCTCATGATGTGGTCGCGGATGATGTTCATAAAGTTTCCTTCGATATTGGAAGCTTTCCTGATGGCGATCCACCTTTCAAAGAATACAAATATCGTTACCACGAAAAGTATGGCCAGCGGAAGCATGATCCAGCCCCCCAGGGTCAACAATTCTATGAGGCTGATCTCACCGTCTTTATTGGAATCTGTAACTGAACTGACTGCATTGGTTGTATCGGTAACGGCCTGTAAGAGGTCAATCATAAACGGTTTGTCTTTTACCCGGTAAATGTAAATGAATGTGATGAATAACGTTACGCCTTCGTTTATATTTTGCCGTAACAAGGTTTACCAATGAAAAATGCCGTTTTTGATAACGGCATTTTTCTATTTTAACGAATTGTCAACAGCTTAGCTGCGGCCACCCTTGTATTCCTCTTCCGCAATGCCGGCCGGCTTTACCATCAAGGCCTGGATCTGCCTCATGGTATTTTCCATGCCCTGGGAACTTCCATCAAGGAAGATGATATTTCCTTTACCGTATTCAGCAAAATTCTTGATAGCTTCTGTCCACATACTAAACAAAATCACGTTGGTGTCAAGGTTAGCCTGCTTCATTTGTTCGGCAGCTTCTGTCATACCCCTTGCCACTTCCTGGCGGAACAAGGCCACACCCTGTCCACGCAGGCGGGCTGCTTCCCGCTCTGCTTCAGCCGCGATCTTGATAGCATTACCTTCTGCTTCCGCATTCTTTGTTTTAGTGATCAAAGTAGCCTGACCTTCATTCTCAGCAGCGGCCTTAAGGTTATTGGAAGCCACCACCTTGCTCATGGAATCAAGAATGGCTTTATCAAAAGTGATATCATTGATCTGTAGGTCAATAAGGTGATAACCCCAATCTTCCAGTGTATGGTCAATCTCCACTTTCACATAATCAACGATTTCTTTACGGAGACCCAGCACTTCCGCCTGTTTTTTAGTTGCCACGAATGAACGGATATTTCCTTCGATGGTGCGGATCAGGGCCTGCATCAAATCGCGGTCGGCAATGAATTTGAAGGCCACTTTTTTGATGGTCTCTTCCTCTGCATTCTGCACGGCATACAACAGCATGCTTTTGAAATATACATTGGCCTGGTCCTGCGTTACAGCCTGGAACTCCAGCTCAACCGAACGGTTCTGGATGGAAACTTTTTTAAACAATTGCTCGAGGATGGGGATCTTGATGTTCAGACCCGGGCGAACAATCCGCCTGTATTTTCCGAACATGGTGATCACGCCAACATAACCCTGGTTGACTGTGAAAAGTCCACTGAAAATAATGATTAGCAATACCATCAGCCACCAATAATTACTAACCAGGTCAAAAAAGGGATTATCGGCTTGTAAGAAAAACATGTAGTTTAAATTTGGTTGCGGCTAAAGATAAGTAAACGGCCGCGAATGTCGTTTGATTTCAGATGAAGGTTGCTTAAATCCTATTCAGTGGAATAAAGATAAATCTCAACCCGGCGATTCTTCTGCCGCCCTGATGAACTACGGTTATCCGCCACAGGTCGCACACTTGCCCACCCTCTTGCCCTGATTGCCCTGCTGGTAAATGGCTGAAGATAGCGACCAACGGCAAGTGCCCTGTTAACAGAAAGCACCTGGTTCAATTGGATGCTCCCTGTACTGTCGGTGTGACCTTCCACCACCAGGGAATCTACCCTGCGATGGGAAAGTTGCCTTGCAAAACTGTCCAGCAACCGGTGTGCAGCCGTGCTGAGTTCGTAACTGTTCAAGGCGAAAAGCACATCAGGGATGATGAGTGTATCGATACGATTTATAACTGTGAGTGTCAGGGGAACAAGTACGGGAGGATCCTTGCGGTAGGAATATCTCCAGCGGTCGAATACCTGGTGACGTGGGTTGAAATCGTAGGCTTCCTCCCTGATCATTTCCGCTTCATGGCATAACCGTTCCGATGGATCATCAGCAAGCAACCGGATCTCATCAAGAAAATAATAATAACCAGACCCCAGGTCGGGACGGTAAGAAAAAGAATAACCATTTTTTTTGAAGTCCCCGATATTGATAAATTGTTCATTTCCGCTTGCGCGGTATTGGAGCACTACCTTCTGCCAGGAGCCCTGCTTCCCTTCTTCCAGGCCTTCCTTTACCCATAGATCCGGTGGCTCTTTCAAATTGGCTGAATGACGCAGCAGGATATCATCTCCGGTAAAAAGAATTCCGATACTATCCATTTGCGCATGGCGGGAACGGATATAAAAACTCAGTTGATAGGTTTTTCCTTTCCTGAGCGCGCACAAAAGCCTGCTGCGGATGAACTTTGCAGCGCGGTTTTCCTTCAATCCTTTTTCAGCGTAATGCAAGCCCACAAAATGTCTTCCGCTAAAGGTATTTACCGTATCATCAAAATAATAATCAGCCATCAGGGAGGTGGAGATCCAGGCTTCGGGTGCACAATTCTTCTCATATTCGGAGCAGATATTTTCCTCTTCGAAACCTTCATTCATCAGCAGGTTCTGCGTAAACGAAGTGCAAGGGAAAAACAACAGGCATAAAATGAAGAATTGCATCCTGGTCATACAAAACAAATTGCGGGGAGGCATCAGGATTTTTCTTCCCAGATACAGGCCAGGTGAACAATGGTTTCAACCGCCTTGTTCATATCCTGCACGCTGATAAATTCAAGTTTGGAATGAATGGCCTGCTCCCCCGCAAAAAGATTGGGACAGGGAAGCCCCATGAATGAAAGGCGGCTTCCATCGGTACCTCCCCGGATGCTTTCCATTTTAAGCGTTAGCCCGCTGCGGCTGATGGCTTCTTTTGCATAGGCCACCACCTGGGGATGTTGGTCAAGCACCTCCTTCATATTCCTGTATTGTTCCGTTACATTAAACTCCATTTTTGCGCCGGGATATTTTTTTACCACCTCTTCAGCGATCCCCTTTAGCAGATTTTCCTTTTCCTGCAGTCCCGCGGTAACAAAATCCCGGATGATAAAATCCACCGTGGCCTTTTCAGCAATACCATCCACTCTCACCGGGTGAATGAAGCCTTCTTTTCCTTCCGTGCTTTCGGGTGATAATTGGTCTGCGGGCAAAGCAGCGAGTATGGAACCGGCGATCTTCAGCGCATTTACCATTTTATTTTTTGCATAGCCCGGGTGTGTGATCACTCCATGAATAACCAACTGAACACCATCGGCACTGAAAGTCTCATCTTCCAGCGAACCCGCTTCACCGCCATCAAGTGTATAACCAAAATCAGCCCCTAGTTTTTTAAGATCCACTTTGGCCGTTCCTTTTCCAACCTCTTCATCAGGTGTGAATAGGATTTTAATAGTGCCGTGCTTTATTTCGGGATGCGTTACCAGGAAATGTGCGGCATCCATGATCTCAGCCACCCCGGCCTTATCATCTGAACCCAGCAGCGTGTTTCCGCTGGCAGTGATGAGATCATGGCCATGAAGTTTTTCCAGGTAAGGAAAATCTTTTTGTGAAAGCACCTGGGTCTTGTCATCGGGCAAAACAATATCATTTCCCTCGTAGTTGCGGTGCAGGATGGGTTTCACCCCGGTGCCGCTGGCATCGGGAGCGGTATCAACATGAGCACAGAAACAAATAACCGGTACTTTCTTATCGGTATTGGAAGCAATGGTGGCATATACATAACCGAAGGCATCCATATGGGCATCGCTGATACTCATCTCCTGTAATTCTTTCACCAGGATGGCGGAAAGATCTTTTTGTTTTTCCGTGGTAGGGAAGGTTGATGACAGCGGATCGCTTTGCGTATCTACCTGTACATAACGCATGAAACGTTCGGCTGATGTAAACTGGTATTGTGAGAACATATGCAAATGTAAGCGCATCGTTTTTCATCTGCGCCACCGGCCATGCTCATGTTTTTTTATTACCTTGATGATACCAAAAACCATTCTGCATGAAAAAATTATTGATCGGGTCCGTGGTGGGCGGGCTCATTATCTTCATCTGGCAGTTCCTTTCTTATGCTGCCATTAATTTTCACAAGCCTATCCAGCAATACACCGACAAGGAAGAGGTAATTATGAATTTCCTGAACAGCCAGGGACTCGAAGAGGGAGGTTATATTTTACCTGGCATGCCCGAAGGGATCTCGAAAGAGGATTATGAAGCCAAAATGGAAAAAATGGAAGGAAAACCCTGGGCTTCTCTTCAATACCATAAAGCACATGAAAATAACATGACCATGAATATGATCCGTGGTTTTATTGTGAATGTGCTGGCGGTATATCTGTTCTGCTGGCTGGCACTACGAATGAACCGGCCTTCTTTCGGCACAATTATGCTGGGCGCGCTGGCTGTTGGACTGATCATTTTCCTGAATGCCCCCTATATCAATTATATCTGGTTCCAGTCGCATGACATCTGGGCGCATCTCCTGGATTTTGTGGTAAGCTGGGGACTGGTAGGGGCCTGGCTGGGCTGGTACCTGCGCCGCGGGGAGGTGCGCACAGTTCCTGTTTCAGCTTTTGAACGCGCCTGATAACTGCAATAAAAAAACCGCCATAATTCCTATGGCGGTTTTTTTATTTATTTTTTTTAAGATCAGGGCATGATGATCCTTGAAGTAGGAACGATCTCTACCAGTTCTATATCGAATATGAGGTCCTGGCCGGCAAGCGGGTGATTGGCATCAAGCACCACGCTGTCTTCCTTTATTTCTACAATCACAACAGGCAATTGCTGACCCGCACCATCGCTCATCATCAGTTGCATACCTACCTGTGGGGTTAGATCCGGGGGGAATTGCGTTTTGGGAAATTCCACCACACGCTCATCTTCTTTTTCACCATACGCATCTGCTACTGGTATTTCAATAGTTTTTTTATCACCCTGCTGCATACCTCTTACACCATCGTCAAAGCCCCTGATCACCTGTCCACTGCCTACTGTGAATTCCAGCGGCTCACGGCCATTGGAACTATCAAAGGTTTCTCCGCTTTTCAATTTACCATGATAATGAACTTTTACTTTGTCTCCATTCTGTGCTTGTTGCATAACTATTTTTTTATCGGTATTAAAATTCCGCCGGCTGGCGAACACTTTTGCTGCATAAACCAGAGTGGGGCAAAAGCAGGTTAGATGTCCAGGCAGGGCGGCAAGGTAATGATCTTTTCACGTTTCCCTTGCGAAAATTTGTTGAAATTTGGCGAATGAAGCACCTTCTTTTCCTCCTTTTAATCAGCTTTGGATTATCTGTTTCCGGCCAGGACAAACCCATCCTTGCAGGTGCGGAACGCATGCAGGTTTACCTTCCTCTCATCAAGGGAAAAAAGGTAGGCGTTTTTGCCAACCAGACCTCCATGGTGGGTGGCACACACCTGGTGGATACACTCAAAAAATCCGGGGTTGACATTCGTGTGATCTTTGGTCCCGAACATGGTTTCCGCGGCACTGCTGATGCCGGTGAAAAGGTTGGCAACTATACAGACAAGGCCACTGGCATTCCCGTGATCTCGCTGTACGGCGCCAAAAGAAGGCCATCGAAAGAAGACCTGGAAGGTGTTGATATCCTTTTGTTCGACATCCAGGACGTAGGCGTGCGTTTCTATACCTACATCTCTTCATTGGAAGAATTCATGAATGCTGCATTTGAGTACGGCAAGCCACTGATGATCCTTGACCGTCCAAATCCTAATGGACATTATGTTGACGGCCCCGTGCTCGAAAGAAAGTTCAGATCTTTTGTAGGCATGCAGCCTGTTCCCGTTGTTTATGGAATGACCATAGGTGAGTATGCGATGATGATAGCAGGTGAAAAATGGCTTTCGGAAAAAGCCAATGCAAGGCACGAGTATTATAAAAGGGCTGAGAATACACCACCTGATACCATGTTTCATTTCATGGTGATCAAAAACGGGAATTATGATCATAAAACCATGTACCAGCTACCGGTGAAACCCTCACCCAACCTGCCTACCAGTTCTTCTATCTATTGGTATCCTTCCATCTGCCTGTTTGAGGGTACGGTATTGAGCGAAGGACGCGGCACACCAAAGCCTTTCGAGATCTTCGGTCATCCTTCCCTTCCAAAAAATTTATTTTCCTTTACTCCTGTGCCTTCGGAAGGGGCAAAAGAACCCAAACTGAAAAACCAGCTTTGTTATGGATGGAATGTAAGCGGCAGTAATGAAGAAGTACTGGAGAAAATTGACAACAGGATCCAGCTCTCCTACCTGCTTAAAGCCTATGAACTTTTTCCTGAGAAAGAAAAATTTTTCATCCTTCCCAAGTCGGGAAATCCTGAACAAAGTTTTTTCAATAAACTGGCCGGTAACCAAACCCTGATGCAGCAGATCATCTCCGGCAAGTCTGAAAAAGAAATCCGGCAAAGCTGGCAACCCGCGCTTGATCAATTTAAAAGCACCAGGAAAAAATATCTTTTATACAAGGATTTTGAATAAAAAAAGGCCCTGCATCTTTGCCGCGTAAAATTATACCGATTGGTGAAAAAATTTACTGAGCTGAGGATCATCTTCATGGGCACACCGGAATTTGCCGTTGCCTCTCTTGATGCGCTGGTACAGGCAGAATGTAAAGTAGTAGCTGTTGTAACCGCTCCCGATAAACCAGCCGGCCGTGGTATGAAATTACAGTCGAGTGCTGTCAAGATTTACGCGCTGGAAAAAGGGATCCCGGTATTACAACCCGAGAAATTAAGAAACCCTTCATTTCTCGAAACGTTAAGGTCATACAATGCCGACCTGCAGGTGGTGGTGGCTTTCAGGATGCTTCCTGAATTAGTTTGGAACATGCCTCCTATGGGCACCATCAATGTTCATGGCTCCCTCCTGCCTCAATACCGCGGCGCAGCGCCGATCAACTGGGCAATCATCAATGGTGATACCGAAACAGGCATCACAACATTCAGGTTAAAACACGAGATTGATACCGGTGATATTTTACTCCGCGAGAAATTACCGATAGGTCCAGAAGAAACCGCGGGTGAACTGCACGACCGCATGAAGGAACTGGGTGCTTCTGTATTGTTGAAAACCATTAAGGCCTTAGCGGAGGAACAAGTGCAGGCTCTTCCTCAAACGGAATTCCGGAATGAGGCAATCCGCCATGCGCCTAAGATCTTCACTGATACATGCAGGATCAACTGGAACGGCAGCATCGTGCATATTCATAACCTGGTAAGAGGACTCTCTCCCTTCCCGGGTGCCTTTACCGTTTTCCAGGACAAAACATTGAAGATTTACCGGGCCGGCAAGGAGCCGGTAGTTCATGATGATGCACCGGGAAGCTTTCTCACAGATCATAAAACTTACCTGAAGTTCGCCGCTGCCGATGGATACCTGCATGTAAAAGAGATACAACTGGAAGGAAAGAAAAAAATGAAGGTGGAAGATTTTTTACGGGGTTACCGTTTTGAATAAAAAAAGCAGGTCCGGGACCTGCTTTTTTATTTTTTATGATTAGGGATCAGTAAGCAACTTTCACAATGAATTTATCTGTATCGGTCACACCGAGGGCCGCCGCCGCCGCATTGCTGATGCGCACATCATATCCCTGGTTCTGCCTGATGCCGCTCATGGGGCCCAGCACCTTGGCATAAACAAGCTGGCTGTTGGTAGGATTTATTATGCGGATGATAGTACCCGGATCCACTCCGTCTATCAGCGCGTAATATTTCGCATCCTGCCAGCCGCTGGCGGTTTTAAAAATACCTGCAGATGCTGTTTCCTCCTTTTTTACAGGACTTGATTTTACCTGCTGGTCAAAATGGGATTTGAAATAACCGCCACTACCATCGGAAGGGACCACCTGGTTGTTGACGGGCTGGGGCTTGGGAGGATCAACCCTTTTTTCTTCAGGCTGTTTTTTTGGTTCGGGTTCTCTTTCCGGCTCCGGCACCACTTCATCTGCTTCATTGTTTTCGTTACCTGGATTCTCACTATACGCAACCACTTTGGCTGCTTCCGGCGAATCGAGATAACCAACCACCAGTTTTTGACCGGCAGAAATATTATCACTGGAAAGTTTGTTCCATTTGCGAAGGTCAGCCATCAGCACATTGTTGTTTTTCAAACTCACACGGTACAGACCTTCTTTTTGCCCGACCACGTAATAAATGGCCCGACCCTTATTTGACTTCTGGTTAAAATTCACAGCATTCAAAGGAATCATCAGCACCTGGCCGATGTTCAATCCATTAGACATATCAATTCCATTAAAGCTTGCGATTTCCTTTGGATTGATATTATACAGGCGACCGATGGAAAAGAAATTTTCTTTTGCTACTACTTTATGCGGCAGGTAAAGTCCTTTGTCATGATGATGCACCACCAGGTCATCCTGTGCAGAAAGCAGGAACTGGCAGCAGATGAGTAAGGCGAGAAAAATGGATTTTTTCATTGGGATATATTTTATTTCTATCCACCCAGGCAATCACTGAATGGTGTTAGGGTCAGCCATCACAAATATGCCGTTTATTTTTCAAAACGGGTGTCATTGAACTGTTTCAAAATACGTAATTCTTTGGGATAATAATTATTGATCCGGTTAGATAAAACATTGATCCAGCCTAATCCGTACTTTTTATAAGTAGCCAGGTGCCATCCCTTCGTACCAGTACCCGGATCCAGGTCCTGCCTTTGCAGGTATTTTACGGCCTGCTCATAGGAAAGTTCCAGTCGGGGAACGGAATCAGACAGGGAAAGAGACTGTGCCAGTGCATGATGCGGCACCAGTTTATCTTTCATCACCTCCCCTAAAGCTGTTCCCTTATAAATGATATGAAGATGGTTCCTGAGTTCCTGCCATGCTTCAAGCACCTCCTGCGGCATCAGCGAAAACTGCTCTTTTTCTTTCAACAGCAATGCGGTACCGTTAAGCCAGGGCCTGATGATACTTTCGTCTTTAGCGCTGATCTTTTCGGGTTTTTCCACTTTAAAGGGTTTTCCGTGTTCCTCATTTTTTTTCCTGAAGCAGCTCAGAAAAAAACCTTCACCTTCGAGCCGGTCCGGGTAAAACCTGTAACCATATGCTCCATTTGCCAACTTGCTCACAACAATTTTCCAGCTATCCTCTACTTCGAGCAGCAGTGGTTCCATTTCCATTTCATCCACCAGCCAGCCGGCTATTGATTCATCTTCTTCTGCCGAATAAGAACAGGTGGAATAAACCAGCAGCCCACCTCCTTTAAGAGCAGGCAGCGCGTCAGCCAGGATTCTTTTCTGGCGCTGGCAGCAAAGCTGCACATTGGCCAGGCTCCATTCATCCATGGCACCCGGATCTCTCCTGAACAGGCCACTGCCGCTGCAGGGGGCATCCACCACCATCACATCAAAATATCCCGGAAGCCTCGAAAATGCAGATGGATCATTATTGCTGACGATTACATTGGAGGCACCCCATTTAATGATATTGTCCATCAGTGCAAGGCTCCTGTTTCGAATCACCTCATTTGATACCAGCAGGCTGTTTGCAGGCAACAGCGACTGGAGATGGGTTGATTTGCCACCCGGTGCCGCGCATAGATCCAGTACTCTTAAGGCATCCTTACCAGCGTGTTGTAGAATGGCCTGTTCCAAAAACATGCTCGATGCCTCCTGTACATAGTAACACCCGGCATGGAACAACGGATCGAAGGTGAAGGAAGGCCGCTGCCGGAGATAAAAACCATTAGCACACCAGGGCACCTGCTTACCAGTTTCGAAAGCAGCAGCGACCCCGGGTGGCCGCGCAGGATTGATGCGAACAGAAGTGACCTGTGTACCATGGCCATGTACAGCCTCAAAACGGTTCCTGTCAAATCCCGGAACACCTTCTATCGATTTTAAAAATATTTCCGGCAGCGGCCGCATGTAATTGTTTTGGCAAAGTTAAGTGGCATTGGCGGCAGAAATCATTATAGCCTTTAAAGGCTATAATCGTAAAAAATAGCCTTTTTAGGCTATAATTTTAATAATTCGCCTTTTTAGGCTATAATTTAAAATATTCGCCTTTTTAGGCTAATTTAGATAAAACCGTTTTTATGGCTCTGAGTGCAGTCATCATCGCCGATATCGTCAATTCCACCCGGTTGTCGCGGGCGGACCTCAAAGCGATCATGAAAGCCCTTAACACTGTATTTACCGGACATAAGATCGAATTTTTCAGGGGAGACAGTTTCCAGGTTTTCATTAAATCGCCTGCCGAGGCCCTGCAGTTATTATTACTGGCGAGGTGTGCCACCATCAGGATTTCCGCGGGCTTATCGGATATCAAGGCCTGCATGGGCATTGACCAGGTAACATTGCCTGTACGTGAACTGAGCACCGCCGCAGGTGAAGCCTTCCTGCTCTCCGGCCGCGCGTTCGACGGAATGAAAGCAGACAAGCGCCTGTTAATCCTGGCGGGGGAAAAAAACACCACGGTCAATGCAGGGCTGCGGTTGCTGGGTGCTTTCACAGATTATCTCTTTGCCCACATGACGGCCAAACAGGCTGTTGTGATCCATGAAATGCTTTCGGGAAAAACACAAACGGAAACCGCACGCAAGCTGAAAAAATCACAGGCAACCGTGCACAAACACCTGCAGTCTGCGGGCTGGCCCGAGATCGAGAACCTGCTGAAAGAATTTCAGCTATTGATCACCGTTATAAAATCCTGATGATGGATACCTATATCATTTGGCTGGTAAAAATCCTGCTGGCACACCTGCTCAGCGACTTCCTGCTTCAGCCGAAAAGCTGGGTTGTGAGCCGCAACTATCTTCATTTTGCTTCTCCCTGGCTATACGTACACGGCCTGGTAACAGGGCTCACTGCCCTTTTATTGCTGGGCACCGGCTACTGGTTAACGGTTCTGGTAATCATGGTAACGCATGTGCTGATTGATGGCTGGAAATCCTACCAGCCCGATGAAGCCAGGTATTTTCTTCTCGACCAGTTATTTCATTTGCTTGTGATACTGGTTTGCTGGTATGTATTGTTCTTATACCCGGATG
>CAYWSQ010000103.1:0-12761 GCA_964460925.1 uncultured Flavisolibacter sp. | reverse complement strand
TTAGCAAAACAAGCGGACCGGCAGTGGATGCTGTCAGTACCGGTGCTGTACCACCCTCGAAGAAGATTTTATTTTCTTCCTTTTTGCAGGACCCAAGGGCCAGCACCAGGATGGAGAGTATCAGGAAGCTGAATTTATTTTTCATAATGCTTTTTAGAATGGTTGATTAATAGCCTTCGTTCTGGTCGAGATTGGGATTGGTATTGATCTCTGCTGCAGGGATCGGGTAGATGTTCCTGAAGCTGGCCACACCGGTACCGGTTGGCACACCGCCTTTCCACGGCCACAGGTAGGTGTTGGTGGTGAAACGGTTGAAGCGGATCAGGTCAGTTCTTCTTTTTCCTTCCCAATGTAATTCCCTAGCTCTTTCATCAATCAGGAAATCAAGATCCAGGTCAGCCACGCTGATATTTCCTGAATTGTTTCCATAAGCGCGCTGGCGCAACAGGTTGATATAATTCGCCGCTGTTGCCATGGAACCATTACCCCCTCTTACTGTTGCTTCAGCATAGATCAGGTAAGCTTCTGCCAGACGGAAAACAGGGAAATCAGTGTCAGGGAAGATAGGGTTTGAACCAGGCGTGCCGGAAGAGGTCACATTCTTCCATTTGCGTACACCATAACCATTGCTGAAAGCACTGATATCATTGATCTCAAGGCTCTGGCCATCGATATGGAATTGTGCTCTTTTATCGGTGCTTCCTGAAGGATCAGCGAATTTTTCTACCAGCGCTTTTGTTGTACGCAATCCACCCCATCCTTCATTCACGCCAAATTCACCCAGGCTCATGCTGCCACCAACTGGTGCCTTAATGAGATAGGTAGTGCCACCGAAGGTTTGTGTTTTAAAACCATCAAAAGGAACGGCGAAAATGATCTCGGGAGAAGTATGATTATCGGCCAGGAAAAGATCATCATACTCGTTGTCGAGTGTGTAATTGGCATTGATCACTTTCTGGCTGTAGGTAACCGCGTCATCGTACCTGCCTGCACCGATATAGACTTCGGCATTCAGGTAAAGATTGGCGAGCAGCATCCAGGCAGTAGCCCTGTCAAGCCTTCCATATTCATTTTGCTTAGGCTCGGGCAGTTTGTTCTCGAGGTCTTTCAGTTCTGTTTCCAGGTAAGCAAAAAGTTCCGCGCCGGTGGTTTGTTCAGGAAAGAAAGAACCGATGGGATCATTCTCCGTAACAAATGTCGGGTTGCGGTAAAGATCCAGCGCATGCCAGTAGCTGAGGGCTCTCAGTAAACGGGCTTCTTCGCGGTAGGCTCTTACTTTGTCAGCATCAGTACCGGAAATATTCCTGCTGGAAAGTTTATCATCACCACTTTCGCGGATGAAGGCATTCGCCAGGGTGATCTGGTAAAAGATCCTGCTGTATAAGGCGCGGTTGAAGGGGTCGGCAGGCGTCCAGATCATGTTATGAAAATCCTTGATGGTGGCATCATTCCAGGCGATCACCGCTTCATCCGTAGGCAGTTCCTGGAGGTTCCAGTAATTACGGATGTAAGAGGAGAAACCCTCATCTATTCCACCAAGATCTCCACTTCCTGCAGGACCTGAATTACCTGTAAGGGCAAGACCCGCGTACACCTTGGCAAGAGAACTCCTGTATCCTGCTTCAGAAGTGTACAATGTTTCAGAAGTAAGGGCTGCTTCCGGTGACCTGTTCAGGTCTTTGGTGCAAGAAACCACCAGGGAGCTGGCCAGCATTACCGCTATTACAAATTTTCTATTCATATAATGCGTTTATAATTTTTTCTTGATTAAAAATCGAGATTGATACCTAAAGCAAACATTCTTGGGCGTGGATATACGGTTCCGTCTATACCGCCGGATTGCTCAGGATCCAGGCCACTGTACTTGGTGATCACGAAAACGTTCTGAACGTTGAAGCTCACCCGTGCATTCACGCGGCCGTCATTGATCTTACCTACGTTATAATTCAGGTATAAGTTGTCCATACGCAGGAAAGATGCATTCTCCAGCCAGTAATCGCTCCAGGTTTGCCTGCGCTCGAAGCCTGAATTCAGGACCTCCCTTGGTGCATTTGCCAGGTAGTTCTGTCCTGTGGAAATTCCACCTTCCCAAACCGCGTTACCGGAATTGACATTATTGTACATGTAGTTGCCGAAATTGGCCCTCATACTGAAGCCTGCCGCGAACTTTTTCATAGTGGCGTTAGCTGAGAATCCCATGAACACTTTTGGTTCAGGATTGTGTACCCAGTATTTATCCAGTTCATTGATCACCCCATCGCGGTTCCTGTCATCATACAAACCTTCGATCGGCATGCCATCACTATTATAAACCTGCTTGTAAAGGAAGAAGGTATTGGGCCTGTAACCCACTGTATGTTTCTGGATAGTACCATTGATACCCACACTTCCCACATCGGCGCCCAGGTAAGCAGGATCAGTTACAAGCTGCAGCTTGGTGATCTCGTTCTGGATGATGTAAGTGATGTTGTAGTTCAGGTCAAGAGAAAAATTCCTGTTGCGCACAGGGTTTGTATTCAATGCGAATTCAAGACCCCTGTTGCGGATGGAACCAACGTTGGTGAGCAATTCATTGCTGAAATTGGTACCGGCAGGTGCAGGCACTACGGCGAGCAGGTCTCTTGTATCCTTTGTATAATAATCGATGGCCAGGTTGATCCTGTTGTCAACAAATCCCAGGTCAATACCGATATTTTTTGATTCGGTTTCTTCCCACTGCAGGTTCTCATCATAGGCCTGTGGACGCACAACTGAATAATAGTTGCCGCCAAATTGGTACTGTGCAGCACTGTCCCCATAGAAGAAGTTAGGCTGGTAAGCATAGTCCGAACCAATATCCTGCTGGCCAGTAATACCCCAACCCAGTCTCAGTTTCATGGCTGAGAACACACGGCTGTTCCTTGCAAATCCTTCTTCCTTGATATTCCATGCTAAGGCCGCGGAAGGGAAATTACCCCAGCGGTTCTGCTCACTGAACCTTGAAGAACCATCACGGCGCATGGTTGCGGTAAGCAGGTATTTGCTCATGTAAGAATAATTCAGACGTCCATAGAACGACAGAAGCGTGTTCTGTGTCTGGAAGTCCTGGCTGGCGGGTTCATATACGGAACCATCGGCCCTGCGGTCAGGGAAAGAGGGTTCTTCACGCTGCCAGTCCTGGTAAGAATAACCACCAACAAGGTCTATTCTTGATTTGATGGAACTGATATCTTTTCCATAAGTGAGGAAAGATTCAAACAGTTTATTGGTCCTGTCCTGCTCATAAATATTATTCACACCACCTCTTGTAAAGCTGGAGGCTGCAGTTGCAGGAATGAATATGGAACCTTCACCATGGCTTTTATCATAACCAAGATTAAGATTCACGTGCAGGTCTGGTAGGAAATGCAGGCTATAATCCAATGCAAGGTTACCGATGAAACGGTTGGCATTGGAGCGGTCGTCGCGCTGGTTCAGCAGTCCCAAAGGATTTCTTGGAGCCAGGTTGTTGATTTGCGTTCCATTCAGCCATTCGTAGTAGCCACCGAATTCAGGCTTACCCGACATGATGGGTTGTGTGGGATCAAATGCAAAAGCAGCATAGATCGCACCCTGGTCGGCAAACTGGTTCTTTGAATGAGCGTAACGGGCATTGGCGTTTACTGATAAATGGTTGTCGAATAATTTGGGAGAAAGATTCAAACCAACAGAAGTACGCTGCAGGTTGCTTCCTTTTAAAATACCATCCTGGTTCAGATAACCCAGGTTGATGCGGTAAGGCAGCCTGCTGATACCACCGCTCAGTGAAATATTATTATCAGTGGAAAATGCTGACCTGTAGATCTGGTCCTGCCAGTTGGTGTTGGCCGTACCCAGTAAACCGATCTCGGTTGCATTTCCTCTTGAATTCACAAGAGAACGGAATTCATCAGCACCCAGAACATCCAGAGTGCCTGTCTGCGTGGAAATAGAATTCAGCGTGCTGAAGTTAATCCTCATGGTACCACTGCTTCCTTTTTTAGTGGTGATAAGAATCACACCGTTTGCAGCGCGGTTTCCGTAGATGGCGGCTGCTGACGCGTCTTTCAAAACCGTCATGCTTTCAATATCATTCGGGTTGATCATGCTCAGCGGGCTGGCTGCTCCACTGATGCCTCCATTATCCAGGGGAACCCCGTCAACTACGATCAAAGGATCGTTGCTGGCATTGAGCGAGGTACCGCCGCGGATGCGGATGCGGCTTCCCGAGCCGGGCATACCGCTGTTAGGCGTGATCTGAACACCGGCTACCTTACCGGCAATCAGTTGTTCAGGCGTGGTGATGGGACCTTTCACAAAATCCTTTGAGGTCACATTCACTACCGAACCGGTGAGGTCTTTTTTCCTGGTAGTACCATAACCGATCACAACGATCTCGTTGAGGTTACCGGCTGTAGCCTGCATGGTCACACTTACCGTGTTGCCGGTGATAGCGGCCTCCTGGTAACCATACCCTACGGAACTGAATACAAGAGTTGTGGCATTGGCGGGAACTGAAAGGGAGAAACTTCCTGTTTCATTTGTAGTGGTGCCAATGTTCGGTTGTCCTTTTACTGATACAGAAACACCGGAAATGCCGGCGCCTGTTGAATCAGTAACGGTTCCTGTTACGACTTTATCCTGCGCTGCCGCGCTGAATGATAAAAACATAAGTACAGGCAATCCGATCGTGCAGAGCAATTTTCTCAGATTCATAAGCAATCAAATGTTTATTTTATTTCAGAAGCAGTATAATGTGTATTATGGACACAATTATAAAGATATTTTAACTTTTTAAAAAATTTTGATGTCATTTTTCCTGTTAGCTGACCGGGATCATACGGCCAGCTTGTGAGATTTCTGCCTCAGGTTCCTGCCGCTGTTTTTGAGCTGGGTCTTCAACTTGTATAATTTCCCGGGCCTGTGCGGCACATCTTCTTCCATCTCATTCAGGTCAACCAGCCAGTTTTTGAGCGTGATGCGTTTCCTGAAATTGCGCCGGTCCAGCTCTGTTCCCAGGATGGCCTCGTAGAGATCCTGCAGTTCCCTCAACGAAAACTTTTCCGGAAGCAGGTTGAAGATCACCGGGTATTCCAGGATCTTTTCCCTGAGCCTTTGCAGGCAGGTTTCCAGGATCAGTTTATGGTCGAAGGCCAGTTTCTGGATATCATCCACCGGGTGCCAGTGCAGTTCATTATCTGTAAGCTGCAGTTTATGGCTGCGTGTATTCACCAGTGAATAATAAGCGGTGGTGATCACACGGCCCGACGGGTGCCGGCCAATGTTACCAAAGGTCTGCACCTGCTCGAGGTACACATCGTGAAGGCCGGTCCTGTCCTGCAATACCCGGTAAGGAGCGTCTTCCAGGTCTTCATCGGGGCGAAGAAGATCACCCAGCAAAGAATACAGTCCTTCGAATTCCCTGAGATCAGATTTGATGAGCAGGACCTTCAGCTTTTTATCATCATAACCGAATATGACACAGTCCACCGACACCGCGATGTTGAAATACTCGAGGTGACTGCTTTTCTCAATGGCTGCTGTTTTGAGTTGAACCAGTTTCTGCATAAGCATTTATTGAATGTTGACCTGGATCGTTTTGGTATGGGTTCCGCTTTTGAGCTGCAAATAGTATTGTCCTTTTGAAAGTTGATTTTGAATGGCGATCCTGTGTGTGCCTTTGATCATGAATTTATCGTGCAATGTGGTGACGTGCTGGCCCAGTACATTGTACAGGTCAATGGTTACCTTATCACTCTGCGGCAGTTTGACCTCGACCGAATAGGCATCGCCTGCAACTGGATTAGGAAAGGCTTTTGCTTCCAGGGTAAGACCATTCCATGGAAGGTTGCTTACCGGTGTTACGGCAATATTGTTGACATTCCGGTTTACGAAAACCCTGTATTCTCCCGGCAAAAGACTGATAGTCTGGATACCGCCTGTTGCTGTGAAAGTAGTATTCTGCAGCAGGTCATACCAGGTACCCTGGATGGGGAAGGTAACACTGCCCGATTGGGCGTTCAATCCAAAATTACCAATCACTACCAGTTGGGATGTATCGCCGGAATTAACACGCATCCATTTAACCGCGCCATTGAGGCTGCGGTCAACCGTACCCGTTAGAAAAGCATTTTTGTAAGATGGATGTTGCCTTAATGCCAGGAGCTGGCTGTACAGGTTGTACACGCTTTTTCTGCGGGGATCATTCAGATAATCCCAGCGGATGGGTTTCATTGCCAGCCGGCAATCGTTATTGATGGTTCCATTAGTACAATAATTGATGGAATAATCATAACCCAGTTCGCCAAATTGCCAGATCATTTTAGGACCTGGAATGGTCAGGAAGAAAGCAGCAGCCAGTTGCATCCGCTTCAACGCAGTAGCTGTATCCTTGATATTATAGCTGCCGAAAGAATTCCCAAAATTGATATTGCGGTAAACGATCCTTTCCTCATCATGACTTTCCATGTAAGCCACTAGGTGTGGTTGCGACCAGCCACGTACAGTATGAATGGCGTTGGAGAAATCCCAGTCAGTGGTATGTCCCATGGCCGCCTGTGAATACTGGTGGTTGAGATGGCCCCAGAACATCATTCCGTAATTGGATAATTCCTGTTCTTCATTATTGGCCGCGAAATGCTCCAGGATCACATAAGATCCGGGTGCTTTTAATTGCGTGGTATCATAATACCCTTTCCACAGTGTAACCCTTGAAGCATCGTAGTTACCCCAGGCGCCTACATCACAGTTGGCCCCGTTATTATCACAGGTCTGTGTTTGTGTGAATCCTTTGGAAAGGTCAAAACGGAAACCGTCGATCTTGTATTTCTGCAGCCAGTGTTCTACAACCCTGCTGGTGAAGTAGCGGGTATGTTCCGTGCTGTGGTTGAAATCATAGCCAACATTAAACGCATGTTTGGCAACAGGGTTGTACCAGGGACTGTTGGCAGCAGGCCGGTTATTGACATCATCCCAGTACAATTGTACCATAGGCGACTGTCCGAAAGAATGGTTGAGCGCTATATCCATGATCACGGCGATGCCCTTTGCATGACAGGAATCAATAAATACTTTCAAAGAATTTTCGTTACCGTAAAACTTATCCGGGGCGAAATAAAAACTTGGATTGTACCCCCAACTGTCATTATTTTCAAATTCATTGAAAGGCATGAGCTCAATAGCGTTGATGCCTAGTTTTTTCAGGTAGTTAAGGCTGTCGGTGATCGTTTTCCAGTCATGCGCTGCAACAAAATCCCTCACCAATAATTCATAAACTACCAGTCCTCTTTTATCAGGACGGTTGAAATTTGGCACTGTCCAGTTGTATTGAGGTTTGGCTGTTTGCAGAATACTGACTATGCCTGATTGCCCGGCAGGATAAGGTTTAAGGTTTGGATAGGTTGAAGCAGAAATACCAGGATCGCTGAAAGGGTCCAGTATTTTTTCAGTGTATGGATCAGCGATCTTGATGTTATCATCTACTACGTACTGATAGGCATATTCTGTACCCGGGGTTAACGGGTGCAAGCGCAGCCAGAAAAATTTACCATCAGGAGTTTTATTCATGATGTGGGAAACTGTTTGTGTCCAGTTATTAAAATCTCCGATAACCACCGCCTTGCTTTTTCCAGGCGCACGAAGAACAAGAATCACAGAAGTGTCGCCCTGCTCATAATTGATCCCGTCCCTGACACCTGCAGGTAATGCAGCAACAGGTGAACTCCCAACAAATACATTTACCGTATCATAAACAGTAGTACTTCCATCATTCGCACCAATCACGATCTGCTGGTTCCCAATGGCGGATATTGTTGAAGGAGCTGTAATGGTAGTTGCCGAAGCCTGGGTACCAATCACAGTTCCATTATGATAAAGGGTAAGTGCTGCCGGGTTATTGGAAACTCCTGTGATGCTGATGGCTGAACCAACTGTCCAGTTTTGAGTTTCAGGTTCCGGGTTGTATTTAGGTTGTGATGCAGGCTGGTCGATACGTGCGGCAAGATCGCTTGTATAAATTGGCACATACATATCCGAACCGTCGGCGTTTCTCTGTGCGGGACAGTCCGTACAGTTACCCTGCCTGAAAAGAATGGCAATATGTTTCAGGGTTTCACCTGCCGCCAGGCTAAAGAATGTCCTGGGATTATTGATGGTGAATTTCCATTTATTAGGTCCGTCAGGCGTGGCTTGTGCCGCAACTGCTGTTGAACCCCAGGTGAAAGGAACATGCAGCCAGTTGCCGGGCCCTGTGCTCAGATTGGTAATTGCTCCAACATGCACATAAACATTACCGTTATAACCCATGAGGCCCTGGTTACCTTTCGTAGCATCAACAGTTATAGTGATATTATCAGTTTCTTTGGGAAAAGCAGGGCTCCAGGTAAGCAACTGGGCATTGGCAAAAACGCCGGCCAGAACGGCCAGGCCTGCAAGTAGCATTCTCTTCATAGCAAGTAATTCTGGCGCCTAAGATAATATAATATGTACTGGAAACACATTAAGTGAGAGAATTTTTTGGGATTCAAGATGCGAGCTGCTAGCTGTTAGCTGCGAGCTGCGAGACGGGCTTCAACAATCAAGGTATGTTAAGTATTGCATAGCCTTTTTTATTGGTGAGCCATGGTTGAGTATTCAAGGCAAAGCTGGGCCGAAGATCTCGCAGCTCGTAGCTCGCAGCTCAATCTCCCCTAAATTGCATCCAAAACCATCTTCCCCCATGGACCGGACGCGGAAAATTCAGGATCTCACCAGCCAGTTGCTCAAAAAAATCAAAGAGGATTCCATCACCACCAGGGACCTGGACAACCTGCGAGAGGTATTAAAATTTCATGAACACCGTTATTATATCCTCAATGATCCGCTCATTGCTGATGTGGAGTACGATAGTCTCTTCAAAAAACTGGAGGCTTTTGAAAAAGAAAACCCCGACCTGGTAGTACCCGATTCGCCCACCCAGCGTGTGGCCAGTGGACTCACCAAAGATTTTCCGAATGTGCAGCACCTGGTGCCCATGTTATCGCTCGACAATTCTTATAACAGTGATGACCTGCTTGATTTCGACCGGAAGGCCCGCGAACTGACCGGGCTGAAAGAAATTGAATACTGCGTTGAACCCAAATTTGACGGCGCCAGCATTTCTTTGATCTATGAAAACGACAGGCTGTCCAGGGGAGCCACCCGCGGCGACGGTGTGCATGGAGATGATATTACTCCAAACATCAGGCAAATCAGGACCATACCCCTCTCCGCGGCTTTTTCCGAACATGGACTTCAAACTGTTGAGATCCGTGGTGAGGTGCTGATCAACAAAAACAATTTCCAGAAATTCAACGAAGGTCTTGCAGAACAGGGACTGGCACCGCTTGCCAATCCCCGGAATGCCGCGGCCGGCACCCTGCGCATTAAGGATCCGCTGGAAGTGAAACGCCGCAAGCTTGAAGCCTTCGTTTACCATGTGAGTTACCATACCACTACGGGAGGGAAAGATGAACTGAAGACCCATTCACAAACACTTGACCTGCTGTATGACCTCGGTTTCAGAAGTCCCGCCAAAGAAAAAAAAGTACTGAAGGGCATCAACGCGGTGCTGGAATATTGCCAGGCTTTTGAACAAAAACGTGATGACCTGCCCTATGAGATAGACGGCATGGTGATCAAGGTGAATGATTTTTCCCTCCAGGATAAAATGGGCATGACCAGTCACCACCCCCGCTGGGCCATTGCCTTCAAGTTCAAAGCCAGACAGGCCACAAGTAAGCTCATTGCCGTGGAATACCAGGTAGGTCGTACGGGTAACATCGGACCGGTAGCCAAGATCGAGCCCGTGCATATTGGTGGGGTAACCGTAAGATCAGTTTCATTGTTCAATGAAGACCTGATCCGTGAAAAGGATATTCGCATAGGCGACACCGTTTTAGTGGAGCGGGCTGGTGATGTGATCCCCTACATTGTAAAACCGCTGGCAGAGTTGAGGAAGGGTGATGAAACACCGATCCGGTTTCCTAAGGTTTGTCCCTCCTGCGGTGATGAACTGTATCGGGTACCGGAAGAAGCCGCCTGGCGCTGCACCAATATTGGCTGCCCGGCGCAGGTGCTGGAAAGACTTATGCATTTTGCTTCAAAGGATGCCATGGACATCAGGGGCCTTGGGGCGGCAAATATTGAAAAATTCAATTCCCTGGGACTGCTTACTTCCATACCACAGGTTTACCAGCTCGATTATGATGCGATCGGTAAAATGGAAGGCTTTGGACAGAAATCAATTGATAACCTGAAGTCAGCCATTGAACATTCCAAGGGCCAGCCATTACACCGGCTGATCTATGCGCTCGGCATCAGGTTCGTGGGTGAGACCATGGCCAAAACCCTTGCTCATGCGGTGGATCACCTGCTGGACCTTCAACAATTTGATGAAGAAGCGCTACAAAAACTAGAAGATGTAGGTCCTAAAGTTGCGGGCAGCGTTGTTCAGTTTTTTGCCAACACAGAAAATATCGAGATGATCAAGGCCCTTGAATTTTTGGGACTGAACCTGAAGAATGAAAAGAAATCGAAGTCGGCCGGGGGTAACCTTGATGGACAAACGTTTCTGTTTACAGGTACGTTGGAGCAACTGAAACGCAGTGATGCAGAAGCCATGGTAGAGGAAAACGGTGGAAAAATCCTGGGGGGAGTCAGCAGTAAATTGAATTACCTTGTAGTAGGTGCGGATGCGGGCAGCAAACTGGAAAAAGCTAAAAAAATCTCAACGATCAGGATCCTGACGGAAGATGATTTTCTGAAATTGATCGGCCGCTCCTAAACCGGGCATAAATTTTATAGATAAATTCAGCGTAACAGAGTTTTTTAAATAGCTGAACATGATCAAAAAGTTGACGGGTGAAGTTTGGAAACCATTAGTGTTTAGTGGAAGTAAGGAATTGCGCAACCGTTATGCTGTGTCTTCGGCTGGCAGGATCGCCAGTTATAAGGAAGACATTCTGCAAGATGGAAAATTATTGAACGGCTCGCTCACAACGGGCTATCGCACACTGAACCTGCACAGGCCCGGCCATAAGGGTACCCTGTATATACACAGGGAACTGGCCCGGCTCTTTTTAAAGAAAACTTCTGCCAAACAGAAATTCGTGATCCATAAAAATCACAACAAACTGGACAATTCTGTTAAAAACCTGAAATGGGCCACGCTCGAGGAAATGATCACGCACCAGCAGAAAAGTCCCGCAAAACTGGCCTATAAAAAACGCCAGGCCAACCGGGAGGTAGGACTCAAACTCACCGCAGGACAGGTAAGAAAAATAAAGGACCAGCTCAACAAAAAGAACCGCCGCGTAACGATCAAACAACTAGCCGATAAATACCAGGTCAGTGAAATGACGATGTACAGGATCAAGAGCGGGGAGAATTGGGGGAGGATTTAGTGAGTTGCAAGGTGCAAGGCGCAAGGTTCAAGCTGCAAGGTTCAAGACCTTATACCGATCATTCTTTAATTACTCAAGCGAACTTAATCCGTAATTTATTAAAAAGATTATCTTAAAAATAGTAGGGCGAATTTCTGTTATCACCATCCTTGAACCTTGATCCTTAAACCTTGCTGCTTCCCCCGTTATCTCTCAAAATGAAAAACATACGTCCTCAGTCCCTGCCTGATAAACCCCTTGAACTTATTGGTGCCCGTGAACTGTATCTCTTCAAACAACTCTGACCTTACCTGCTGTGTGGTGAAATTCACAGCAGCGATATGAAGCTGGCGCACCTGCTGATCGTTTACAAAAGTCCTTTCAATGTCCCAGCTACCGGAATACACTTCACCATTGATGTCGGTGAATACAAGACCGCCATTTTCATTGAACTCAAACTGGCTGCCTTCGCGAAAGGGCAGATCACCAGTATCTCCGCCGAAGCCTACCCTGTTAACGCGATCTAACTGCCAGGTTCCAATGATCCTGTCTTCGTAAGACTTCAGCACATCCTTACTGCAACTGCCTAGAAATATTGCAGCGGTAATGGTAAGAAGGAGTATGTAAATTTTATTCATACGCGTTATTTATCTTGAAGTTCCTGCGAAAAATTGCTGTAGGCTCCACACGATGGAGGAGTTAACAAAAATTTGAGGGAGAGCTACTAGCAGCTAGTGGCTAGCAGCTTCTAGCTTGCCGCGGTATCGTATTTGCTTCGGTGCTGCTATGACAAATATTGCATTGCCTGGAAAAAAGAACTGGATCACGGGAATTGCCCGGGCCGGGTTTATTGCCAAAGGAATGATTTACCTGGTGCTGGGTGCTCTCGCCTTTATGGCTGCGTTTGAACTTGGCGGACAATCAGAAAAACAAACCAGCCAGAGTGGAGTGTTCAACTCGGTGAAAGAATGGCCCGGGGGAATGTTCCTGCTGGTGCTGCTTACAGCAGGACTGGTATGTTATACTGTCTGGCGGTTTATCCAGGCATTTAACATTGCAGAGAAAGACCAGAAAAAGAAATGGGGTAAAAGGGTTCGCTATATTTTCAGCGGCATTGCATATTTACTGCTGGCGTTTTCCGCGCTTCAACTTATTCTGCACAGCCAGTCGCAGGACAATGGTGACAGCAAACAGTATTGGGCAGCCGAAATTCTCAGCAAGCCATTCGGACAATGGTTGTTGGGCATAGCCGCGCTGGGTGTGGCGGCAACAGGTATCTACCAGTTGTGGTATGGCATCTCGGAACATTATAAAAAACATGTGCAGGAACAGAATATTTCCTCGTCCATTGCATCAAGGCTGGTG
>CAYWSQ010000102.1:8842-12778 GCA_964460925.1 uncultured Flavisolibacter sp. | reverse complement strand
TGGGCCTGGTATCAAAATCTCAAATTACCGTTGCGGGTAAGATCGCAGATAATAAGGGAAAGGCGGTGCGCAGTGCTACTATTACCCTTAAGGACACCTACGACGGGGCTGTTTCCGACAGCCTCGGTAATTTCAGCTTTACCACTACTGAAAGCGGTAATCATATCCTGGTCATTTCAGCCGTGGGATTCAGGGAGGTAGAACAGCCTGTTGAGTTGGTTGCCCAACTGGCTTCATTATCCATCGTTCTGAAAGAAGAGATCAATGAAATGAAAGCTGTAGTGATCACTGCCGGTAGTTTTGAAGCCAGTGACCGCAAGCGGGCCGCGGTGGTTTTGAACTCCATTGATGTAGTAACCACTGCCAGTGCCAATGGAGATATCACCAGTGCACTCAAAACCCTGCCGGGTGCCCAGCAGGTGGGGGAGAGCGAGGGATTATTTGTTCGTGGTGGCACCGCCGCTGAAACCAAGATCTTCATCGATGGTACCCTGGTCAACCGATTCTTCTTCAGCTCAGGTCCCAATATTGCCGGGTATGGAAGGTTTAATCCTTTCTTGTTCAAAGGAACAGTTTTCAGCACCGGTGGTTATTCAGCATTATATGGTCAGGCACTGTCATCAGCCGTGATCCTGGAATCGATAGACCTTCCAGACCAGACCTCTGCCACACTTGGACTTTCTGTTCTCGGGTTGAGCGGAGGGTACCAGTACCTCAATAAAAAGAAAACCGCTTCCTGGGGACTTACAGGTAGCTATACTAATCTTGGTCCTGCTTTCGCAGTGCTCAAACAAAAACAGGATTATTTCCAGGTGCCGGCTATCTACAATGCTGAAGGAAATTTCAGGGTGAAAACTTCTGAAACCGGTATGCTCAAATATTATGGCGTCATCAGTGGGAATAAGCTGGGTTTTACAACGCCCAGTCTTGATTCCCTCGGCTATTTTGATAAATTTTCCCTCGATAATCTTTATACCTATCACAACCTTTCCTGGAAAGAAAGAATTGGCAGTTACTGGAAGTTCAGCACCGGGATTTCCTATACCAATAACCAGGATGAAATAGAAGGCGGCATGCGTAACAGTGCAGACCAGGATGTAAAACTTACGGGCCTGGAATTCAAGAATTTCAAACTGCGTCCCGTGGGTGATTATGTGAACGGAAGGGTTATGATGGAAAGAAGATTGTCCGGCCTTTCAGCTATCCGTTTCGGAGGGGAGTATAATTATAGTCATGATGAAACAAGATTCACTGATCATAATAGCCAGTCCTATTCGGGCAGCCTGGATGAACATGTGAAAGCTTTTTTTGCAGAGTCAGATATCTATGTCACCAATGATCTCGCTGCCAAGATCGGCACGAGGATGGAACATTCCACTTACCTGGATAAATTCAATATCGCGCCACGGCTTTCACTGGCTTACAAACTCGGTGATGGCAGCCAGGCTTCTCTTGCTTACGGTATCTTTTACCAGAACCCTGAATCGCGTTACCTGCCTGCCACCAATCCATTGAGATTCCAGAAAGCTTCTCATTATATCGCTCAATACCAGAAAACAACCAACCTCCGCGTTTTCCGCGCCGAAGTTTATTATAAAAAATATGATGATTTGATTAAAACAGGTTTTTCTAACGGTGATGGAACGGCCATTAATAATAATGGATTTGGTGATGCAAAAGGTTTCGAGTTTTTCTGGAGGGATAAAAAATCCATCAAGGATTTTGACTATTGGATATCCTATTCCTACCTGGATACAAAAAGGGATTTTTTGAATTTCCCCTATGCCATCACACCCAATTTCGCCGCCAGGCATACGGCCAACCTGGTAGTTAAAAAATTCGTGATGCCCATCAAAACCCAGTTCAATGTTGCCTATAATTATGCCAGTAGCCGGCCATACTATAATATAGGATTTGATGGGAGCGCCTATAAGTTCACCGATATGGGAAAGGTGCCGGATTACCATAATGTAAGTTTCAGTCTCAATTACATTCCTACGATCGGGAAGCAGAATGCAAAAAGTTTCGCGGTGTATGTGCTATCAGTTAATAATATACTGAACCTCAAACAAACTTTTGGTTACCAGTATTCATCCAACGGATCACGTAAGGAAGCAATTGTTCCGCCGTCGAGGATGTTCATTTTCATTGGAGCCTTCTTTAGTTTTGGTATCGACAGAACGGAAGATGCCATCAATAATAATCTTTAAACCAAACCAACATGGACTATCAACCCACACCTCCAGGCAAGGATCCGCAATTATGGATGATTGCCAGGCGCAGAGCGAGCTTTAAATCGCATTTCGCCACTTATGTCGTGATCAATATCTTCCTCTGGTTATTATGGTATTTTACCGGCGCTAAAACAGACGGCAACCAGATACCATGGCCTGCATGGTCTACGTTCGGATGGGGCATAGGCCTGGCCTTCCATTATGTAGGGGCTTATATGCGCTCTGATGGAGTGGAAAAAGAATACGAAAAATTGCAAAACAAAAACCTCAAATAAATATTATGAAACAATTGATCACATCCGCCATCTGCATGCTGTTGGTTTTGGGTGTTAATGCCCAGGATGCCAAATACATGAAAGCGATGCAGGAAAAAGTTGCCGCTGTTGACACCACCTATGATGTTGAAAAACTAAAAGACCTCTCAGCAAGTTTTGAAAGGATCGCGCTTGCAGAAAAAACCCAATGGCTTCCTTATTATTATGCAGCCCTCACCCATGTGAATATGGGACTGATGATGAGTACTACAGGATCAATACCGGCTGAAAAAGCAGATCCTATTGCGGATAAAGCTGAAGAACTGATCAACAAGGCCATTGAACTTAACAAGGATCATTCGGATATCTATATTGTTAAGAAAATGATTGCCAACCTGCGAATGATGCCTGGTGAAATGAACAGGTATATGCAGTATGGCCCTGAAGGCGCTGCAGCTCTCGAATTGGCGAGAAAACTCAATCCTGAAAACCCGCGGGTATCATTACTGGAAGGCCAGGATAAATTTTTTACTCCTGAACAATTTGGCGGCAGTAAAACAGAAGCGAAAAAACTTTTTGAGGATGCTCTTAAAAAATTTGAAGCCTATAAGCCTGAATCCCCCATTGATCCCAACTGGGGTAAGACCACAGCCCTATATTTTCTGAACCAGATCAAATAAATCAATGGTCCGTTACTTCGGTAGCGGATCATATTTTTATATGGAAGACAATTTTTCACCACAGCAAAGCATTGACCTGATCAGGTCCATGATCAGCAAGACCAAATCGAACCTGAGCGAAAACAGGTTCTATTTTCTTTTATGGGGCTGGGCCAGCTTTATCGCCATCATATGCCAGTTTCTTCTCAAGGTTGTGTTTGAAAGCGACAGGCATTACCTGGTATGGCTGGTTACCTTACCTGCGGCGGTTATTACCATGTGGCATGCTACGCGTCACCGTAAAACACCCATGGTGAAAACCTATCTTGGCGACAGCATGTCCTTTTTGTGGACCGGTATCGGCATCAGTTTTTTTGTGCTGGTGGTGATCATTACCAACCTGCCTGGTGGATGGCTTCATGCCTGGCCTTTCTTCATTTTATTTTATGGGCTGGGAACTTTTGTATCGGGCCGCATTCTGCAATTCACTCCACTGATCATCGGTGGTATTTTCAATTGGATACTGGCCCTTGTTGCGGTGTACGTGCATTACGATTATCAAATGCTGCTGGCGGCTGCAGCCATTTTTACCAGCTATATTATTCCAGGTCATTTACTGGGAAATATCAAATCGGAATATGGAAGATAAAAATCTAACCGAGAGGGAAAGCCTGGACCTGATCCGGCAGATGATACAAACGGCAAAGAATGAGCAGAAAGATGATGGCATGGGATGGATCGTGTGGGGCTGGCTGTTATTTTTTGCTTCCGTTCTTACTTTGGTTAATT
>CAYWSQ010000102.1:0-8832 GCA_964460925.1 uncultured Flavisolibacter sp. | reverse complement strand
GTTCGATACATTTTTCTTCTGGAATGTATTTGGCATTATCGGGCTGCTGCTGCTGGCCTTCCGGGTATTCCAGTATTTTAAAGGACAGAAAAAAAAGGTAAGGACCTATACCAGTGACCTGTTTGACAAATTAAATACAGGGTTTTTTATTTCACTCGCCCTGATCATCCTGTCCATCAATATCGGTGTCAGCCCAATCTATGGGTTTGGCCTATTGCTTGGCCTTTATGGCTTCTGGATCCTGATTTATGGCTCCGTCATGAATTTCAGGCCTTCCCTCATCGGGGCTTACATAACCTGGAGTTTTGCTTTTGGTTCGTTATTCGCTGAGGATTTCAGGTTAACGATGCTGCTACATGCACTGGCTGTGCTGTGCGGCTACATCATTCCCGGGCATCTGGCATATAAGGAGTTTAACAAAGTTCAGGAGAAAGGAAGTGTTTAAAGATCTGGATCCCATATTGCATTCACAGTTAAGGCTCGCGGTGGTGAGCCTATTGATCAGCGTTAAGGAGGCGGAGTTTACTTTTATTAAAGACAAAACCAATTCCACAGCGGGTAACCTTTCGGTTCAGGTTCAGAAATTGAAGGATGCCGGTTATATTGATGTGGTGAAGCAATTCAAGGATAATTATCCGCAGACTATTTGTAAAATCACTTCGGAAGGCATTAGGGCTTTTGAAAATTATGTGGAGAGTTTGAAATCCTATCTTGACCGTTGACCTGGCCTGATAATAATTCGATGCTCCTGATTTAACCGCAAAGAACGCAGAGAGTACGCAAAGAAGACGCAAAGAATATTTGAACTTACTTTGCGTTTTCTTTGCGCAGGTTTATAGTAGTTCAATAATAGTTGGCTCTTTGCGTCCTTTGCGTTCAAATTTTCTTCAGTATTCAGGATCTTCCCTTCTATTCAAATCTTCTTTTTTCTGAATTACATTTGCTTATGCCAGATGCAAGTGATGTTGTAACCGTGCAACATCTTTCCAAACAATTTACCGAAGTAAAGGCTGTTGATGATCTTTCCTTTACTGTTCCCAAAGGAGTGGTTTATGGGTTTCTCGGGCAGAACGGTGCAGGCAAGTCCACCACCATCCGAATGCTGCTTACCCTGGTAAAACCAGATGCAGGCAGTATTCGCCTGTTTGGAAAAGATCTGCAGCATCACCGTAAGGAAATATTGGGAAGGATAGGCGCGGTCATAGAAAAACCGGATCTCTATAAATACCTCACCGCCTACCAGAACCTGCGGATCATGGCTAAGCTGAGTGGCATCAATCCTCCCAAGAAAAAACTGATGGACCAGCTCGAACTATTGGGCATTGCCGACCGGGCACACAGCAGGGTCAAAACATTTTCACAGGGCATGAAACAAAGACTGGGCATAGCCTGCGCGCTTATTCACGACCCTGATCTGATCATTCTTGATGAACCTGCCAATGGTTTGGATCCCCAGGGCATAGCCGATATCCGCAACCTGATCCTGCACCTGAGCCGCGAACAGCAAAAGACGATCCTGGTATCTTCACACCTGCTCAACGAAATTGAACTGGTAGCAGATCACATGCTTATTATCGACAAAGGCAGAAAGATTGCGGAAGGAAAAGTTTCAGAGCTCCTGAATCCATCCAAAACGCTGGTACAATTACAGACCAGTGATGATGATGCAACAAGGAAAATTCTGCTGGATTCCCAATGGTCTGCACAACTCCAGGCCTCGGCCACACTGCAACTTTTGATGCATAAGAATGAAATCCCGGTCCTCGCAGCTTACCTGGTAGAAAGAGGAGCCGGTATTATTTCCATTCAACCCAAACATTCTCTCGAAAATTATTTTCTTTCACTTACAACTTCAAGGCAGCATGTTGCAGCTTACGGGAATTGAACTGTTTAAAATATTCAGGAAACCCCGCACCTATATAGCGTTCGCGGCCATCACGGCCATAATCGTGCTGGTGCAAATGGCCCTGTATATTGATGGTGACCTCTATCTTGATTTTATGATGAGGTCCATCAACGCAAGCTTCATCGTGGAAGGGAACAAGCTCAATGGATATTTCGTTTTTTTCATCATCCTTCAAACCCTGCTGATGCATGTGCCCCTGCTGATCGCGCTGGTGGCAGGCGATATGATCGCGGGTGAAGCCAACATGGGAACGCTCAGGCTGATTGCTTCAAGACCGGTTTCCCGGACCAGCCTGCTGCTTAGTAAATTTCTCGCCACTTCTATCTATACAATTATGCTGCTCACCTTCATGGCCCTGCTGGGCCTGGGAGGCTCCATACTCCTCTTCGGCACCAGCGACCTGATGGTATTTAAGAGCGACATGCTTTTGCTGATTGACCGTAACGATATTTTATGGCGCTATGGTTTGGCTTACTGCTTTGCCGGGCTGGCCATGATCACAGTGGCAGCACTTGCCTTCCTGTTTTCCGTGTTCGCTGAAAATTCCATTGGACCCATCATTGCTTCCATGAGCGTGATCATCCTGTTCACCATTCTCACAACCATGGATATTCCTTTTTTCAACAACCTGAAACCTTATTTATTCACCAACCACATGCTGAACTGGAAAGGTTTTTTTGACCGGCCGGTTGACCGTGCGGAAGTGTTAAAATCCATCGCAGTGCTCGTGGGTCACATTGTATTTTTTGTTTCTTTGGCTATCTATTCTTTCAGGCGGAAAGACATCCTTTCCTAAAAAAATTCTATGAAGATTACATTCTCTTTTTTCCTGTTCATTCTTTCATCAACTGTTTTATATGCACAGGATGCAGGGACACTTGTGAACCAGGTAAGGGCCAAACTGGCGCAGGTAAAGGATTATAAAGCAGAAGGGCGTATGAAAATGGACGTGACCTTCATTGATGCCCCGCCTTCAAAGATCGCCGTGTATTTTAAAAGTCCAGACAAGTTCAAGGTGAAGAAGGATGGAGGCATATCTATTCTGCCGAAAGGAGGCATCAGCATCAACCTGGGAACCCTGCTGGCTGATGGTGAGTATGACGTAGTACCAAAAAAGGATACAGTACTGAATGGCAAAAATCTGAAAGTGGTGCGCCTGCTTCCTGTAGATGAGAAAAGCGAGGTGGTACTGACCACCCTGTATATAGATGCCAAAAACCTTGTAGTGGTTAAATCAACCGTTACAACAAGAGAAAGCGGGTCTTACGAGATCGAGATGAATTATGGAAAATATATAGCATGGGGCCTGCCGGATAAAGTGGTGTTTAGTTTCAATACAAAAGATTATAAACTCCCAAAGGGCATCACCTTTGAATATGAAAAAGGTGGTAAAAAGGCCGGTGATATCAAGAATAAGAAAGGAAAGGTGGAGATCACCTATTCTTCTTACACCATCAATAAAGGCATTGACAATAAAATTTTTGAAGCGGCCGATTAACGGTCCCTGTCGATGTTATCATCGATCTTTTCATCCTCCACATTCCGGAGTACTTCAGCCGTTATCTTTCTCAAAGGATTTTTATTCCTCTCGTCAAATTCATTCCTGCGGTTTATAATGTCCACACATTCGAATACGGCTGTTGTGAACGAAGTTGGATCAGCAAGGTTTTTTCCGGCGATGTCGAATGCGGTGCCATGATCGGGAGAAGTGCGGACAAATGGAAGTCCTGCAGTATAGTTCACGCCTTCACCAAAAGCGATTGTTTTAAAAGGTATCAGTCCCTGGTCGTGGTACATGGCAAGCACAGCATCGAATTGGAGGTAACTTCTTTTAGCGAAGAAAGCATCGGCGCTATAAGGGCCAAAGACCAGCATATTGTTTTTAGCCTCTTTGATGGCAGGTTTGATGATCTGTTCTTCTTCATTACCGATCAGGCCTTCATCACCGGCGTGCGGGTTGAGCCCCAGCACAGCGATCCTTGGCTTGTCGATACCAAAGTCGCGTCGAAGGCTGGCGTGTAATAAATTGAGTTTGGATAAAATGGCAGCCTTGGTTACGTTTTGTGCCACGCCGGATACGGGCAGGTGTTCGGTCACCAGCGCCACCCGGATGTTATCAGCGTACAGTAACATCAGCACATCTTTTGCTTGTGCCACATTTCTCAGGTAGGGGGTATGTCCCGTATACTGGAAAGAAGCTGACTGCACATTCTTTTTATGAATAGGAGCTGTCACCAATCCATGAATATGCCCGGATTTAAGCGCTTCGGCCGCAGCCACGAGCGAGATCACGGCATATTGCCCACCGGCATCGGTCAGTTGCCCGGGATTGACCGGTATCTCATCTTCCCAGCACTGGTAAATATTGATCTGTTTAGGATTGATCCGGGTGAAATCCTTGATGCTCTGGTAGTTGAAGTGAGCATCAGGGATGGATTTTTTATAAAAATTGACCAGTTTATTGGAAGAGAAGATCACAGGTGTGCAATGTTCCAGGATGCGGTGGTCAGAAAAAGTTTTTATAATTAATTCAGTACCAATTCCGTTTATATCACCGCAGGTAATTCCGATTACAGGTTTATTCATGCTCAAATTTCGGTAAATAAAAGAAAACAATTAGGGTTCACTAAAACATTCCATGTAGCAACGTATCATCCCCGCCAAATCTACTATTGGCGGGCGTTTCATTATTGCCGAAGTTTGAATAAATCAATGGATCTGGGTAATCAGAAATAATTGATTAAGAGTATTTATTTAGGAATTTTAAGCGAGCGCTTGCATTTTTAAGTAAAAACTCTGACTTTTGGAACAGAAATCCTTTACCTGATGAAGAATGTGCAAAGAATGCTCTCAATTCTCCACTCGTACATCTCCTCTTTAAGTATCGGATCTCTTTAAACCCAAAAGGTTTATACCAATATCGATAGCAAGACCTAACTATCCGCTTATGAAACGAACTTTTAGCATGCTTCTAGTGGGGCTCATTCTCATGAATACCTCCCATTTGAAAGCCCAATGTACTGCTGGTTATACCCAGGCATCACTCAATTGGGATCTTCTTGACTACTTCGTTTATTCGGGTAACTATACTTCTTCTCAGGGATATCTTGCATCGAATGCGGCAGCAAGGACTCAGCATTTTGCTTTTGGTACACAAAGATTAACTATCGCACATAGTTTTGCTGATGCGGCCATTCTTGGAGAAAATACAAGCCATACAGGCGAAACGGGATCTTTTGGTACGGGCGCAGATATTAATTTCAACACCAATGGAGCGATCTCCTTTACTTTTGAAAATGAGGTACGGAACTTCCAGGTAAGTGTTTATGACCTCGATAATAGCCAGAGTTTAAATGTAACTGCTACAAACGCTGGAAGTGTGGCCCAGAATGTTACTTTAACAAAAGCAAATGGAGGTGCACTTCATGTAATTACCGGTTCTGGAACAACATCCGCTACCGCCACTTCATTACTTGTGGGAAACAGGGGTACTAGTGAAAATACAGGTACAATAAATATCACGGTATCAGGTCCGGTAAGAACTATCACACTGACTTTTGGTGGAACTTCTGGAGATTTCTGGATATCTGATATCCAAGCCTGTTCTATTGGCAGTTTTCCTACCAATTATTATAGTGTAGCAAGGCCTTTTAATGGACAACCTGCATATCTACTACATGCTTTTGATAAAAAGGTTCATATGGTGGATCCAGTTACAGGTAACACCAAATTTATTTTCGAGGATGCATCAGGACCGGGTAATATCAATTCAATGGCCTATGATCCTTATAATCATATTCTTTACTATGTATATAGTCTGACGTCATCAGGCAATTCACGGAAATTAATGAAATATGATTTCGATACTGAAACAATTACAGAATTATTATCAGACATAAATACAATCGGTATTCCTACTGTTAGTGACAATGGCCTGGAATCTGGTTCTGCAGCATTTTATAATGGTGCCCTGTATCTGGGTGTTGAAACTTCAAATAGTTCCAGAACCTCAGGCAGGGAAGCTGTTATATGGAAGATAGATTTCAATGGAAGCAATCTGCCTTATCGTGCCAGTCAATTGTTCGCTGTACCCATTGATGGAAACCTGAATGGTGATAACTGTTTATTACATGATTGGGCTGATTTTATAATAAACGATGGTATACTGTATAATTTTGATGCTGCAGAAAATGACAGGAGTAGTGTTGGTAGCTCAGATAGAAATCAGAGTGATATTTACCATGTAAATATCCAGACCGGTAATCTCTTGAACCAATATTCAAAGCCAGGCGCGAGTGCTTCACCAACATGGTATCCAGGACAACCTGGTGTAACTTGGGATGGTACTGTTTATACAGTGTATTCTAATGGTAGTAATCCGGTTACTGCACAGGGCATGCCCCGTGCCAATCCATATATTGCACCATATAATGCAGGAAACATTGGCGCAAAAGTGAACATCGTTTCAACTCCAATGTATACGCCTACATATCCAAGTCTTGGTGATGCCGCAGAAGCGTTCAGACCCAAGGTTGATTTCGGAGATGCACCTGCCAGTTATGATCCTGTTCCATTTTCACAGGCTGTACATGAATACAATCCATTGATAAGACTGGGCGCCGGCTTTGACAGGGAGTGGGTAACGAGGGGGCAGTCGGCTCTGGCTAACCTGGATAATTTCGATGATGCGCTTCCATATGTCACTACCTTATACCCAAGCCTGAGTGTATACCTCACAGAAGCTACTGTATTCAATAACACCGGCTTGCCTGCAAGGGTAGGTGCCTGGCTTGATTTTAATGCTGATGGTCAGTTCCAAGCTGCGGAAGGTATCATCGTGAATGTGCCTTCAAGTCCTGCTCCCCAGAACATTTTCCTCTATTTCCCAAATGGTACCAACACTCTGCCTGTTGGATCCTATACCTATCTAAGAATTAGGATCACAACTGGCGCTATGACTACTGCCAATCCTACCGGTTATTTCGCCGATGGTGAGGTAGAAGATTACCGTGTGCCTGTAAATATGTTTCCTCTCAGCACTCAGTATATGAATTTTGATGTGAAGAAAGACAGGAACAGGGTTGCCATCAAATGGAATACTACTGATGAAGTAGCAGGATCTGTTTATGAAATCGAACGTAGCGAAGACCGTTATACATGGACCAGGATTTACAACAAACAAGTGGCCATGGATGCGTCTAACGTTGATAATGTATATATCGACAGCATGCCTCTGAAAGGGAGTTCTTATTACAGGCTTAAAACAATTTTTCCTGATAACAAGGCTAAACTCAGTCAGGATAAGCAGGTTAATTTCCCTTTAAGCGGAGGTATTCAGCTCTCACCAAATCCTACATCGGGGAATTTCAGATTGGCTGTTTCCAGCGAACAATCTTCAGCTACAGTAATAAGGGTGATTGATATGGCGGGCAGGGAAGTTGAATCGATGGATGTGATGCTTAACGAAGGTGTTAACAATATAAATTTCGATCTGGGAAGTAAATTATTGAATGGTGTGTATACTATCCAGATCAAAATCAATCAAAAAATATATACAGAAAAGCTTGTGATACGAAAATAAACGAGAAATCCAAAACGTCAATTTCCTTATGAGACAAACCATTACCCAATTTGCATGTGCAATTATTGCATTACTATTTATTTCTGTCAGCACTTATGGACAGAATCGCCTGATCCAGGTGAAAATTTTTCCTCCCACGGACAAAAATGAAAGAAGCCACCTTATTGGCCAGTTGGAAATAGACCATTTTGTGAATACACAGGATGGTGCTATTGTTTCTGAGATAGGTGAAAGAGAATTCGAAGTTTTAAAAAATTCAGGCTACAAGTATAAGGTGATCATTCCTGATGTTTCAAAGCGGCTTGATTCTATCAACCGGATTTATTACAAAGCTATTCAGGAGAATCCTGCGGCAAGAGTGGCCTTTGAACAATCAGGAAGTGCTATTGATGCAATAATCAAAAGGCCCGCTGCATTTGAAGTGAAAGGTACTTTCGGGGGTTATTACAGTTTTGCAGAAATGAACACTGCCATGGATAACCTGGTTGCTGCATATCCTTCTATCGCTTCCAAAACTTCACTTGGTACTACGTCTGGAGGCAGGGCCATCTGGATGATCAAGATTTCTGATAATGTTGCTACAGATGAAGCAAATGAGCCCGAACTCTTGTTCATGGGTTTGCAACATGCAAGAGAAGCTATCGGTGGCGCCAGTATGATTTTTTTGATGCAATATCTCTGTGAGCAATATGGCGTTGACCCCAGGATTACCCAATTGGTGAATAACCGGGAGTTTTACATTATTCCATGTTTCAACCCGGATGGTTGGGAGTATAACCGTACCAATGGTGGTGCAGGAAGCGGCTGGAGAAAAAACCGCCGTCTTATTTCAGGTACTACTTATGGGGTTGACCTTAACAGAAACTGGGGTGTTGACTGGGGTAATTGTAGTGCTCCTATCCAGGGAAGTGCAACTAGCTGTGGAAGCGGTACAGCTTCTGCCGAAACTTATTATGGACCTTCTGCATTTTCTGAATTGGAAACCCAGGCCGTAAGAAACTTCACAAAATCCAGGCATTTAACCATAGGTTTCGACCAGCATGCGTTTGGACCTTATTATTCACTTCCATTCGGAAGGCAGATCCTTCATACTATGCCACAAAAAGGCCAGGATTTTTTTACTGCCGTTCCTGCACTAATGGGTAAATACAATGCCATGCGTGCTGCAGATAGTTATGATGCTCTTGGTTATGAAGTAGCAGGTGGTTTCAAAGATTGGATGCTTATGGGCGAATTGGGAACCAGTATTGGAACAGGCCTGAAAGATACTGTTTGGGGAATGACAGGTGAGGGTGGAGCCGGAGATGGTTCGGGTGGTAGCTATGGTTCATTCTGGGCTCCGGCA
>CAYWSQ010000101.1:0-12797 GCA_964460925.1 uncultured Flavisolibacter sp. | reverse complement strand
ATGGTCATTGTATCGAGCACTTGCTTGTGGATCATCTGAATAACACGGGGAAGCGAGCACGAGAATATGCCTCTGAATTCAACAGTGGTGACTGGGCTGAACTTCTCGGCTATTGGCATGACCTCGGGAAATTCCATCCGGCTTGGCAATGATGCGGGTGGCGGTGAGGCTGAAGGTATTTCTTACGAGTTCACCATTCCGTTTGGACAGGATGTTTATTCTCTCATTTACCATTACGCAGTTGTATTCCAGGATCCCAATCACGAGATCTTCCAGCAGCCAAGGATGCAGGTGGAGATCATGAACCTGACCGATAATGTGCTGATCGACTGCTCTTCATTCAGCTTCGTTCCCTTTGGCTCCATTCTTCCGGGCTTTTTCCAATCACCATTAACAGTTGATGACGGCTCTCCTATCTGGTGCAAAGACTGGTCAGCCGTTACCATCAATCTCAATGGTCATGCAGGTAAAACGATCCGCCTGTTTTTTAAAACGGCTGACTGTACATTCCGGCGTCACTTTGGTTATGCCTATATTGATGTGAACTCGGAATGCAGTGATGAATTTGTTGGAGCTACCTATTGTCCCGGCGATACTTCCGTTACCATTACTGCACCTTATGGTTACCAGAATTATACCTGGTTCAATGCTAATTTCAGCCAGACCATCGGCTCCCAGCAATCGCTCGTGTTCACTCCGCCTCCTCCGTCCGGTACCAGTGTGGCGGTAGAAGTAACACCCTATAACGGTTATGGTTGTATGGATACACTGTATGCCAAACTGCTCGATACACTTACGCTGACCGCTGCTGCCGGTCCTGATACATTGTATTGTGGCGTTACGCCGGTAACTATCGGTGCCAATGCCAAACCGGGACTTGTGTATAGCTGGAGTCCGGCAACAGGATTGAGTAATCCCAATATCGCCAATCCATCAGCCAAACCCAATGTTTCCACCACTTATGTTCTTACCGTAAGGAGCGGTGGCGGCGGTTGCCTTGATACCGACACGGTGAGAGTGAATTCAGCATCGCTGATCGATTCCATCGAGTTGATTGGCAAGGATGCTTATTGTATTGACAGTCCTGACAGTTCAGTACTATGGGTTTCACCAGCCGATAGTATTCAGTGGTACCGCGATGGTGTGCCTATCAGCAATGCCAACCTGGTACGCTACCGGGCGAATGTTTCGGGTAATTACCATGCACAATTGTTCAGTGACCTGGGCTGCAGGGTGAATACCAAAACAAAAACCATTTTCATTGATAAGCCGGTGCCGGGTATCACATACCCAGTTGCTTATGCTATCATTGATCTGCCTTATGGTCTCAATGCAAGAAACATCGGGGAAAGCTGTGTGTGGTCACCAGGAATAGATCTTGATAATGCGAACACTTACAAACCGGTGTTCACCAGTTCCACTGACCGATCCTATACCATCAGTCTTACCACCAATACAGGCTGTGTAACGGTGGATACACAAATGGTAAAAACAGTAAAAGCCGCGGAGATCTATGTGCCCACAGCATTCACACCCAATGATGATGGGAAGAATGATATTTTACGGCCTACGCTGATGGGGATGAAAGAACTGCATTACTTCAGGATATTTAACCGCTGGGGACAACTCCTTTACGAAAGCAAATCCGGAATCCAGGGATGGAATGGACGCATCAAAGGAGTATTACAATCCACGCAAACATTCGTGTGGGTGGCCAGTGGTGTAGGTGCGGATGGAAGGATCCATACAAGAAAGGGAACCACGGTACTGATACGTTAGGTGCAAAGAGCCAGGTTAAGCTGCGAGCTATGAGCTACGAGCTGCGAGATACAACCCGATTTTCAATATTGTATTAGATATTCTATGGAGTCATTCATAATAGAGATAGGGATGAATATCAATACTCGCGACCTCCCTCTCGCAGCTCGCAGCTTCTCTCCCTACATTCCCAATCCATGCCTGGCCGCTGTTTCCTTTGCCAGTTCATAACCGGCATCTGCATGACGTATGACGCCCATGCCCGGATCATTCCTTAAAACTCTTGAAAGCCGGGCAGCGGCATCGTCAGTTCCATCTGCAACGATTACCATACCCGCGTGAATGCTGTAACCCATTCCCACACCACCTCCATGGTGGAGGCTTACCCAACTGGCACCACCTGCTGTATTCACCAGCGCGTTCAATATGGGCCAGTCAGCAACCGCGTCACTTCCATCCATCATGGCTTCAGTTTCCCTGTTGGGTGAGGCAACAGATCCCGTATCAAGATGATCCCTGCCGATAACGATCGGCGCTTTTACTTTGCCTTCTTTTACCAGCTCATTGAATGCCAGCCCTGCCCTCTCTCTTTCTCCCTGTCCCAGCCAGCAGATGCGTGCAGGGAGACCCTGGAAGGCGATTTTTTCCTTTGCCAGTTTCAGCCAGCGCTGCAGCGAAGCATTCTGCGGGAACATTTTTGAAATAAGTTCATCCGTTACTGCAATGTCTGCAGGATCACCGCTTAAGGCTGCCCAGCGGAAAGGACCTTTGCCTTCGCAAAACAGTGGCCTGATATAAGCCGGTACAAACCCGGGGAAGTCAAACGCGTTCTTCAATCCTTTTTCCAATGCCCTTGCACGGATATTGTTTCCATAATCAAAAGTGATGGCTCCCTGCTGCTGTAATTGCAGCATCAGCTCCACATGGCGGTACATGGAACGATAGGCATACTCCAGGTATTTTTCGGGATCACTGTCACGGAGCACCTTTGCTTCCTCCATAGAAATCTCATGCGGCCAGTAACCGATCAACGGGTCATGCGCAGAGGTCTGGTCGGTGAGTGTATCAGGAATGATATTTCTTTCAACGAGTTTTTCCAGCAGGTGCACCGCGTTGCAAAGCACACCAATGCTTTTCGCGATTCCCTGCTTTTTATATTCCATTGCTTTATCAATGGCTTCGTTAATGTCTGTGATCTTTTCGTCAAGGTATTTTGTTTCAAGTCTTTTATTGATGCGCCATTCTTCCACTTCCGCTACAAGTGCCACACCTTCATTCATGGTTATGGAAAGAGGTTGAGCTCCACCCATGCCGCCCAGGCCCGCGGTTACATTGAGTGTACCATTCAGTGTACCTCCGAAATGTTTGTCAGCCGCAGCTGCATAGGTTTCATAAGTACCCTGTACAATGCCCTGTGAGCCGATATAGATCCAGCTTCCTGCGGTCATCTGTCCATACATCATCAGTCCCTTGCGCTCCAGTTCTTCAAAATGTTTCCAGTTGGCCCAGTTGGGAACGAGTTGTGAATTGGAGATCAGCACACGCGGTGCATCCTTATGCGTTTTGAGTATGCCCACGGGTTTGCCGCTCTGAATGAGTAATGATTCATCATTCTCCAGTCTTTTTAATCCGGCAATGATTTTATCGAGTGCTTCAAAATTCCTGGCAGCCTTTCCCCTTCCTCCATATACAATCAAATCATCCGGGCGTTCTGCCACTTCAGGGTTAAGGTTATTGAGCAGCATGCGCAAAGCTGCTTCCTGTATCCAGCCTTTGCAAACAAGGATATTACCGGTAGGTGTTTTATATTTTATAGGATCATAGCTCATGGTGGAGAGATTTTGGCGAAAATATAGCTTTTGGCTGTTGGCCGATGGCTGTTGGCAATTGTCCGGGATTCTGACATTCCTTTGGTATTCGAAATAGAATAAAAATGATTTTCATTTTTCCTTTTTCAATATTTTTTGGATGACCGGTTTTTAAGCTTCTCTCGCCATTGGCCAATGGCGATAAGCCAATAGCTTTCCTTACTTTTGCGGCCAAATAAACGATTGCAATGGATGTAAAAAATAATATTCTCGAGACCATCGGGAATACCCCACTGGTTAAACTCAATAAGATTACGAAGGACCTTCCCTGCGATGTATATGCCAAAGTGGAATATTTCAATCCCGGTAATTCCATCAAGGACCGTATGGCCCTCAAAATGGTGGAAGTGGCAGAAGCAGAAGGCAAACTCAAACCAGGGGGCACTATCATTGAATGTACTTCCGGCAATACAGGTATGGGGCTGGCCATGGCCGCGGTGGTAAAGGGATATAAATGCATTTTCACCACTACCGATAAACAATCACAATCAAAAGCTGACATCCTCCGTGCACTAGGTGCAGAAGTAATTATCTGCCCTACCAATGTGGAGCCGGATGATCCGCGCAGTTATTATTCAGTTGCTGCACGCCTTGAAAAAGAAATTCCCAATGCTTTCCTGATGAACCAGTATGATAACCTGGCCAACCGTCTCGCTCATTATGAAACCACAGGACCGGAGATTTGGGAACAAACCGATGGCAAGGTCACCCACCTGGTTGTAACCGCGGGAACAGGAGGAACGGTTACGGGCACTGCCCAATACCTCAAGGAAAAAAATCCAAATATCCAGGTATGGGCCATTGATGTTTACGGTTCATTGCTTACCAAATATTTCCGCACCGGTGAGATTGATATGAATGAAGTGCATCCTTACATTTCAGAAGGATTCGGAGAAGATTTTGTGCCGAAGAATTACGACATGAGCGTGATCGATCATTTTGAACAGGTGACTGATAAGGATGGCGCGGTGATGACAAGAAAACTGGCCCGTGAGGAAGCACTCTTCTGTGGTTACAGCGCGGGTAGCTGTATCACGGGTTTGCTGCAGCTCAAGAACAAATTAAAGAAAGGAGACCTCGTGGTCGCCATCCTGCATGATCATGGCAGCCGTTATGTAGCGAAAGTATATAACGACCAGTGGATGGCCGAACGCGGGTTCTTTGATGTGAAAACTTTCAAGGATGTGGTGAATGCAAGAGGCAAACAAAGGCTGATTACGGTGGAATCAACGCAATCAGTTGCAGAAGCGGTTGAACTGATGGGTAAATATGATATTGAGCACATACCCGTGGTGGATGCAAAAGGGGAAATGATAGGTTCTATCAGCGAAAAAGGATTGTTTCAGAAAGTATTCAGCAATCCTGAGATCAAAACGGAAAAGATCTTCAACATGATGGAAAAGCCTTTTCCTTTCGTGGCGCTGGATTCACCGGTGGAAAAGATTGGTTCCCTGATCAATAAAGAGAATGGGGCTGTGATGGCAAAGGATGAAAGCGGCCATTGGCATATTGTGACCAAGTATGATGTACTCCAGGCCCTGGCCTAAATAATTGTGCAATCAATTACACGAAAAAAAACCGTTCCTGTGAACGGTTTTTTTAATGAAACTAATTCATTATATCTCCAGGCTAAGGAAATTCACTTATGCGGTAAACCGCAGCAATGTTGAAAATTGTCCAGGACTTCCATTCGTAATCTTACGTATACATAAGAAATGATAATGTGCTGTAAAAAATTTTCTGACAGCAGAATACGTAAAGCACACAGGAAAATATACGCTGGTTCAAAGGTTTTGCGTTTTTCTGCGTTCGTATATTTTCAATACGCACCTCCGTTATAATACGAGCATTTTATTCGATGGTTTACGATGATTGCAGTAATTACCATACGATCAAAACAGGGCAAAACTGCAATTGTATTGAGTTGTACGGCCGAGTAGCTTTGTATTGGAAGTTGATTGATATGAACATCCAATATCCTGAGAAAAAAGTCGCCTTGGCTGAAGCTACGGCGACTGAAACCAAAAATCCAGATCCGAAATCCAAAACCGTCCAGTAAGAAACTATCCAATTCCTTTTAAAGACCAAGGTTAGAATCCAATATCAATCAACTTCTCCTTTTTAGGAACAAGATTCTCTGAAAAACCAACGAATCCAAGTCTGTGGTCTCCTTCGCTAAAGCTACGGCGACCGCAGGTAGCCTACGCTAAAGCTTCGGCTACCGAAGAAAAAACCAACGATCCAGATCCTAAAAGTCGCCTTCGCCAAGGCTACGGCGACCGAAGAAATCCCGTTTTTGAATCCAATCCTTTGTGAACCGTCCAGTCCTCTGAAAACTAAACCGTTCGAAAAAGAAGACTGTTAACCTATCACCTTCTTCCAATCCGATGAAAACATGGAAGAATCCTCTGTCCTCCTGCTTGCTGAAAGGCAAAGCAGGGGGCGGTGATAGTTAAGTTCAAAAAAGCCAATGGCCAATGGCTGTTAGCATCTCTCCGCGTAATCTTCATACCTCATTTTCTCTGCGGTGAAAAAATCTAAATTTGATTCATTAACCTTATTTCAACTCAAAAAAAATTTCATTGCCTGAATTCACTGACCAGTTGAACAGAAAAATTTACCTGGAGTCAACACCTCAAAAGATCATATCACTGGTGCCATCCCAAAGTGAATTATTATTTGACCTGGGCCTGGAATCAGAGGTAATTGGCATTACCAAATTTTGTGTACACCCGGCTGAATGGTTTCGTACTAAAACCAGGATCGGTGGGACCAAAAATCCTGATCTCCGGAAAATTATTGAACTATCCCCATCTCTTGTAATCGCCAACAAGGAAGAAAACCTGAAAGAAAAGGTAGAAGAAATAGCAGCACATGTTCCGGTATGGGTGAGTGATGTCAACAACCTGGAAGATGCGGTTGAAATGATCAAATCAATAGGTTTGATCACCGGTAGAGATGAAGTGGCTGCTGAAATAATCTCTCAAATCGAATCCGGCTTTAAGGAACTGCAATTAAAACCTGTAAACGCCTGTTACCTGATCTGGCAGGAACCTTATATGACAGTGGGCGGTGATACTTTCATTAGCGATATGATGAAACAGGCAGGACTGGTCAATGTATTTGAAAAACATCAACGCTACCCTGAGATATCCATTGAAGCGATCAGGGATTCCGGTGCTGAACTTTTGCTTCTTTCATCTGAACCCTATCCTTTCAAACAATCACATGCTGACCAGCTAAAAAACCTGCTTTCGGGCATGAAGGTGATGTTGGTTGATGGTGAAATGTTCAGTTGGTATGGAAGCAGGCTCATAAAAGCTCCTGCCTATTTTAAACAGCTACGGGATTATCTTTAAGGCATGCAGCAAAGGGAACAACAGGAAGCCGATAAACCCTCCAGGAAGAAACCATTTTTCCCCGTAAGCAAGGGATTGAGATCCTATCTCAAACTGCACGGACGGGAAATGTCATTGCCGGTCACTTACCAGGACCTGCTCAATATCACCTATTCCGTTCCGCTGAAGGATAAATATGGAAAAGAAACGCTCTGGGAAAAAGCGCTTTATGATATGAAGGACTGGGAGTACCTGAAGGAGGGATTGATCAACCTTTATGCGATCATCAAGACCGAAGGAGATTTCTCATTTACCAAGCACCTGGATGTGGCCCGCATCGATTACTGCACTTTCGGTAACTCCAATCCCTTCCGCATTCGCATCGTGAACCGTTACAACGATAATTACGATCATTATTATATCAAGAAGGAAGATGCTTCCCGTATTTACGGACTGGAACTCGAGCACCTCCTCTCTCCTAACCATATCAGTTTTCTTTCTGGCAAGGATACACTGGTGGAAGAACATATTCCGGGCCTGCCGGGAGATGTATTTGTAAGGGATTACCTCGACCGGCCTGAGACCAACAAGATCCGGCTTGCCAAGGAGTTTGTAAAATTCAACGAACGATGCTTCATACGGCTGCTGGGTGATATGCGCAGCTATAATTACGTAGTGAATATTATTCCTGATATCGAGGACTACCAGTACCGCATCCGCGCGATTGATTTTGACCAGCAGTCTTATGAAGGAAGAAAAAATTTGTACCTGCCGCAGTTCTTCAAGGAAAACCTGCCATTCGTTGATTTAACACTGAAATATCTCAACAAAGACTCCATTGAACAATACCAGGCTGAAGAAAGAACACTGATTGCTTACAGGCTGGCTGCTTCGCGTTACCGGATGATGGACCTGCTTAACATCATGAAATATGATACGCTTTCTACTGAAGATAAAAATTACCAGCTCCGCCATGAGCTGGCTGAATATTACCAGTACAAACCCTTTACCCGTTGTACCAGCATGGGTGAACTGGTGAAACAGATGTTGCGCTATACGCTGAAACCACACCTTTCAAGGATTCAGCGCAATCTTGGTAAGATGACGGATTGATATGATCTCCCTCCCATTATTTCCTGATTTCTGTTATCTTTCCCTTAGCCCGTTTTAGGTTAACTTAGCGGCACTTATAATGATTGCCTGCTTTTGGGTAGTGCTTCATTTTTAAACCCAAAAGAACAAATGAAAAAATACAATGCCGGTGTGCTTCATGGCGAAGCACTCGAAGCGCTTTACAAAGACGCAAAAGAAAATGGTTTTGCCCTTCCTGCAGTTAATACCATTGGAACCAACAGTATTAATGCCACGCTGGAGACGGCTGCGAAGGTCAATTCTCCCGTGATCATCCAATTCTCCAATGGCGGTGCCCAGTTTATTGCCGGCAAGGGAATGCCTAATGACCAGTTGCAGGGAAATATCTCCGGTGCAGTTTCAGGTGCGCTGCATATTCACAACGTTGCCAAATATTATGGAGTGCCGGTTGTGCTCCATACCGATCACGCGGCCAAAAAATGGCTGCCCTGGATCAGTGGCATGCTGGATGCCGGGGAACAGTTTTATAAGGAGAAGCAGCAACCTTTGTTCAGCTCTCATATGCTGGATCTTTCAGAAGAACCGATCGAAGAAAATATTCAAACATCAGTTGAGTTTTATAAAAGAATGGCGCCCCTGGGCATGAGTATCGAAATTGAATTGGGTGTAACTGGTGGTGAGGAAGACGGTGTTGACAATAGCGGCGTTGAAAATGATAAACTCTATACCCAGCCTGAAGAAGTGGCCTATGCTTACGAGTCACTGAAAAAAGTCGGAAATCTCTTCACCATTGCTGCTGCCTTTGGTAATGTACATGGGGTGTATAAGCCGGGTAACGTGGAGTTGCGCCCGGATATCCTGAAGAATAGCCAGGATTTCATCAAACAGAAATACAATACGGCCGACAAGCCTGTTTATTTTGTATTCCACGGTGGCAGTGGCTCCCCTCAGAACCAGATCAGGGAAGCGATTGGTTATGGAGCGATCAAGATGAACCTTGATACCGACCTTCAATGGGCTTTCTGGGATGGCATCCTGGGGTTTTATAAAAAGAATGAAGGATTCCTGCAGGGACAGCTTGGCAATCCTGAAGGTGATGACAAGCCTAATAAAAAATACTATGATCCGCGTGTATGGCTGAGAAAAGCGGAAGAAAGTTTTATTAAAAGACTCGAGACAGCCTTCGAGGACCTTAATTGCATCAACAGGAATTCTTAATAAAAGATAGGAACCGCAAAGCGCGCAAAGGAAACGCAAAGAAGACGCAAAGATTGTTCGAACTTTCTTTGCGTCTTCTTTGCGTTTTACAATCCATAAATTATGATGTGCAAAGGCTCTTTGCGTTCTTTGCGGTTTACATACTCCGGCAATTCAATATTTGCTTGTTTCATAAAAAAAAGGTGACTTTGAACTTTCAACTTTGAACTTCTATATTTGCCCCTTCGAACTTTCTTTGCGTCTTCTTTGCGTTTTACAATCCATTAATTATGATGTGCAAAGGCTCTTTGCGTTCTTTGCGGTTTACATACTCCGGCAATTCAATATTTGCTTGTTTCATAAAAAAAAGGTGACTTTGAACTTTCAACTTTGAACTTCTATATTTGCCCCTTCGAACTTTCTTTGCGTCTTCTTTGCGTTTTACAATCCATTAATTATGATGTGCAAAGGCTCTTTGCGTTCTTTGCGGTTTACATACTCCGGCAATTCAATATTTGATTGTTCCATGAAAAAAGGCTGACTTTGAACTTTCAACTTTGAACTTCTATATTTGCCCCTTCGAACTTGCTATATAAATAAAACCTAACGATCATGTCGAAAATCACTGAACTGCTCGGCAGCCAGGCCGAGTACCTTTTGAATCATTCCTGCAAAACAATTGACAAATCAACGCTTCACCTCCCCTCTCCCAACCATGTGGATGAGAGCTGGATCAGCAGTAACCGTAACAACCAGGTATTGCGCAGCATGCAGACCCTGCTGAACCATGGTCGTCTTGGTGGCACCGGTTATTGCAGCATCTTTCCTGTTGACCAGGGCATAGAGCACAGCGGAGGCGCCTCCTTTGCACCCAATCCCATTTATTTTGATCCTGAAAATATCATCAAGCTGGCCATGGAAGGCGGCTGTAACGCCGTTGCCTCCACCTATGGTGTACTGGGTATCATGAGCCGTAAATACGCTCATAAAATTCCTTTCGTGGTTAAGATCAACCATAATGAATTTTTGAGCATGCCTAACCGTTTTGACCAGACCATGTTCGGCACCATCAAAAGCGCCTGGAACATGGGTGCTGTGGCAGTGGGTGCTACCATTTACTGGGGCAGCGCGGAAAGTGCAAGGCAGTTGAAAGAAGTTGCTGAAGCTTTTGAATACGCACATGAGCTGGGCATGGCCACCATTCTCTGGTGTTACCTGCGCAACAATAGTTTTAAAGTAGATGGTGTGGACTACCATACTTCCGCGGATATGACCAGCCAGGCCAATCACCTTGGCGTAACGCTGCAGGCTGATATCATCAAACAAAAACTTCCAACCAACAATGGCGGTTACAATGCCACCAAGCATGGCAAAACGCATAAGCTGGTATATGAAAAATTAACAACAGACCATCCTATTGATCTCACACGCTACCAGGTGCTGAATTGTTACAATGGTCGGGTGGGACTCATCAACAGTGGTGGAGAAAGCAAGGGTGAAAGTGATATGGTGGAAGCCATCACAACTGCGGTTATCAATAAACGTGCAGGCGGCATGGGCCTCATCCTCGGCCGCAAAGCCTTCCAGCGTCCATTCGCCGACGGCGTGAACATGCTGAACGCGATACAGGATGTGTATTTGGATGGGGAGGTGACGATAGCGTAGCTGCAAGGTTCAAGGAGTGAGGACCAAGGATCAAGGGTTCAACTGCAAAACAGAAGAAACAACAATGAGAAAAATCCCATTTTTTGATGGGATTTTTCTTTTGGGATAAGATTACCAGGGTTCTTTTTTTGATAAAAAAAATCATGACAAATTTTAAACAATTGAAAATCTGGATAAAGGGTATGGAAATGACTGGCAAAAGTTTTCAGTTTATTAAGACACTTTCAACAAGTGAAAGGTATATGATTGGAACACAGCTGATAAAATCCGCCGTTTCAGTTCCATCCAATATTGCTGAAGGTTGTAGCAGGAGAAGCCGCAAGGAATATGACCGTTTCCTTGAAATCGCACTGGGTTCCACATATGAATTTGAAACACAAATTATTCTTACCCAAATGGCAAATCTGGGTGACGCAAACTTAAGGATACAACTACTTGAAGATGTAATTGAAGAACAAAAAATGCTCAATGGATTCATCGCAAAGCTCAGCCAGGAATTGAGAATGTAAGACGGAAAGACTCAAATTGCATGGAATAGAATCAACAGCAATGTAAAATTTCATCATTTCTTATTTAATAAGACAGACTGAAACCCGTTTTAGCAGGGCTCGAAAGCTGAAGGATGAGATTTTGATTAATAAATTATGGAGAAAGGTGAAGCTAAGAAAAGCTTAGTAAATATTGGATTCCATTTTCGGAGAGTAGTTGTGTAAGCAAGTCTTGCACCTTGCACCTTGAACCTTGCTCCTAAAACGAAAAAGGCCCCTTGTGGGACCCTCTCGCTTATTTCGTTAGTTCATCTTCTTCTGTGGCAGCCTTGTATTGGGTTGCTGCTTAGGCACCAATGCATAGGCAGGTTTGGGGTTTTTCACTCCTGTTAGAATCGATAAAAGTTTTTTCCACATGTTTTTTTCGTTTTTATATTGGAATTAGTTACTGTTTCAAATGTCGCTCGAACGATAACGTAATTTACGTGCAATTATTGGTATTTGATGTTAGTACATCGTTCAAATTGAGGATTTAACAGGTGAAAAGGTCAGAATATAGATTTACTTAACAATTATTTCGTCCACGAAAAGATGGCTGGGGTTGCCTGCACTTTCATGCCAGGTGGGTAACTTTCCACCGCTTATCGCTTTTATTTTCAGATACCTTGTCTTCACTTTCACCGGCAACAGTATATCCATGGTTTCTATTCTTTCCATTTCAACAGGCACACCGGGTTTTTTTCTGCCGAGCTCCCTGAATGAAATACCGTCGTCACTGGCATAAACAATCACTTCGGAAGGATACAGGATCCAGGGACTCACATCCTGCAATACATGCAGGCCCACTTCACCTACTTCCATTTCCCGCTGCAGGTCCACAACAGCCTCAAAATCCTGGTCAAAATAACTTTGCCAGTTACCGGTCTTCCAGTTTACATCTCCGCTGATGCCATCAACCAGTGATTCTGGTCCGCCGGCCGTGTACATCGGGTGAACATTCGATAACACATGAACTATATAATTATTGGGTAGTTTGTGAAAGGTCTGGTCAACCACCTTACTCATTATTTTTCCTTTCATGGCATAAGCCTGCACCTGGCAGGACTGGTCAACCGAAAAGGGACCTTCATATTTTACAAACATGGAACGAATATCCGGCCTAACCAGGCGGTAATAAATTATTGCCGCCCTGTCGATGTTTTCTATTTGAACTAAAAGTGAATCCCTGAATTTATAGGTGGATTGATTGAAATAGGGAACCGGAACAATCAGGTCCCTGTCAATTACAGGAACAGAAAGCTGTGACGCTGTAGTTCCAAATATTGAAGATGGTTTATCACTGATTGCAAGTGCCAGTCTTCCCCCCTTCATAATGTCGGTATGCCTAATGA
>CAYWSQ010000100.1:11304-12806 GCA_964460925.1 uncultured Flavisolibacter sp. | reverse complement strand
CAACATCGCCGCCTTCAGGCACCCAGGCTGCATCAAGCTCTACCAGCCTGGTGAGGGCTGATTCAAACAACTCGTAAGGTATGGAAGGCATGCACATGCGGTCCAGCGAGCGGTTCAGTCTTTCATGGTGCCTTTCAATCCTGAAAATATTCACATGACCATCTTCCATCCTGAAAGCTTTCATGCCTTCAAACACAGACTGCCCGTAATGAAGGGCCAGGGCAGTGGGTGAAAGAGAGATATCTGCAAAAGGCTCAATGCGGGGTTCCTGCCAGTTGCCATCTTTATACTGGCAAATGAACATATGGTCAGAAACATATTTACCAAATTCCGCCTGCTTCCAGTTTACTTGTCCAAGGCGTGAATGATGGGTCTTACGAACGGGGATGTCAAGGATCGTTTCCATGATGATCTTTTTTTTATTCATAAATAAGCAGCCGCGCAGGGCATCGTTAGCTATACAAACCAACTAAAATTTCTTTCTTTGAAACAGATGCAGATTTTTTAAATTTGACTAGATCAGATTTTATGGAAACAGTCCAGAAAGAACATAAATACCTGCAGATTGCCGAAGGCATTGAGCAGATGATACAACAGGAAGTACTTCGGATCGGCGACAAACTTCCCTCCGTACGTGTGTTGTCGGAAGAGAATGGTATCAGCATGGGCACTGCCTTCCAGGCTTATTATCACCTGGAAGGAAAGGGACTGATAGAAGCCCGGCCCAAATCGGGATATTATGTACGCTTCAATAACAAACGGTTCCCTGGCAAGTTAACAGTGGTTCAACCCGAGCCGGTGTTAAGTGATGTAAGTACCCAGGAAATGATTGCCAACGTGTACCGGAATATCAGCGCGGAAGACCTGATCAATTTCTCTATAGCGGCCCCGCAGGTGAACCTGCTGCCCGCGGCACGCATTAATAAATCGGTAGTACACGCCCTGCGCAATTCAAAATATCATTGCCTTAATTACGAACATACACAGGGGAATGAAGAGCTGCGCAAACAGGTGGCCAGGCTTTCATTCAACTGGGGAGGTAAGATCGAACCCGGTGAGATCATCATTACGGCGGGATGCATGGAAGCTATGGTCATGTGCATGAAAGCTGTAACGGTGCCGGGCAATGCAGTGGCTATAGAAAGCCCCACCTATTTCGGCATCTTTCAATTACTGGAAAGCCTGGGATTGAAAGCTGTGGAAATCCCTACCGATCCCGTAGATGGCATCGATCTACATTATCTTGAAAAGGCCATCAGGGAATTTGACATTAAAGCCTGTGTGTTCATTCCTAATTTCAATAATCCACTCGGCTCCTGCATGCCGGATGCGAAAAAGAAAGCCCTGGTTGACCTGGTCACCTCCTTTCGCATTCCACTCATAGAAGACGATATCTACGGTGAGCTATATTTTGGCAAACACCGTCCGCGTACCTGCAAGAGTTATGATACAGAAGGCTGGGTGATGCATTGTTCCTCCATTTCCAAATCCCTTGCGCCGGG
>CAYWSQ010000100.1:9240-11294 GCA_964460925.1 uncultured Flavisolibacter sp. | reverse complement strand
GGATACCGCATTGGCTGGTGTATCCCTGGCAGGTTTGCCGAGCAGGTAAAGAATTGTAAACAGGTGGATACCATCAGCGGTACCACACTTACGCAGGTGGCTATGGCGCATTTCCTGGGCATAGGACGTTATGAATATCATTTGAAAAAGCTGAGATCCGCCCTTCATAAGCAGTGCCTTAGGTATGTGCAGGGCATCATAGATTTTTTCCCGGAAGAAGTCCGGCTGAGCAGGCCAACAGGAGGATTTGTATTGTGGGTTGAGATGCCGAAAAAAGTAAATGCCTATATCCTCTACCAGGAAGCAATGAAATACGGAATATCCATTGCACCGGGACAGATCTTTTCCGCTTCCGGCGATTTCCGGCACTGCATCCGGCTCAGTTATGGTCATGAATGGGATGCGGATATCGAATACGGGTTGAAAGTTTTAGGCGGGCTGGTCAGGAAACAGATGGGATAAAATAGGGATAATTACCTACTTTGTCTATCTAATCCCTGTTTTAACCGATTAAATGGAGTTGGTCTGGAATAACTGCCTTCTCTTTGTAGCTTGTTTTCAATCACCAGACCTGACCATGAATACACAACCAGCGCCCTTTTCTTACAACTACGGTTTAAAAGATCCCCTGGAGCGTGCTCTTTATATTCTTCAGGACGGTATCATTATTCTGAACAGGAAGTCAGAGATTATCTATATCAATAAGGCTGCTGAGGAAGCGGTGCTCAGGCAAACCGGCAGGATGCCGGTGGTAGGCGATGACTATTTCGATTTTGTACATGCCGAACGGATTGAAAGTACGAAGCGGCATGTGGCTGATGCCCTGTCCAACCTTCCCACCAAATTCCAGCTTCTTTACCCCCAGTTAGGCGTTGACACATGGTTTGAATTGGGTTATTATCCCATGCCCGATGATTCAGGACTCGTTACCCATGTATGTGTACGGGGAAAGGATATTACTGAACAGGTTCAATTGGAAGAAAAGATAGAGGATGAACGCCGAAGGCTGAAGAACCAGATTATCAAAGCCACGCTTGACGCGCAGGAAAAACAGCGCTCCGAGATCGGGCGGGAACTGCACGATAATGTGAACCAGGTGCTCACCACGGTAAAACTTTACAATGAACTTGCACTGACCGAAGAATACACTAATAAAAAACTTTTGCTGCGTTCAGTGCAGCAGGTCAACTATTGCATAGAGGCTTTGAGAACACTCTCCAAAACCCTGAGTTCCCCAAAAATTGAAGAGAGCGATATCAAGGACAGTATCAAGGAACTGGTAGATGAAGTAAATGCCACCAGGCGGCTTGAAGCGCATTTCTTCACCTATGGCATCAATAATGAAAAGATCAGCCAGGACCTGATGACAACCATCTACAGGATCGCGCAGGAGCAACTGACCAACGTACTGAAGTACGCCAGGGCATCAAGGGTGGATATCATGCTGGTAGGCACTTCGGAAACCATTGCCCTCAATATCAAGGATAATGGGGAAGGTTTTGATGTGAGGAAAAAAAGCAGGGGCGTTGGCATCACCAACATGATCAGCCGCACCGAAGTGTTGGGTGGGCAGATCGAAATTGAATCAGAGCCAGGCAAAGGATGTTCACTAATGGTAGAATTCCCTCTTTAAGTTTTTATATCGGTTTTGTTACAATTGCTACAGGGCCTATCTTCACCCGGCAATCATTTTTATTGGCTGTTTTTTTGCAGAATTCAGCATTTGAAATTTACACCTTAACCAAATGACCAGGAAAGCCCTTTCCATGACCGAGTTCGCCCGGCTACTGGAGGAACTCCAGTTCGAAGTGCTGCACAAGCATGGCGTCTATATTGGCAAATGCAGGCTGGAAGACCGTGTTTCCATGTTGTTTCAATTGCATGGTTTTTATGTGGAGCTGATTTACAGCGAATACAGGAAAATCATCGAGGAGGTTCGCACCTCGGATAGTACGGAGATGCTTCAGCCTTATCTTGACCAGGTTCAAATAAGGGATTTAAGTGATAATGCAATGGGAAAGGGATAGCGCCCCAGATCAGGAAGGGGAGTGGTG
>CAYWSQ010000100.1:0-9230 GCA_964460925.1 uncultured Flavisolibacter sp. | reverse complement strand
CGAAGCTTTAGCGAAGGCTGGAGCAGTGAATCGTGAATCGTGAGTTTGGTACACGACATTCCCGGCAACTGACTACTGACTACCGACTACCGACTTTGACTTTTGAATTTTGACTTGACCATTCACCATTGCCCATTCATCTTTACGATCTTCATCATCTTGTTTTTTATTTGTGTCCGCATCCTTAATATTGTATAATATCAGCAACCATGACTCAACCCCAACCACCAAAAAGCCTTGTTCTGTATGCAGATGATGACGTGGACGATATTGACCTCGTTCGCCAGGCTTTTGAAGACCATGCACAGAATGTGGAACTGCTTACTTTTCCCGATGGCCGCGAATTACTGAATTACGTGGAAAAGCTGGACCCCTTTCAACCTTTACCCTGTCTTGCAATCATTGACATCAACATGCCGAAGCTGAATGGCAAGGAAACGCTTAAGCGCCTGAGGACCATGGATGGTTTCGAAGACCTTCCCGCGGTACTTTTCTCCACATCCACCATGCCTGCTGATGCGCATTTTGCCAGGAATTATAATGCGGGTTTTGTTACCAAACCCTTACACTCCCAGCAGATCCATCATATCATCAACGAAATCATTGAGCACTGCCCGGATGAGGTGAAGAAGAATATCCGGAAGCACAAAAGGAATTAATCAATCACCACCCTTCGTGTGGTTCTCATGGATTCATAGATCGCCTGCATGATCTTCACATCCTGTCTTCCCATTTCACCTGGTACGGGTGAAGGGCGGTTGTTTTTAACTGCCAGAGCAAAATCATCCATCTGCCTGGCCTGCTGGTTGATCTCAGGAAAATCCATTTTACCCTGGGAATTTGCCCCTTTTAGTCCTCTGTACTTATACGCCGGCTGCAGTTCAGCCCAGCCCTTATCCGTTTCCACCCTCAGTATATTCTGCACCTCCGAATAACTGCTTTTACAATAAGCCATGATACCTCCTGGAAATTCCATTTCCCAGGAAAGGGCCTCTTCCACTTCGCTGAATTTTTCAGGTCTTGATTTGGGCAATTCCCTGGCGGTGACAGCTATGGGTTCGAGACCGGTAACATAGCGGCAGGCCTGCACGCAGTAAATGCCAACATCCATAAGCGGACCTCCACCGGCAAGGGCAGCATCTATGCGCCAGCCCTGTGTATCAGCCATGCCATGTTCGGCAATGATTGTTTTGATATTGCCCAGGCTTTGTTCCTGGCCTATACGCATCATTTCCTGGTTGTGGGGTTCAAAATGCAGGCGGTAGCCAATGGAAAGTTTTTTACCTGCTGCCTCGCAAGCCTCGATCATCCTGGTGCAGTCACTAACGGTAACGGCCATAGGCTTTTCACTGATCACATGCTTGCCGGCGGCCACAGCCCTTTCGGTAAATTCCGCGTGAAGAGCATTGGGCAAAACAATATATACAATATCGATTTCGGGATTGTCCCTGATGGAATCAAAGTTTTCGTAATTGTAAATATTGCTTCCAGGGATCCTGTATTTTTCTTTCCATTCACTGGCTTTCTTTTGAGATCCCGTTACAATACCCGCGAGATAACAATGCACTGTTTCCTGGAGTGCAGGCGCCAGTTCTTCTGTACTGTAAGTGCCGAGACCAACCAGTGCAATGCCGAGTCTTTTATTTGCGGATGAGTTCATGCCCATGATTTAATCTAAGGTCGTGAAAAGATTTTAGGAGCCTTTAGGTTTAAATAATGGATTCGAAATGATGAGCGGCTTGGCCATTCTACGAAATGTTACGTATTTCAGTGAAAATTAAATTTATGAAACAGTTTTTTTTCATTTGCCTGCTATTTGGATTCATCACTGTATCTGCGCAGAATAATGCTGAAGCTCCCGTTGCTGAAGCCGGCAACAATGGTTATGCCTGGGCCGGGCAAAGAAGTTTCAACAAAGAAAAAACCTACATCGTATTCAGGTTGTGGAATGAAAAAGCGCCTCTTGCCGCTGAAGAACAAAAGCAACTTGAACTTTTATCCAGGCAGCTTTCCAAAAAGAACGTTACCCTGGTAAATGCCTCATTTAAGGATCAGCAGGACCTGGAGGAGCTTTTCAAAAAATTCCAGATCGATGTAAAAGCCAATGTGGACAAGGGTATCAAACTGGAATCAGCCCAATCGAATTACAGCATCAGCGCCAATACTGGATTTTTCATATTTGAAGACAAGAAACCTGTATCGGTTTGCAACGGCATGAAATGTTTGGAAAGCATCAAAAAATATTTTCACCTGGTTGCTAAGTCCTGATTCCGGGTGCCGGATGAGGTTGCATAAAGCATTGGCCGGGACTATCTTGGCCAAAAATTTAGTCATGCACCCTTTAGAACTTCGTATCCTTCAGCTTGAAAAGCAAACCCGTTTTTACCGTATAGCCTTCATGATCCTTTTCCTGGTATTGGCAGCAGGCTTATTCATGTCATTCAATAACAAACAATCCGTTCCTGACCTGTTGCAGGCTAAAAAGATCCATGTAGTGGACGACAAGGGCAACGTGGTGGTTGAACTTAAAAGCAGTGATATCACCGGCAATGGCGAGATCAACACCATGACGCCTGAAAAGAGCAGGCTGGTCTCCATTTTCACAAGCAATGGCGGTGCAGGCGCTATCAATACTTTCGATGAATTCAGCCTGCCTATTTTCAAACTCACCCAGACCGCAGGCGGTGGCGGGTACATGGCTTTGTTAAATGAAGAATCATCGGAGATCGTTGAATTTGGTTCCACCGACGAAGCCAGCGGTTATATGCGCATCAACGATAAAATGGGAAAAAGACAGGCCTGGCTTACTTATACCAGGGGGGGTGGTGGTTATTTCTCCCTCTTCAATAATGATGCGGAGACCATCCGTTTTTCTACCGCACCTTCCGGGGGAAGAATCGGTATCTACAACAATAAAAATGTAAGGATCGGATTTTTTGGCGCCCAGGATAACCAAGATGGCAACCTCTCTGTATTTGCCAGGGAAGGTGGCAGAGTGGGAGGTGTGCCGCAGTAATCTATTGGCTGCTGGCTTCTGGCTGCGAGAGGCTTACCTCACGATCATCACCAGTCCCTTCATTACAATATTTCCTTCTTTGATCCGGAGCAGGTAAGGATAGGCCCCGGTAGGCTGTGGCAGTCCGCGGTAGCGTCCATCCCAGGCCTGGTTGGTTTTGGTTGAAAAGATCACCTGGCCATAACGGTTGAACACCAGTAATTCGTGCTCATTATAAATGCCCAGCCCGGGAATACGCCAGGCATCATTGAGGCCATCGTTATTGGGTGTGAATGCAGTGGGAATGAACAAACCTTTAAACACTTTCACAACTACCGTATCACTGTCGCTGCCGCAGGAAGCCGAGTTTACTGTAAGGATATAACTCGTATCCGATAATGGATTCACCACCGGCTTCAATATATCTGTGGCACTGATGGCATGATCCGGTGTCCAGCTAAAACCAGTGTAGGATCCGCCGGCGCTACCTCCGAGGTTGATGGACTGGCCCTGGAAGATCTCCCGGTCTGGACCCGCGTTGGCAACAGGCCTGGCGGCAACATTGACCAGCGCAGTTGCCGTATCTGAACAGGTAAATTGATTACTTACGATCACTTCATAAAGGATCGTATCGGATGGCATGGCAGTGGGATTGGAAATACTGGTTGATGATAATCCCATTGAAGGCTGCCAGTTGTAACTGGTGCCACCTTGTGCGGAAAGGCTCACCTGTTCGCCCTCGCAGATATCAACCTGTGCAGGGGTGATGGCCGCTACAGGTTTTGGATGCACCACCACATCTATCGAATCTTTTTTGCTGCAACCTAAAGCTGTACTTACAGTTACATAATACCTGCCTGACTGGTTGGGCTGCGCATTGGGAATGGTAACAAAGGGTCCGCCCCCGCTCAAAGAATTGGGACCGGTCCAGCTATAATCATCTCCACCGCTTGCTGAAAAATTCAGGCTGTTGTCCTGGCACACAGGGCTGTTGCTCTGGACGTTCACAACAGGATTGGGATTGATGCGGATGGTGGTTATACCGGAATTGACCCTGCATACACCAATGCCGGCATTTTCAGGCTTGGACACTGCCAGCCTGTACTGGTAAATGCCGGTAGAAATGAAGGGGTCAATATTTACGATAAGTGAATTGCTGTTGGCACCCGGCAAATCGGTCCAGTTTCCATTATTCACTCTTTGCTGCCATTGTAATAGCGGGTTGTCGAAACCTGTGGAGATGTTAGCGGAAAAAATGTATTGCGCTACCTGTCCCTGGCAAAGATCCAGCAACCCGTTATTGCCTTGTACTGTTGTATTCACCAGCGGGCCGCATGGCCTGAAGGTAATATCATCAATGGCCAGGTCATTTCCACAGCCGCCGGGCGCATTGTTGGTGATTCTTAATACCACCCTGTTCACACCCGGAGGCGCAGTAAAGAAAAAACCATACTGGTTCCAGGTAGGTGATGATGTAACAGGCATATCGCCGGTATTGTAGGACTGGATGACAGCGCCATTCGTGTTCTCAATGCTGAATGTAAGATTGGGTAGGATGGTGGCCGCACCCCCGCAGGTGGTGGTGCGCATCATATTGATGGCCCAGGCCGCGAATTCATAAGTGGTATTGCTGCAAAAAAGGTCAACCGTATCAAGGTAGAAAGCACTGGGCTGAAAAGAGGCATTCACCAGCATAAAGTAACCATTCGTATTACCTGTATGATCACTTGAAAGGCTGTGCCAGCTCCCGTAACAATTATCGGTGCGGTTGCGAAGTGCGTACTGACCATCATTGGGGCAATCTACCGTCATGTACTGGTAACCGGTAGCGGCTGCAGAAAGGGCAGGCCCCGGGTTGGTACCCGAACCAAAGCTGATATTGACGATAGGATCACCCAGGCTTCCCTGGCACAACTGTGCACGGACCTGCCCAGCGTAAAAGGTAAGCATCATCAAAAGCAGCGAGGTCGTGAGTTTCATAAGCTAAATACAATATTAATTCATTCAGCCCGGGAAATTGCAAACGGAAAACTGATTCTGGTAAGGTTAATATTCGCTAAGGCGCCATTGCATGACGATCTTCTGTTCGGTTCGGGAGATGTGAAATTTCTCACCCCCACCCGGGCGGTAGCGGTCATTGTGATAAATATGGTGTTCGAAACCTATATGAAACCTGTCAATGATGCGAAGGGCTACTGATGGTTTGATGATGCCTACAAGGCTCCTGCCTGGTTCGCCTGTATAATTATTGATGAAATAATGATAGGCTTTCACGCCCAGGTATAACCGTTGATTGATGTCCAGAAAACCTTCCAGTTTAGATTGAAGTCCTCCTCCGAAATTATAAGCCTTTCCCTCAGTGGAATCGGGCAGGAAAGGGTTGTTGTTGCCGGCAAGCGGTACCAGGGCAGCATGCAGGTTCGTCCGGAAGATGGTTTTGGTACCCAGTGGTATCTTATGCATCATACCGGCACCAAAGCCCATTGAGCTGAGTTCGAACACTTCGTTATATCTCCAGTAATCATAATGCTGGAAAAATCCTGTGAGCCTGCGGTTTCTTTTTGTTTTACCATGCAGCAATCCAAATCCCATCACATTATCGATCAGCTTATCATCATCACCTTCACTAAGCTCTACCTGGAACCGGAATACATCAAATGGTTTCCTGGATCTTATTTCGAAAGGATCTCCATAATCGATCTGCATCGACATAGTGAGGTTCGTTTGCCTGTCATCATATTTATTGAAACGGTCAGGGCCCGGGTTCACGATATGAATACCACCGTTGGCTAATATGCGCAGGGGTTCTTTTTGGTAAACTTCCTGCTGCACAACTCTTGTGAGCTTGCCGGAAGTTAGGCGGTTAAATGCTCTTGTAGGATTCATGATAGCAGCCATTGATTCACGTGCTATGCGTACCGCACCGCGTTTCCTGTCGTCATACAGGCTGGAAGAGATCCGGTAAAACACTTCTCCCAAAAAAGCACCACTGAGCGGTGTGTTAATGAGGTCATTGTAGGAGGGACGTTCATTTTCGCCCAGCCATTCCCATACCAGGCTTCCCTGGATGGTGTAGGGCAGTGATTGCCAGAAACCAAAACCATTAGATCGTGCAACATTGTAATAAAAACTTCCCGTATGAGGATGCCCTAAAAAATTGATCCCGAAATTATCATCATCCCATTCGGGACTTCTTTGAAAATTTTTTTTCCAGTCTCTCGGGCCGGAACTCGTCCAGTCCTGCTTGAAATAATACCGGTTCAATGCCCAGTTGAAAACATTGGAGGAAAGTACCCTTGTTGAAACGAGCCATCCGGGTGCCTTGGGATTATAGACCGGGTCATCTTTCAGGAGGTTGCCATGAATTCCTTTTTCAATGGAAATACTGTCCCTTATTATAACCGTATCGGGGCTGGCATCCTGGGCATTGAGACTAGAGCCACACAACAGCAGCACAGCAGTAATTTTATTTCGTATAAAAAAATTCATGAACGGCAAAGCTAAAACAGTGTGCCTCCAGTAACCAAAAAGGCTTTTATCAGTTTTCATTTTTATGAGCAGGGAGATCAAACACCGCTTTCATTTTTTTGATGGCTTTCTGAAGATTGATGCCTTTACCTAAAACCGGTTTGAAAATATCACCCGTTTCTTTAAGCCTGTCAGGCGCATTGAAAATGTGAAAATCAGTCATCTTCAAACCTTTTTTTACTTCTTCCCAGTATAGCGGCATGGAAACCGTGGCGCCGGGTTTGGGACGGAGTGAATAGGGCGCCGCAACAGTAGCCTGCGGCCGGTTCTGTAAAAAATCAAGATAGATGCATCCTTTGCGGTCGGCAGTTTTTCTTTCGATAGATGTAAAGCCCGGGATCTCATCATGAACAATTTTCATGAGGCTTCGTCCGAATTCCTTGGAATCTTCATAACTGTACTTCGCGCCAAATGGGATGTAAATATGAATACCGGTTGAACCGGAAGTTTTTGGATAGGAAGGCACACCAATTTCATCCAGCACCTGCTTTGTAACATTCGCTGCTTTTATTACCTGTTCAAAACTGTTGCCATCGGGATCCAGGTCAATGATGCACCAGTCAGGATTGTCAGGATGATTTCTCCGGCTGCTCCATGGATTGATCTCGATACATCCCAGGGAAGCGATATAAAGCAAACTTGCTTCGTTTGTACAAACCAGGAATTCTTTTTCCCGCTGGTCGGCATAACTGTAATAGGGATAGGTCTCAATCCATGAAGGAGCTTTTCCCTTCACATCTTTCTGGTAAAAACTTTTTCCGTTGATGCCGTTCGGATGGCGGTTGAGGGTTTGCGGTTTGTCTTTGATGTAGGGTAGTATGTAGGGTGCAACCTGGTAATAATAATTGATGAGATCCCGCTTGGTCACAGCCTGTCCCTTTTTTCCATTCATCACACCCTGTTCCGCCGGCCAGAAGACTTTACTGAGATTGGTAAATTTAATTTCATGTCCGCCCACAGGTCTTGTCTGTGATTCTTCTTTTGGATTCAGAAGCGTTTTTCTTTCTTTTTTGAGAGGAGCAGCAATGATCTTCCGGTGATGTTTGTTTTCTTTGGTCACTTCCGCTGTTGGCGCTGGAATTTCTTTCACTACTTCCACCGGTTTTTTGTCTTCTCTCAAACCTTTGAAGGATGGATGTCTTACTGCCCCGTCCTTTGTCATTTCCCTGTAGCTGATCTCCGCCACGATCTTTGGTTTCACCCAGGTAACGCTGGCCTTGGGCGGATTGGGACGAAAGCGTGAGGGCTTGTTGTATTCCGGCACAGTTGTGAATGGACATTCAAGGGTTTTAAAAGGCTCCAATTTCTTCACTATCATTTCCTGCATTTTCATATTGAAACCCGTGCCTACGGGTGTCACAAAATGAAAGGCTCCCTTTTCCATGATCCCTAGCAACAGGGCGCTGAACAATTTATTACTGCCTTCATTAAGCGTATAACCTCCAATGATGAACTCCTGTCTTTTTTCCGTTTTAATCTTCAGCCAGTCTTTGGATCTCTTGCCGGGAAGGTAAATGCTGCCGGCTTTTTTTGCCATCACGCCTTCGAGCTGGAACTGTTCGGCAAGTTGGAAAGCCTCTTCTCCTGTTGCATCGAGTGTTTCACTGAATTTGATTACCGCATCCCCAGGAGGAATGATGGATCCAAGTATTTCTTTTCTTTTTTCTATGGGAAGATGCATGAGTGAATATCCTTCCAGCCATAAAAGATCAAAAGCATAGAAAGCAAGCCGGCCATCTGCCTCGCTGCGCCAGAGCTGCAGGTCCGAAAAATCTGGTAATCCTTTTTCGTTCAGCACAATGATCTCACCGTCAATAACCGCATTGGTTTTCCATCCTTCGAAAGCTTCTCTTACGGGATAGAATTTCTCATCAAAACTTTTATTGTTGCGCGACCTGAGTGTAACAGATCCATTGCTGAGGTAAGCAATACATCGGTAGCCATCCCATTTCATTTCATAAAACCAGTTATCTCCCTGTGCAGGCTTATCAACCAGGGTGGCCAGCATCGGTTCAAGGTCAGCAGGCATGGGTGCAGCCTTACCTTCTCTCAATAAGGATTGCACAGCTTTACCGGCAGCTTTTGCTTTAGGCTTTTTCATTGCAGGATCACAATCAAAAAGTAATCCTTGCTTTTATAAGGCGTGTCGTATTGAATTAAGACGATGTGCGAAAGTTTATACACAAAAAAACCGGCGGTGCCGGTTATGATATTTTCCCTGGAAAAGAATTTGAAGAAGTTTTAAATTCCTTAGCGTTCTTCTTTTCTTAGCAGTAAAAAATTTATTTCTCCAGTAACCCGTCGTTCTTCCATTGAACAAATACCTGGATGGTGCTATCAGGAAGTTTCGGATGTTTGAAAGGCATGAAACCTTTGTCGCCCGGGTTGAGCTGAATTCGTTTGATGCTCTCATCAATATTCTTTTTTGCGCCCTCATAAGTATGGAGGGCTTCCTTATTTCCTTTGGGTGGAATATGGCAGGGTGAACAATGATTGGCGATCACAGGCTGTACATGTGCCTCATAATTGATTTTGGGAGCACTTTTCTGCGCCTTCTTTGCCGTTGAACAGTATTGAAGAAAGGCAGCAGAAGAAAGCATAAGAACCACGATAATTTTTTTCATACGATCAGTCAGTTGATAATTGATCGAGGAAGATATAAATTTTTGGTCAATGGTGGAACATGGGGTGGAGGGGGTAGTTGGTA
>CAYWSQ010000099.1:0-12810 GCA_964460925.1 uncultured Flavisolibacter sp. | reverse complement strand
TCTTTTGACTTTTGAATTTTGACTTTTGACTTGTATCGACCGACTTTGGACTACCGCCTTCTCCTCTACCATCAGCATTCACTCAGGCTGAGCGGAATGTTCAGGGCAAGTCCGCCTTCTGCGGTTTCCTTGTATTTACTGTTCATATCCTGCGCGGTCTCCCACATAGTTTCCACCACTGCATCCAGTGAAACTTTCGCATAATCAGGTGAACTCTGTAAGGCAAGTTGTGAAGCGGTTATGGCCTTGATGGCACCCATGGTATTTCTTTCGATGCAGGGAACCTGTACCAGGCCCGCGATGGGATCGCAGGTCATTCCGAGATGATGTTCCATTGCTATTTCCGCGGCCATCAATGCCTGACGTTGGGTGCCACCCAGGGCTTCAGTAAGCGCCGCTGCTGCCATGGAAGATGAAACCCCGATCTCCGCCTGGCAGCCACCCATGGCAGCGGAAATAGTAGCGCCTTTTTTAAAGATGCTTCCAATTTCGGAAGCAGTGAGCAGGAACTGGATCACTTTATCATCCGTTACATTTTCAGTGAACACCAGGTAATACATTAACACAGCAGGCACTACACCGGCTGCTCCGTTGGTAGGTGCCGTTACCACCCTGCCAAATGATGCATTCTCTTCATTTACGGCAAGAGCGAAACAACTCACCCAGTCAAGAATATACTGGAAAGAATTGCCGCCTTTCCTGATCGCGGCGATCCATTCATCAAAACCATTGTAGCTGTTTCCTTTCAATAATTTTTTATTCAGTCCGCCGGCACGCCTGCTTACATTCAGTCCGCCTGGCAGCGTACCCGAAGTATGGCAACCGCGAAAGGTACATTCCTTCATCACCTGCCAGATCTTTAATACCCCTTCTTTTGTTTCGGTTTCGGGTCTCCAGGCCAGTTCATTTTCCTGCACCACTTCATGAATGGCCAGCCCGGTTTTCAGGCACCAGTGCAACAGGTCTGCCGAATTATTCACTGCAAAGGGAAGGTTCACAGTTTCAGCGGCACGGGTCTCTCCTTCTTTCACTACAAAGCCGCCACCAATAGAATAATAGGTCTCGGAGATAGAGTCTCCTCCTTTGAAATCTGCAAGAAAACTCAGCGCGTTCGGATGAAAAGGAAGGCTTTCTGAAAATAAAAAACGGATCTGTGTAGATGGATCAAAGGCAACGGGTTGTTCACCACCAAGCACCAGTTGTTTGTTGCCGGCAATTTTTTCCATGGCAGGTCCGATCTGGTCCACTTCAAAAGTTACCGGGTCTGCTCCACCCAGTCCAAGTTGCACAGCTACATCCGTTCCGTGTCCTCTCCCGGTTTTGGCCAAAGAGCCATACAGTAATACGGTTATGGAATTTACCTTGTCAAGTCCCCTGCTCTCACGCAGTGTTTGAACAAACCTTTGCGCAGCCCTCCACGGGCCAAGGGTATGGGAACTGGAAGGACCCACACCGATCTTGAACATATCAAAAACTGATATTGCCTCGTTTGCCAAGGATTAAATTTAAAACAAATGTAGCCCGGTAAATCCAAATGCTATTGAACAGCAATGAGATCCACGGTAAACACCAGGATGGAGTTGGCCGGGATGCTGCCCTGTGCACTGGAACCATAACCCAGGGATGGTGGAATGTACAGGCGAATGCGTCCGCCTGCTTTAACCTGCGGTATCCCATTCTTCCAGCCGTCGATCACCTGGCTCAGGTTAAAAGTGACGGGGCTCGTGGATGCATCGAAAACAGTTCCATTGGTGAGACGTCCCTGGTAGTTAACTGTGATGTTGGAACAAACGCCGGGCGTGGCGCCGGAACCCATGAGTTCCACTTCGTAAAACATGCCACTGCAGTGCTGCGTGGCAATGATATTATTCGCGGTAAGATAAGCTTCCACCTGCTGGATCTCGGAGGCAGGGGCTTTATAAGCACAGGGATCATAATCACAGGGATTGGCCAAATCCAGGTTTTTCATACAACCGCTGAGGGCACTGATCACAAATACGGAAAGGATTAATTTTTTTAACATGGGCCGCAATTTACACTATGACCGGGAATCCTGCGCACCTGCTGCATCTTCCCTTTGCTTTTTGGCCATTAATTCGGCATAATGAAGTTCGTTCTGGTCCCATTTATGACGGGAGGCGAAGAGGGTAATAAAGACCACGATAGCAATGGCGGCGATCAGCACGACAATGATAACCGAGGCATTCTGCCGGATCACCATATCAGCCTTTTCATACCAGCCGGAAAGAAAATTGATCACGAGCGCCACTACGATGATGACTGCCAGTGGCAGGCCGATAGAAGTTTTTCTCAGGAATTTTTTCTTTTTCGTTCTTTCAACCTCCCAGTACCTGATAAAGTCTTCCTCATTTTTGGTCATAATCCTGATTTAACTGCAAAATTACTGCTGATGGTTGCACTTTCTCTTTCTGTTTCTGTTTCTGTTTCTCTTTTGATGTTGTCTGAATCAGGATTTACAGGATTTAAGGATGGGCAGGATGGCTGTTCCTGTTCCTGTTCCTGTTTCTCTTCCTCAAAAAAATACACCCCACTTCGAGGGGTGCCTGAGGTACCGAGCATACCTGAATTTTATAAGAGAATTACCGCATAGGTACATCATTGGTACACCAAGATGAATACCCATTTTTAAGCTTTCCCATTCCTATCACCTAAGGTATGAAAATCATATGGATTAGACTTGCGCACATTTTTCCCTTTAAATTTACCAGGATTCCCGATGTGTTTTCCTGGATGGTAGGCTTTTCAATTTCCTTTATGATCTGATCTATAGTAGCTTGGCTTCTGGTGGGTCCTTTCCCCTGTTTCAAATCAATTTTCCTGTGTTTCACTTTCAACTGGCCCCGGATCAACGGTTCATTATTTTCCAGGAGGATGAAGAGATCCGGATTTTTGGAGGCCATACCTTAAAATCCTTGCATCTTTTATCCTAGTAGATCAAACCCCCACTGCAAGTGATATTCCTGCTTCCTTGATTTATGATAATAAATCCCATTTCGAAATTCTCTTCTATTAAAGAAAAATTTCTAAATTAATATGTTTTCACTTCTTTATAATCAAAATCTATACGTTAAGGTTGGTGTAAGGGAAATTTCTTCGATGCCTGGTGCTGATAAAAGATAAAATATTTTTAACTTTAATCCTATAATGAACTTAGTATCAATTTTTTTTGAAAGTTGAATAGCGCTAAATACACCACCTTCCTGCATTCCATAATTCTTTCTGTTACGTTGTATAATGCGAACAAATCCATTGCCAAAACCATTACCCTCAGCAAGTGCTAATTCCTGATAAAAACCATTCATTATGAACAATCCTATTTGATAATCGACTAAAGAATTATCCTTTGATAAATCCCGCTCATAATAAAATTGTATGTAATCGGTGTTATGCTTCAATGAGAATTCGTCTATAACAACATCAACACCATCAATGTTACCATTAAAATTTTTACTACTCTTGTTGGTGCTACGGGCATATGCGACTCCTATTCTTGATTTTTGCCCCGCTTTATATTTGAATTCTATTCCACCGGTGGTACCGATGAAATTTTTTTTAAGAAATAATATTTCTTGAAATGGTAGAAAACCTTCGTAATAGTTTCTGACAAAGAAATTTCCATTTAATCCATAGTTAACTTCAATAGCAAATTTCGATTCTCTTTGTGCAGCTGCAGGAGAAAATAATGCTAAGAATAAAATAACATAAACTGTTTTCATAATGAAACATTTAAATAAGGCGGTGAAAAACCACCGCCTTATTAACTTAAAATTTTGTTCTGTCAGCAAGCGTAAAACTTACATTCCCATTCACATTACGAACGGGCCATCCTTCATACATTTCACCTTCCAAATTAGTTCTATTTAATGGAAAAAATATAGCAGGTTTTCATTAGTATATTGATCGAAGAACAGATCTTTAACCTCATGCATGATCGGATCAAGTCCCGCCTTTTTCAGAAGCACCCTGGTGTTTCATTGGCTGCCAGTATTTTTCAGGTTTCTCAATGAAAAGAAGGAATATTTTGATATCGCTGGCATGCTTTCCTCCTTAGTCACAGATATTTTGAGTATTGCCCTAAGATGACTGTACTCAGTGATTTGGTGAACGCCATGGACTAATTATGGGAGAATTTGGGATGTGATGGGATAAGCAACCGAGCTTATCCCCTATGAAAATCAAAACCCTGCATATTTCAGCAGGGCTTGAGGAGGTACCGAGCAGATTCGAACTGCTGTAGGAGCTTTTGCAGAGCTCAGCCTAGCCACTCGGCCACGGTACCATGCTATTTAAAGCGGTTGCGAAAATAAGGATATTTTTACTTGCAGAAGCATCACACCCGGAAGAAGTCCCCGCTTGCTCAGAAAGGTTTGGGGATTAACTTTCCATTTCAATTACCAGTATGCAAAAGATCGCCGCATCAGAACTTATCATCAATAACAGGGGTGCCATTTACCACCTTGACCTGAAACCCGAAGAATTGGGGGGCACCGTGATCACGGTGGGTGACCCTGAACGTGTGTCCAGGGTCAGCAGCCGTTTTGATTCCATTGAAATCAAAAGGCAGCACCGCGAATTCATCTCACATACAGGCTATATAGGTAAAAAAAGAATCACCGTCCTTTCCAGCGGTATCGGACCGGATAATATTGATATCGTGATCAATGAACTGGACGCACTGGTGAACATTGATTTTGAAAGCCGGACCATTAAGGAAAACCTTAGTTCTCTCAATATCCTCCGGATCGGCACCTGCGGCTCCCTGCAGGCGGATATACCGGTGGATGGCTTCGTGGCTTCTACGCACGGACTTGGCCTGGATAACTTGCTGAATTTTTACAGGCTGGAACCGAATGACCAGGAGAAACAACTGCTGCAATCCTTCGTAACCCATACCCAACTGCATGCCCAGGTGGGTGATCCGTATATCAATTCAGCCAGTCCCTCCCTGCTCAAACATTTTGTGGAGGGTTATTACCAGGGCATCACGGTAACCTGTCCAGGGTTTTATGGTCCCCAGGGAAGGATTCTCAGGTTAGGCATCCGAAATCCTGAACTGATCAACCGCCTGACGGAATTCCGGTTCGGACAACACCGCATCTCCAATTTTGAAATGGAAACTTCAGCCATTTATGGGTTAGGAAAATTATTGGGACATCATTGCCTTTCCCTGAATGCGGTGGTTGCCAACAGGGTCCAGAAAACCTTTTCAGAAAATGGGGTGGCCGCAGTTGACCGCCTTATTGAAAAAACCTTAGGCATCATTGATGCGAATTTTTGAAACATAACAATGATCATTGATTTTTTTAAATACCAGGGAACAGGGAATGATTTTGTGATCCTCGACAACCGCGACGGCCGGTATGATCCACTTAATACGGAACAGATCGCGCTGCTGTGCGACAGGAGATTCGGCATTGGCGCCGATGGTCTAATGATGCTGAACCTCAAAGAAGGATATGATTTTGAAATGAAGTATTTCAACGCGGACGGACGCGAAGGCAGCATGTGCGGCAACGGGGGCAGATGCCTAACCAAATTCGCATACGACCATGGGATCATCCAGACCACCTATAAATTCATTGCCTATGATGGCGAACATGAATCCGGCATCAATAATGACGGTACCATAGCGCTGAAGATGAAAGATGTGAATTCCATGACAGAAGAAAAAGGAAATTATATTCTGAATACGGGATCTCCTCATTTTATCACCCTCAGGGAGAACGTGATGGACCTGGATGTTTTTAAAGAAGGTTCCGAGATCCGTAACAGCGCTCCTTTCCGCGAGGAAGGTATCAATGTCAATTTTGTTGAGCATGTGGACAATGATACGGACCGCATCATCGTAAGAACATTCGAACGTGGTGTGGAAGATGAGACCTATTCCTGCGGCACCGGTGTTACGGCTGCAGCACTGGTCTGCCACCATAACGACAACGGCTTCAACCGCGTGGAAGTAGAAACAAAGGGTGGACTGCTCAGTGTGGAGTATGTAAAAACAGGCGATAATTATACAGATATCTGGCTCAATGGCCCGGCCGAAAAAGTATTCCAGGGGCAAATAGAAATTCCGTAATTATAATATTCACATCCTTCTTACATGTTTCCTTTCAACGTCCGCGTTTACGGCATCCTGCTCAATGAAAAAAAAGAACTGCTGGTGAGTGATGAACTGATCAGGGGTAAACGATATACTAAATTCCCCGGAGGTGGAATGGAATACGGGGAAGGAACCAGGGATTGTTTAAGAAGGGAATTCTTGGAGGAGATGAACCTGTCAGTGGAAGTGCTGGAACATATTTACACCACGGATCATTTCCAGGAATCTGCTTTTCACCCGGGCCATCAGATCATTTCCATCTATTATTATGTAAAGGCGCTGGAGCCCATCCGTTGCAGGATCTGCGATCAACCTTTTGATTTTGACGAGAGCCAGATGGAGACTTATGAAAAGTTGAATGAAATTGAATCCTTCAGGTTTATACCCTGGGCTGAGATTTCTACTGACCAGGTGACTTTACCTATTGATAAAATTGTGGTGGAAATGGTTAAACAAGCTAAGCCATAGAATTATTTTGATCCAACTTGGATACATGAAAATTGTCATTATCATTATAATTACAGTGATCGTATTTGGTTTGGTGATTTTCGCTGAAAAGAAGATGGCGCAGGATGAAAATGATTGGGGAGAAGGGTGACTGAATCTGAAAAGTGTTAGTTTTCAATAGTATTATTTTACCGCAAAGGGCGCAAAGGATCGCTAAGGAAACGCAAAGAATGGCCGACCTGGCTTTGCGCCTTCTTTGCGGCCTTTGCGGTTAATCTCCAAATAACTATCCTGCAGTTGGAATGTTTGTCTCCGGTTCCTGCCCCATTGCAGCCTTCTTCATCTTGGCTGCCTTTTCATGTCCCAGGTATTTTTCGATCCAGCCATGCAGTAAATAAATCACGGGCGTAAGAAGAATAGCCATGAAGAATTTATAAATATAATTTCCTGTGCCGGTCACCGCCACCTGGTGCAGTGTCCAAGGGTCTCCCTGATCATTGCTGATATTCCTTCCCAAATAAAAGGCAATGAACAAAACCACGAAACTGTCAACCAGTTGCGATACCAGCGTGGAGCCGGTAGCCCTCAGCCAGATCTTTTTTTCACCTGTTGCTTTTTTGATGCGGTGAAAGACCAGCACATCCAGCAACTGCCCGATAAGGAATGCTACAATTGATCCAACGATAATCCATAGTCCCTGTCCGAATACACCGCGGTACGCATCATCCGCGTCGGGTATCCCGCTTCCCAGTGTGAAAAACTCGGAAGGACTTAATCGGATGGCCGCGTTGAACATCAGAAATGCATAAGAGATCAGACCGATGGTGAGATAGGAAAGAAATCGAACTCCTTTTGAACCGTAATATTCATTGATCACATCCGTCATGATAAATACCACGGGCCAGAGCAGCACACCGGCTGTAAGGTGAAAACTGAACTCGGATCCAAAAATATTGAGTCTTGCCCGCTCTAGCCCGAGGCTGTCCTCCAGGGAAAAGATCTTCACCCCTATGAATTCTGCGATCATGGCATTGGCGATAAAAAATCCGCCGAGTACCAGGAAAAGCCTGGCTGACCTGTCTTTAAGCATTTCCGGTTTCATTTAAATAAAGAATGTAAAGCAACTGTATCACGAGGAAGAATATATTGGCGGTGATGAGCCAGGCAGGTATGGCTGACAGCTTTTTCCTTGAAACCAGTGCCGTGACTCCGTAAGCAATATTTACAAATGGATTCAAAAGGAAACCCATCACATAGCCGATCAGCACCAGGGTGGAAGTGAGTTGTTCATTACTGATCCAGTTGGTCAGTTGCAGGGAAAAAGCTATGAGGAAACAGATATTGCAGATAAAGGCGATCCTTGATAAAACCAGCAGCCAGCGCATTCAGTAAAGTTTTGGTCAGAGCCAGGTCAATGAAATTAACTATTGGTTCTGTATTAAGTTCAAAATAACATTATTTTGCCCCATCAAAAAACCGGTATATGAATAAAGGGTGGATTAAACAACTGCTTCCCCATGCAATAGCCATCGTGATTTTCCTGGTGGTGGCCCTGATCTATTGCAGGCCCGCGCTGCAGGGTGAGGTGCTTGCCCAGTCGGACGTGACCCAGTGGAAAGCCATGGCACAAAACTCTTTCGAGTACAAGGAGAAGCATGGGCATTTCCCCCTTTGGACCAACGGAATGTTCAGTGGTATGCCTGCCTACCAGATCGCCATGGAACCGGATGTGGCAGTGAACCCGAATTTTTTTTACGGCCTGTTCAGCCTTTGGCTGCCCAAACCCTTTCATTTCTTTTTCCTGGCTTCGATCTGCTTTTATTTTCTCACGCAGGTACTGCGCAGTCGTAGCTATATCGGGATCATCGGCGCGCTGGCTTATGCCTATGTCACTTATAATGCCATCATAGTCGCGGAAGGACATGATACAAAAATGCTTACGATCGGCCTGATGCCCGGCCTCATCGGATCCATCATCCTGATCTACCAGGGAAAGTACCTGTGGGGTGCTGCACTCACAGCCATTTTTACCGGTCTGATGATCGGCCTGATACACATGCAGATCGTCTACTATTCCCTCATCATCGCTTTCTTCATGACCATTGGCTATATGGTGCACTGGATCAGGAGAAAAGAATTCAAACACATGGCCTTTGCCCTTGCCATTGTGATTGGTGCGGGTCTCACCGGTTTGCTGAGTAATGCGGTTCAGATACTCACCACTCTTGATTCATCCAAAACATCCATCCGCGGCGGTTCGGAGATTCCTGCAGAAAACCAGACAACAGCAGGACTCTCTCAAACCTATGCTTTGAGCTACAGCGTTTACAAAACAGAACCCTTTGTGATGATGGTGCCCAAGATGTATGGAGGCAGCAGCCGCATGGAAGTGGATGAAGAAGAATCCAAAGCCATTGCTGCTTTGAGGCAGATGCCACAGGAGGTGGGACAGCAATTGCAGTATGCACTCCGGTTTTACTGGGGTGGAATTGGCGGCACTTCAGGCCCTCCCTATGTTGGAGCCATCATTTGTTTCCTTGCGCTGATCGGGTTCTTCCTGCTCGACAACAAACATAAATGGTGGATTCTTGGAGCAACTGTTCTTTCCCTTCTCATGAGCTGGGGGGAATATTTCCTGGGCTTCAATAAATTCCTGCTCGACACCCTGCCCATGTATAATAAGTTCCGTGCTCCCAGCATGATCCTGGTGATCCCGACATTCTTATTCTGTATGATGGCAGTGCTGGTTTTGGAAAAAATCGCAGCCACGGACAATAAACCCGAATTATGGGACCGCTATAAAAAAGGACTCATGCTCACCGGTGGTGTTGTTGTGATCCTGTTCCTGATCTATTTCTCCTCCGATTTCAAAAGCGCAGGCGACGCGGCCTTTGTACAGCAGACCATTGAATGGCCTGCACAGTACAAGATCAGTGTCAGCAATTTTTTCCAGGCACTTGAAGAGGACAGGAAAGATCTGTTTATGGACAGCCTTCTGCGTTCACTTTTCTTCATTGGCGCAGCCGTGTTATTGTTATGGCTGGTGATCAGGAATAAATTCCAGTCGCTCTGGGCCTTTATCATTCTTGGTGTGTTATCATTGATTGATGTGATGACCATCAATTCAAAATACCTGAATGAAGAGAACTACCAGGATCAACTGGTGTATGAAGATAATTTCGCCGCCTCTCCCACTGACCAGCAGATCAAACAAGACAAAGGTTATTACCGCGTTCTTGATCTCAGGCAGGGAATCCAGCCTGCATTTAATGGTGGTGCACTCACCATGTACCATCATCATTCAGTAGGTGGTTATCATCCTGCGAAACTCAGCATTTACCAGGACCTGATCGAACACCAGCTGTACCGCTTCCCGCAATCACTTCCCGTATACAACATGCTCAATACAAAATATGTGATCCGTTCGGAAGGCGGACAGGAGCAGGTGATCAACAACCCGGAAGCACTGGGTAATGTATGGTTTGTAAAAGGCGCCCGGTATGAAACCACTCCTTTGGCTGTAATGAAGGCCATGGACCAGTTCCAGCCCCGCGATACGGCTGTACTTTTTGCTGCTGACCAGTCAAAGGTCACGGTGAATGCAGGCTCTCCGGCTGACAGTATCTGGCTCAAGCTGAATGATAATGATGATGTAACCTACGGCTATTCTGCAGCGGCACCACGTTTTGCCGTTTTCAGTGAAGTGTTTTACGATAAAGGATGGAAGGCTTATGTGGATGGCAAAGAACTGCCGATTATCAGGACCAATTATGTGCTGAGAGGACTTACCCTGCCGGCCGGACAGAACAAGGAGATCAAATTTGAATTCAGACCTGATTCATTTTACAACGGTGAGAAAATCGCCCTGATCGCAGGAGTCATCCTGTATCTCCTGGTGATTGCCGCGCTGGTGAGAAGTTATTTAGGAAGAAAAAAATCGGAAGAGATTGTTACTGAAAACAAAAACCAGGGAACAACAAAAACAAAACGTGTCTGATGTATTGGGCATCGTTTCATTCCGGATCTTTCCCACATTGATGGGGGGACAAAAGGGGGTTGCGTTATTTTATGCTTCCCTTCGCAGGCACCTGGATGTTTCACTGGCTGTTTCAGATGATAATGAAAGCGACACGGCGCAGGAGGCGCACCCTGTATTGTACCCAAACAGGAAAATCTATCTCAACTTTTTCCGTTTGAAAAAACTGCAGCAGATCATCAGCAAAAATGAAACGGATGTGATCATTGCGGAACATTCCTATACGGGCTGGCTGGCCTGGCTGTTGCGGAAAAGAACCGGTCGTCCCTTTATTATCCATTCACATAATATTGAATCCAAAAGGTTCAGGCAGATGCATAAATGGTGGTGGCAGCTCTATCAAATGTATGAAGGATGGATACACCGGAAAGCTAATCATAATTTTTTCATCAGTAAGGAAGATGAAGATTTTGCACGCGAAAAATTTGGAGTAAGACCGGGCAAGTCAACTGTGATCACCTATGGGGTTTTGCCATTTGATCAGCGATCAAATAAAAAGGAACTGAGAAAAAAACTTGGTTTTGATGCTTACCAGACGATCTTTCTTTTTAACGGCACCCTGGATTATAAACCCAATTACGATGCTGTATTAGCACTCATTGAAAAAATCGATCCACTGCTTTCAAAAAGCATGAATAATTACAGGATCGTGATCACAGGCAACAGGGCGCCGGAAGCCTTATTGGAAAAAATGAAAGCATCCGGAAATATTCATTACGCCGGATATGTTGATGATGTAAATGAGTGGTACCAGGCAGCGGATCTTTTCCTCAACCCGGTATTGAATGATACTGGGGTTAAAACCAAACTCATTGAATCAGTGGCCAATCATTGCACCGTTCTTTCTACAAGATCCGGCGCTTCGGGCATCAATGCGGAAGCCTGTGGTTCAAAGCTGGTGATCACGGAAGATCATGACTGGGAAAAATTCGTGAACCTGGTTCACATAGCGCTTCAGCGTGCAGGGGAAGCAACCCCCGGTTCGTTCTATGCTTATTACAGTTGGGAAACACTGGCGAAAAAAGCCGCTGAAAAAATTCAATCATTAAACCGGGCATGAAAAACAATAAGGCCATATCCGTTGTCATTTGTTCCTACAACAGGGCAGATTATATCATAGACGCGGTGGAAAGCCTGTACCGACAGACGCTCAGCAAGGATTTGTTTGAAGTGTTCGTGGTGGACAATAACAGCATTGACAATACGGGAGAACTGGTGCAGGAATATATCCGTTTGCATCCGGATTACAGGCTGCATTATCTTACTGAGAGCCGGCAGGGTGCCAGCTATGCAAGAAATACCGGTGCCTCATTCGTCCAATCTCCCCTGCTGTGTTTTATGGATGATGACGCAGTGGCGGAACCGGATTACCTGGAAAAGATCATGGCTTTTTTTGAACAGCACGAAGATGCCGCAGGATTGGGCGGCAGGATCATACCGAGGTATATTCCCGCGGAACCCAAATGGATGTCGCATTTTGTTTCTTCACTCGTAGGCAATTTTGATTATAGCCCGGAATTGACACCATTCAAAGAAGGAAAATACCCGCTTGAGTCAAATATGATCGTACGCAAGGAGGATTTCGATAATATCGGCGGTTTTAATACAGCATTACCCGGTGTGGTGGGCACACTCCGCATCGGTGGTGAAGGCAAGGATTTTTTCCTGCGGCTGCAGGCTTTGGGAAAAACCATTTGGTACGATCCTTCGGTGATCGTTCATCATGTGGTGGAGGTAAAAAAACTAACACCGCATTATATGTACCGCATTGCATCCGGAATTGGCAGAGGTGAAAGGGTCAGGATGAAAGCGAAGGGTAACTGGAGTTTTATCAAAAAGATCATTGAGTATTTATATAAACTGGCTGGCTCTGTTGTACTGGGTGCCTGGTATGCCATCAAAGGAAGGCCTGCTCAATCCTGGCCCGTGATCAAATTCCGGATCGATGCACTGAAAGGATTACTTGGGAGGTGATTTAAAAACTGGTTGAATTCATCTTTGCGTCTACTTTGCGGCCCCTTGGCGTACCTGGTGGTAAAAATTTAAACGCAAAGGACGCGAAGGGCAGGTATTACTAAAACTTCTTTTAGCCAACGCAAAGGACGCGAAGGGCAAGCCCCATTAAAACTTCAATCAACAAGCGCCGATAATGATTTTCTCTGCGCGGCCTCCTTTTTCTTCGCCAGCCGTCCGCGTGCGCTGTCCG
>CAYWSQ010000098.1:0-12829 GCA_964460925.1 uncultured Flavisolibacter sp. | reverse complement strand
ATCAAACGGATTATATGTTGAAAATATTGTAGAACCAAAACCGTTAATCAAAGGAAATTTAACAAGTGAGCAATTTGATTTTTACAACAGATTGCCATCAATTTCAATTTTTTTAATAAAGCACTTATAATATTAATGTATTGAGGCTTTCTCCGCATTGTCTAAATATTATTGATCATAGAGATTTGAAGATTAACCTAGTGAAACATTTTACAAAATCATTCCTATTCTTCTTTTAGCTTCGATCTCTACTACTCCCTTCATCCTTTCAACTTTCCCTATTAAAGCCTCTAACTCTTCTTTTTTTATCGAATAATCATCCCTATACCTGGCATCAATATACCCTCGTCTCAAAAGATCAAACAAATGAAATTCCAATTGGTCGTCAGTTGGATAAGGAAATATTTGCAAAAGCTCTTTTGAAAAAGGTTTGGCATATTGTCTCAGCTTATCTAAGTTATGAGTCTTGGGTTTATATCCAGTAAATACTAGCAGTATGGTATAATAAAATCGTTCAGCTGCTTGGTGCAAAAGAAAAGCAGCATCATTCATTTTCTTACCTTCAATTGATAAGTCGTGGAAAGCAGTCTTAGAGAACCGAAGAAAGTTACACCCTCCTTCAAACCATTTATCGAAGTAATGTTGTGCAATTTCTTTGCTTTCTTCTTTATTCAATTCTTTCACCTTCTCAAACTCTACCCTACTCCCATCAAACAACAACACCCCTTCCTTAATTATATCCGTAAAAAAATACTGCCCGATCCTTAAGCCTTCATTTACATAATCCATTTCATGGATGATTAGGTTTACTGCCACGGGTGTGATATGCCTGGATTTGTTGACTACCTTATCTGCCAGTAGGTATTCCTTTTCTGTATTTCCTTTTGTTACTACCAGGATGTCATAATCGCTTTTGTATTCGTAAAGGATCCCATTTTCTACATAACGGTCTTCTACCTGCTCGCCTTTGGCATAGCTGCCAAACAGGATGATCTTGTCGGGGTTGATGACCTCCTGGATGATGGCGGTGATCTTTTGGATCTCTTCCTGCTTGTATGGGGGTAAATGTTCCAGGGATTGTTTCATGTACTTTAAAAATAATTCATCAAGAGTACAGGAATAATATATTTCATTTTTCAACTGCAAGTTTTAAAAACAAAAAGGAAGGCGTTTTTCCTTCCTTTCCTTCAGGTGATTCCCTTTTTACTTTTTTCCTTTTCTTTTATTGGGAGCCTGGGACAAAACCGAACCAGCTAACTTTTTTGAAGTGGCTGAGGAATTTGGATTCCTTAATACTTTACTCGCAACCTTAGCCATAGGTTTTGAAGTTTGTCCTGACTTAGCCATACCTTGAATTTAATGAATTAATGAATGTTGTTGCAGTTAAAGATACTAATTATTATAGCATTTTGCTAATTTTTGCTAAAGAATTTATATTCTTAAAAAAGCGATCAGTATTATTTGAATTTTCGAATCCAGTCCTTGGCAAATTTCATATAATCTCCAATTGGCATTTCATCTATATCCTTTGTTGAATAAGTACCGGTTAAATTAGTGAGTAGATCTGCATTGAATTGATTAAAAGCTATCCAAATTTGGCTTTGACCAATAATTATCTCATCAGAATTATTTGAAATCCAATTCCGTACTTTTTTAACTAGTGTCTGTGGATCATCGTTATGATCTTCTATATCCTGACCTGATATATCAGATAAAACCCTTTGATAGTGAAATCTTTCTGTTTCTAAAATCAATGTCCTTTTTGATTTTAAATTTCTGGAGCCGAATTCCGAAGCACCTATATCCAAGCCTAATTCATAAGGCATATTAAATCTTGGCAAATCACTCTTTTTTAAAGGCCTGCTTCGTGAAAGATCATGTATACTGTACTTGCAATTTTTGATGTGATCTTTAATTTGATTAACCCTTATTGTAGAGGATGACATCGTTTGCGAAACGTGAGGGTTAAAATCAAGATATTGTAGCGTAAAAGTTAAGGCTCTTAAAAGTAAAACATAGTCTTTATCGAAAGGACAATTTATAAAGACATTAGTTTGAAATGGCATTACTTTAAGTTGAGGCTACTTTTTTGCATATGAAGTCATATTTCTGATTTGGCCAGTTCTGCCATGAATAATAACTTCTCCGGATTTTCTTGAAGCTGATCTTTTAGCGAAATCCACTGCATCTTTTTGAGTATTAAATGATCTCGTTGGACGAATGCTACCTTCAGAAACGACAGCCCATTTTTGTGATTCACCAGAAATAACGTGATATCTACCAGTTTGGGATTTTTGGGCTCGACTTGCCACTTCAGCTCCTAATTTCCTGGTATAAAACCCCTTTTTAGCCATATTACAAATTTAAAAAAAATAACTAATTACAACGAGCAATTTGATTAGACTGACGAATTTTAAGAATTGTATAATATTATGCAACTTTCCCAAACCTTTGAAAGCATTTCTAAAATTTGTTTAAAATCGATTATCTCAAATTGAAATTCCTTAACTACCAGACAATGGGATCTTATCCGTGTTCATAACTTCCAGCATGTTGTTCTTGGTCTTTTGAATCTCTTTCTGTTTGTAACCGGGTAAATGTTCTAGGGATTGTTTCATGCGATGTTCAAATATAATTAAATCTTAGAGCCTGTCATTGGGGGATTCAGCAGTTTTCAGTGAGATTTTGATCTTTTGGAGTGTGGTTTAATGCAGGTTTCAAGCAAAGGCGCTAGGGTCGCAAAGACGCGAATGGGAAAGTTTGCTATGCTGGAGAACAGATATTGACATGCCGCCCCTCTGGGGCTCGGCGTCTCCAAATCCTGGGTTTTTCTATTGACATGCCGGCCCGCTGGGCCTGAGGGGCTGTATAAACAAGAAGTATGTGGTAATCCAGAAATGACAAAACGCATCATCCTGCTAATCCTACTATCCTGAAAATCCTGATTCAGACAATGAAAGAGACTGATATGTCGCCCCGCTGGGGCTCGGCGTATAAGATTCATATATCCCGTCTTTTTCTACTGATATACCGGCCCGCTGGGCCTTGGAGGCTGTAGAAACAACGAGTATGTGGTATTCCAGAATTGACAAAACGCATCATCCTGCTAATCCTATCATCCTAAAAATCCTGATACAGACAATGAAAGAGACTGATATGTCGCCCCGTTGAGGCTCTGCGTAAGTCATTCATATTTTCCGTTTTTTTTCTTCTGATATGACGGCACTCTGTGCCTGGCAGGCTGGGGAACCAGATTGTAAGTAGAATTCTAGAAATGAAGAATGACTAAATAGCCATAAAGCTATCTTTATCTTACACCTACTATTTCAAAATATCCTATCTCATACGCAGGCATAAGCTTACTCCTATTTTCATTATATTCTGCTCGCACTCGTATAATTTCCAAGTGCTCAACAACATTATTACCTAATATTTGCCCCTTCTTTAGTAAATTTTCGAAAGAACCACTTAACAAACACCAATCATTAGAAATTCCTTCTGAAGGCAAATTTCTCTCATTTGATTCAAAACCAGTTGTAACTCGACTAGATGTCAAACCAATAGCAATAGTTTTTCGCTGGTGGCTGCAATCAATAAAACGTAATCTAAAATAGATACTGTAGTTAGCAGTAATATCCAATTTTCTTAGTAATATATAAAACTTTGATTGCGGTAAAAGACGAAAATCAACATCAAAAATGTAACCACCCCATGAATCAACTTTAATGCATAGACCATAATCTGAGAGCCTTGATTTTACAACAATCCGTGATTTTTCAACCAACTTGCTCAACATATTATACTTAGCCAACGGCAATTTACTGGTTGAGATCAATTCAATACGTGAAAGTTGTTCATAGACAAAATTCAGAAACTTATGTATGCCAACCTCAATCTGATTTTCATTAATAATCAATAGTGCGCATCCTGCCAAATCAGAAATTTCTTTCCATATTTTAGAAACTTCATTCTTAGAAATTAAAAGTGTAGGTTTACCTTGCCCATGAAAAAAACCTAACTCATAAGCAATATTAGGTCTTAATTCATCCACAAAAACTATCGCCGCTATTGATATTTCCAATTGTTCTATTAAATCTCTATTCAAAGTAAAGCCAGAACTTGCCCCTGCAGGTATCTCAAAAATAAATGGCTGTGTGTTGACTGAATCTACTATATAATTTATCGACTTGAAAGAACGAATAGAAGAACAAACTTCTTCCATAATGTTAAGTAACCTACTATCATAAACTGCTGGACAAACTATGAATATTTGCTCTCCATTCGTCGACATAAACCATAATTATATTTAATCAATATTACTTACTAATGAACTTCAATGTTTAAAACTAAAATGCATAATAGATCGCCTAATTGCTTTTTCATATTCCCAATAATAGGGTGGCTTAAAAAGGTAATTTGGTTTAGGTATAGATTTATAAGGTGAAATTATTTTTCGATTATGCTTTTTTGCATAATGAATAACTTGATGTATTATAATTTGTCTTTGTGTAAAATATGCCATTTGCCTCCCTGTATGCGACCAATCCGGTAGACATATAATAATCTGACCGTAATCAGCTAGATTTTCAATCATAGCCTCAATTGTCTTTCCAAATAGCTCAGAGAAATTTAAAATTTCTTCAGTTGTGTTAAATCCGTAAGGAGGATCAGTTATTATGATATTATATACTCGGCCTTGTTCATTGCCCTCTTCAAATATTTTTCTAACATCTATTTTTCCCCTAATTTGACAAGAAGAATAAAATGACTTTAGTCTTTCAGGCTTGATTGATACAGCTTTGGAATAGTTTCCTAAATAGGTCTTACATGATTCTATGGACGAGGGGAATTTTTCTCCTCTTTTTTCTAATCTAGCTTTTAATTTTATCAAATTTCTTATTCCGTCCGTCAAATCATCAAGCTCCTTAACATAAGCAAGATTTGTCGTTATCGATTTTCTAACAAATATTGCCTGGCTCTTTCTTTTTATAGCTTTCAAAGCAGTGTAAAATAAAATTCGTTCATCCAAAGATTCTAGTTGTAACAACATCGCAAATACATACTGCTCATCGGCATATTTTTTATTTCTAATTGTTCTATTCACCAAATCAATCAACCTAGAAAAAGAGGATGTACCTCTCTTATATTTCTTTAGCACTGCCTTAATTTCTTCGTTCGGGTGCAAAAATCTGACGATAGCTAACATCTTCTTTGTGATTTTTATTTTGTCTTCAACTTCTATTTTTGCATTCTCATTTAAATATGTTTGATATACATATATTTTAAATTTAATTACATTATCTACTAATGATTGCAGTTCATTTTTTCGCAACGAAAAAAATGTAATATTGTCTTCAATAATACTTTGTGTTACTGAATTGATATCGCTTCCAAAAAATTTTATGTGATTATATTTAGCTAATTCAAATAAGGTTGTTCCACTACCAACAAATGGATCAAGAACATTCACCTCACCGTGTGAAGTATTAATATTAGTCAAGCTAATATTAAGCATAGCCGACATTAAAGTATGCGGAATTGTTACATGGTCGATCCATCCAGGCTTATTTTCATCAAATAAATAAAAAGGGTTTTCGTTAATATATTCTTGTTGATAACAAATGAAATATTTATACTGGCCAGGCTTAGGCTCAAAATTATTTATTGACCTATCCGAAATCAACCAAATAGAATTAGTCGAATTACCTTTGATATTTTTATGATAATCGCCAGGTATGGAAATATCTAGGAAGCCTTTAAATCTTGTATCAGCTTGCATATGCTTAATCACCAGAGGTAGAGGGGTATTGCCTATAAATAGTTTTTCGGCATAAAATTTAATATCATCCAATCCATCATGAAAAAAACTCTCACCTTCAGCCCTATCAAAAGGTGTAAAATCTTCATGGCAATAAAGTGTAAATGGAATTGAACGCAATTTGTGCCTAGTCACAAATTGGTGAAGTTTATCGTAAAACTCTTCTTCAGTTGCTTTATATATTTTTCTTGTATAAATATTGGAGCCACAGGAATGAATATAACCTGATAAATAACATATTTTACCTAAATCAAGATTTAGGTGATAGGGCAGAAAGATCCCGCATGTGCCATAAAAAGTGTCTGAAACTATAAATTTCTCAAATATTTCTTTATAATTTTTTTCAAACAATTCAAACACATGCCCTAATTGTTTTTTATTCCTATAGATTTCTTTAGTGAAAAATGTATTATATAGTTTAGAGAATTTATCAATGAATTCATTTACAGTCAAAAACTGAATATCAACTTTACCCTTTTGTGAAGTAACATTGTCTCGAACCAGGCTAATTAGTTCAGCAAATTGAATATTAGTAACCTTCAAATTTTTCTTGAAAACAAATGTGTATGCTTTCCCATGTTCCCGAAACCACTTATTAAAGAAGGCATCATCACTGGATATAGGCTTCCTTGTTGAAAAAATTGCATCTGTATATTGCTTCAAAACTTCTCTGAATACATTATCCATTATGTAGTGATTAAATCTTACTAATATTTTTTTTGCTACCCCTCCACCTTCACCTCCACCCAAACCTTATCCACCTCCAGCCTCCCCTTAAACTCCTCCCACTCCTCTTCACTCAAGGCTGCTGGTTTCCTTTTAAGTATCTTGTCAGGTGGATAATTTTTATCTGCAGAAAATACAAACCTTCCTTTTGATTTCTGGCGCACCATATCTATCAATGGACCATAAGGAATGCCGCTGTACTGGTCATGCTTTTCTGGTATCAGCACTACCAGTTCATCACTTTTCATCATTTCCAGCCCTTCTTTTTTCAGGGTGGCATTATGGCTTAAATGGTGCCCTGCCTTATACAATACCGTGTTGTTTAATAGATCCTCTGCTTTTACTTTCCGGGGTTCATTCTCACCTTTTATACTCCACTCCAACTGGTGCCAGCTTAACCAATTACCTACCTGGGCATCGCCCGGGAATAACAATACTTTTCCACTTTCCACAAACTCTATTGCAAGGGCAAGACTTGTGTTGTTGGTGTCATTATCGAGTTGCATGGCTAGCGCTCCTGATAAATTGAGCCAGTCTTCTTCCACATCCCGCCATGCATTTTCTTTTCTGTAATAAAACTCCTTGTAATATGGATGCTTCTTTGCGGCGTCTTCAGCAATGGCTTCCACATCATTAAACGGACTGCCATCATCATATTCGTTGCCTTCGGCATCTCCCTTCGCCAGTAACCCGTTCATAAAACCCATCATGGCGTAGTTATCCAGCCCAAAATACACTTCCTTCTTTGCGCCGGATGATGGTGTATCCTTATTCAATAAACTGCCTTTTGGAGGGCCCAATACATAGATCCTGATCCCTGGTAATTTAGATTTGTTCTCTATCAGATCGCCCGGATAATAATATTCTATTCCTGATTCTCCATTGGCCAGGCTTTTTAAATGTTCCATCGCTTCCTCGGTATTGATACTAAGCTGGTACTTTTCTTTGAGGGAAATTCCTGATGGTAACTCCTTTACTCCAAGCGGACCAAAAAATTCCACCAGCTTTTCCATGCTTTCTCCAAATTTCTGACGGGCAATGCCCATCTCCCTGCCTTTGACATGGGCACTATAAAAACCTGGATTGGAAGACCTGGCCTTCTTGAGTTTTTCATTGGCAATCTTTGCCGCTTTTACTGCCTTCTTCAGATGCTTTCTGATCAAAATAGCTTCTTTGTCTTCAGGACTTTCCGTCCAGCCCATCCAGATCTTACCGATCTTGAAATCATCAAACATTTTTTCCTTGGGATGAAAACCTGATACATGGTCCCAATGTTCATGCGTGGCTACCAGCACATCCAGTTTGGGTTTTGCATTTTTCGACTTACCCTTATTCAACTCTGCCTTGATGTCGGCCACAACCTTGCGCATCTCCACCCCTACTACTTTATCCTTATGCTTGAGGCCACAATCAATCAGCATGGTAAACTTCCTGGTCCTGCCTGCAAAAAACTGCAGCAGAAAGCAGTCGCCAAATCCCTGCCTGTACATGCGTACCCGAATATTATTGATGTTCATATTGATTTGTTAATGGTGATGTAAGGAATGCATGAAGCCAAAGGGACCTGTTAAAGCAGAAAGGGCTTCTTCGTCAAAATACCCTGCTGCCGGAGATTCTTCCAGCAATCCATTTGCATATCTGAATTGCTGTTCCATCCGTGACTCATCGGTTATGCTTTTACGTATGGCATATTTCAAACAAAGGCGGTCCAGATCAAATATCAAGGTGCATCCTCCTCTGAATACAAAACCATCTTCTGGCATCTCCCCCTCTGGTACGAAATAACCCTTGATGGAGAATTTATCGTTTACGATTTCTGCTCTCACTCCCCTCTTCTGCAGCATGGTGACAATCACATGATTTACCACATTTCCGTCTGGCGTTACCCTGCTGGCCAACCATACATTACCGATCTGGAATCTCGTGGTCTTTCTTTCTGAATAGGCAAAACCCAACTGTTTGGCTTCCGTCTCTGACTTGGGAAACACGAGTCCTGTTATTTCCGCAAATCTTTTGCCCCCACCACTCATAATGAATTTTACATCAAAACGCTGATGAAGTCCCATCCTGGTTGTAGAGCTACCAGTGATATAATCCCGCGTGATTTCATAAATCCTTCTCCGGTTGGTTTCATAACCTATTTCATGTTTGAAATCCCTGAGAAAATTCACCAGTATGGCTTCCAGGTTATCCGGAGCTCCTGTACCGGGAAATTCAAGGTAACATAGAGATTCAACTGACATGCTTTTCAATCCTTTTGGAAATATGCCTCTTCTTTGAAATGCCTCGATAAAAGCGATGCGGTAATCTTTGTCATCATCCGCTACCATATCCTTGTCGGCTGTGATCAAGGCACGGAGGAATTCACCGAAACTGATATCCACCGGCGGACAATAATCCAGTGCCCGCACACAGATCCTGAGAATATGCGAAGCTGTTTTGGCTGCGGTATCGGAGAGTTTATTTACCAGGTCAGGATGGAGTTCCCCTTCCTGCAATACGCCGCTTCCTCCTGTGGCTATGCGCAGGGTACTTTGTATCCTTCTTTTATAAATATTCAGGAATGCTTCAAAAATAGCAGCAACCAGGATGCCGCCTCTTTTGTGAAAACCAAATTCCGTCTGGTACTCACTTGCATCAGGTACATGGGGTATCCACTCCTTTTTTTCGTGATCGTAATGCCCTATGGCATCTCTGAGACTTCCATAGCCTCCTACTGCCTTACCGAATTCCTGTGCTAACTGTCCCAGGAGGTTCTGCGAATTCAGATTCCCCCTGGTCTTTGATATCTGGTGCCTGAGTACTTCAGGAAAAGTAAAATGCTGGAAAAGCGCTACAATATCAGCAAAGGCTTCATGAAATGCCCTGGTATCCGGGTGTGTGGGTTCAATGTAACGGCGGTGCAATCCATCCAATATCGCATGCGTGGTTTCATGCGCTATAATATCATGCGATAAACAGGTAAAAATAGTAGACCCGGGTAATTGCAATGCAGGTGATGCTGGCGCAGCAGGAAAATAACCAAATAGCAGGGCTTTTTTATCAGGATGATAAAATGCATTGGCCTGCCTTAGTGCATGTGGATAGATGCGCAGCCTTTCAACGAATTCAGAAGTATATACCCTCCTCCTTCCTTCCGTTTTATAATACAGCCGTTCTGACCATTGTATTTTTCTTCCCAATGCTTTTTCGAAATTTTTGATTGTAGTCATTACGACAGCATAAACCATCTGCTGGTGAAACTGGGGATTGTTCACATTGGGGTAAAGACCATCCTGCAACATTAGCTGGTCATCGTTAAGGTCTACAGGGGGATAGAACACCCCTGACGCCGGGTCATGATCTATTATTTCCACATATTCTCCCGTTGGTATGGATTTACCCGCATCAGAAGGATGGTCTGCCAGCTTCTCCCAGTCAAGCCGGAAAGTAATATCATTCACTTCCACCGTTTCAAGCTGAAGACTGAGACTTGGATCAAAGGCATAACCCTTTAGCCTCCTGAATGGAGGGTTTTTGGAATTTGTGTTGATGTAATACGTCATAGATCAATTTGAATGAAGTGATATTTTTCCAGGGCCTAAAACTGCTTGCTTCTTTACTGTGATTGTCCTTTGGGATAATTTATAAAAAAGTCTTTGGATTCTCCCTTGCAATCAAATCAAACTCCTCCTTGCTGAGCGATCCCATGGTATCGGCCAGCATCCTTCTCTCTGATTTATGATTGCGGACCACATAAAAATCAGTTCCGAATAATATGCGTTCGCGGAGTTGTCCATGCTTTTTGTGCAATGAGGATTTCAAAAGGGGGAAGATCTTTTCGCTGTGTATGATATAGCTGATGTCTCCATAAATATTTTCGTACTGAAGCATCATACTGGTGACAATGGAATACCAGTCTGTTTCTTTCCAAAGCATTTCTGGTTTGCCTTGTTTGGTAATGGGTGGATAAAGTCCGGTTTTAGGGTCTGGTGGGAGATTATTCAGAAATTCTATCCCTCTTAATGGATGCCGCACGATCCGGGCGCTCATGTTATCACGGTCCTGCTCCAGGTAATGCTCCCATTCATCATCGCCTCCATAATGACCGAAACATATTTTCAATGCGGAGAGATCATATTTCAAACGGGTTTGTGAATCTTTGTAACCAAATACTTTCTGTACTTCCAAAGATGATTTTTCAACTACGATCCTTAGTAATCGTTCATCCAGCAAACAGAGATAATTCAGGGGATGGGTAAAATTGACGGAGAAATCCACATTGGCCAGTTCCGGAAGCAATAATGGTTCATATCCTCCCCCGCCTGGAATGGCTTGTTCAAATACCGGGTGCCTGTTCCAATCGCTTTTCTTCCAGCCACGGTAAAATATCGTTCCCCGGATACAGTGGGTCATGATAGGGATCTGCTTCTGACTAGCATACAACCATAAGGGTAATAGCGCTTCATCAAAAGGATAATACCCTAATGCCGGATAGATCTTGAAACCAGCGAAGCCGGATTGCTCTATATACTCCTGGATAAAACAATCCTTCTCTAATTCAATGGTTCCATCTGTCTTTTGAGTAAAATTGAAAAACGAAGCTCCTTCCTTTACTATGCGTCGCGGGTCCACAAATACAAAAGGATAGATCAGGTCTTTATGATTTTCCTTGATCTTCTTCAGGTCCTTCATTTGCTGGTGATAAGACTCTTTTACCCTCCCAGCTTTCATAAACTCCATATCCATGGGAAGCGCTACAAACCTGGTTGCAGGCGGGTATTGTCCTCTCAGCCTGCTAAATGCCGTGTGCTGGTCCTTATAAGAGGCATACCACCCAATATTCATGTACCGCTGGAGTAATTCTGTGGTCTGCTTTCCCGGTAACATGCCCAGGAATTTCCAGAGTTTTTTAAATATAAATATGATCAGGTTTCTACCCCATTTCACAAATACCAATAAAAACATCAGGAGCAGAACCTGCACCAGCCATTGGGAACTGTCTATAAGCAGGTAGTAATCATTCAAAAAATCCCTTACGCGCTCTATCCAACCAATACCTTCTTCATTATCGGGTTGGATGATTTTCTTTGCCAGGTCATAAAGAAAAAAGAATACCTGGATGGTCAGCCACATGCTAAACAGGGTGAATACAAATCCAAGGCTGTAAAAAAAATACCTCATCCCAAGTACGATCTTCTGCAGGGTTCTGCTCAGCCAGGAATGCCTGATCTCCCGCAACAATACTTTCAATTTTCTCAGTGTGAGAACAATAAATGGAAAATGTAAAATATAATAGAAAGGCCACCACAGGTAGGTTCGGGCGAGCCAGGGCGGTACATGACTGACCGTAAAAATATGGGCATGGCAATTAACGATGGGATCCTCTCCCTCGATTAGCTCATGATCATTGCCATTTTCCAGATCATCATTTGGTTCTAAGGTCATTTGTTCACATTTGTTCTGTCGCCGGAGGCTTCTTCGCTATTCAATTTCAATCCGAAACCGCCAACGAACTTGATGGAAAACAGGAATTGTGTATTGGTGAGTCCTTCTATGGCATTGTTGCCTTTGCCGGATAAAATGGGCATCTGGAATTCCGTCCGGATATTATTTAACCGGAAACCGAAATTGAGTTCCAAGCCTCCAAAATTCCTCCGGCTGCTTCCAAGGAATTTCTCCCGGACTATTTCATTGCTTTCGGATGACAGGTCGCCGAATAATCCTCTGAAAGAATAATTGAGTCCGATAGTGCAGGAATATTTGACCCTTCCTGTTTTTTCATCGTAGCGGTAATTATCTGGTAATATCTCATGAAAGACACCCAGCCGGGCATAAAGGGAAGCTATATTACGGATGGTGTCCTCGTTATACTGCCAGACATTATTGGAGGCTATAAAGCGTGCATTCACACCACTGACATAGTTGGCAAATTTTCCAAATGCCGTGTATTCGCCGTCCTTCTTTGGATAACCGAAGTAATAATTAGCGTTGATGTAGGTTGACTGCCTCGAACTGATCGGGTTCAATACATAGGAACTGAAGCTTCTGCGGTTGACAAGTCTTCCATCTGCAAACTCGCCCATGAGTGTATCGGCTGTTGTGAATATATTGATGAAGGCATCGAGTTCAAGTGACTGGAAGGGCCGGTCTTCCCTGTCACTTACCCTTTCATAGACGATTCCCAAACCTGTATTTGCCTGGATATCCTGTCCTTCGGATATGGTCTTTTGAATGTCACCTGTTCCAACAAAATCAATAAAAACACCGTGTCCGGTGCTTGGCTGCTTGAAGGGCCTGTAGGAC
>CAYWSQ010000097.1:0-13028 GCA_964460925.1 uncultured Flavisolibacter sp. | reverse complement strand
TTTCCATTCTTTGCCACAAAGAGATCGCTTCCCTTGGATTATAACCCGCCATGGCAGCGAAGATCATTCCATAACGATCCGATTCCAGTTCCTGTTTGCGGGAGAAAGGCAGCAATACACCTACTTGTGACCCAATACCATAGGCCTGGAGAAACAGGTTTTGCGTAGCCTGGGGCTGGCTGGAAACAGCTACAGAGAGTGCTACCCCACCCAGTTGCTGGGCTAAACCCTGGCTCATTCTTTCATTTCCATGCTGGAAAGTGGCATGGGCGATCTCATGACCAATAACATTGGCCAGTGCTGCCTCATTCTGGGTGATAGGCAATAAACCTGAATAAACCACTACTTTACCTCCTGGCATACACCAGGCATTGGCTTCCTGGCTATTAACCAGGTTGAATTCCCATTGGTAGCCTTCGAGGGCGGAACCATATCCATTATCATTATAATATTTTGTAACCGCAGCGGCTACCCTCTGGCCTACCCTTCTTACCATTTCAGCATCCCTGTCTGCAGATGGTGAAACTGGACGGTTCTGAGATAAAAAATTCCTGTATTCGGTGGAAGCCATACCTTGTAATTCCTGTTCAGATACAAGTTTGAATTGTTTTCTTCCAGTTACCGGATTAGTAGAACAAGCTATAAAAGTGGCGGCGACTAAAAAAAGGCTGGTTATTTTCCGTATCATCTTTTAACGTTTTTAAACTGAATTCAATGATTATACCAAACCAAAAGAGCTCTCCTGTGGGAGAGCCTGCTTTATGTTATTATATAGGAAAAATTATTTGCGGTTTTTATCACGGCGGCGGTCGCGGTGCTTAAGGATAGGCACCTTGTTCTCACTGCCTTTCAACAGGCGGCCGATATTCTTCTGGTGAGTAAGCAGCACCAGCATGGCAACGGTGATGGCAAAGACCCTGTAAAGCTTTTCAGGCTCGTTGAAGATCACCAGGATGAATACAGGAAAAGCAATGCTCGCGAGTATGGAACTGAGCGAAACCCACCGGGTGAGATAAAGTACCAGGATGAAAATACCAACACAGCATAAGGCCACATTTGGCTGGATTCCCAGCACCATACCGAAAAGTGTCGCCACACCTTTACCACCCCGGAATTCTGCCCAAATGGGAAAAATATGCCCTAATACCGCAGCCAGGCCAAGGCCAAGTTGCATATTAACCAAATAAATATCACTCTCAAAAGAATACGGGAGGAGGAAAGCCAGCTTCACCGCTACAATGGCTTTGGCCATATCGATGATCATGACTACGGTACCCCATTTGGCACCCAGTACCCGGTAAGTATTGGTAGCACCGGAATTTCCGCTGCCATATTCGCGGATATCAATATCAAAAAAATACCTGCTTACCCACACGGCCGTTGGAATACTGCCAATAAGGTAGGCAAGGATTATCAATATGATTTCATTCATAGAATGGGTTGAAGTTGAGTGCGAATTTAATCAAATTCCGGCGGATTTTCCTGTTAAATTCAAAGTGCCGACCTATAAAGCAGGGCGATCCAATTGTTACGTTCGCTTCTCGCTTCCAATTTCAAACCCTTAGGCATATACGCTTTTGATATTTCGGCTTCGTCCTCTACCAGCAGGCCACTTAATAATAACAGGCCACCGCTTTTTAAAGATGCAGTCAAGGCATCCACATGATCGAGTAAAATGTTGCGGTTGATGTTGGCAAGAATGATATCATATTTTCCTCCAGTGATTTTACCGGATTGCTGCAGCAAAATATTGGAGCAGTCATTCCTGCTGATATTGTCGCCTGCATTTTCAATACTCCAGTCATCAATGTCTACTGCTACAACCCTGGATGCTCCCATTTTCTCAGCAAGAATAGCCAGGATGCCCGTGCCGGTGCCAAAATCGAAAACTTCCTTACCGGTAAAATCCAAATCCTTCATCCTTTCCACCATCATGTAGGTGGTGGCGTGATGACCAGTACCAAAACTCATTTTAGGCGTGATGATGATCTCATGCACTACGTTTTGGGCCGGTGTATGAAAGTCTGCCCTTATAGTACAGAATTGTCCAATAATAACAGGCTCAAAATTACTTTCCCAGACCTTGTTCCAGTTTTGTTCAGCCACGGTAGTGATTTCAAATACGCGGTCACCAAGGATTTGCTGAACCTCGTAACTATTAAAATTCATTTCGGGAAAATAAACCACCAGGGCATCAGGGGTCTGCTCAAAACCTTCCGGATTCATGTCCATCAGTTCACTGATCAACACTTCCTGTTCGGTTTCATTGGCCTGTATACTGATTCTGATACTGTTCATTGAATGGCATTAAAAAAGGGCTGTCGCCATAAGCAGACAGCCCTGTTATTGAAAAGGTTTTTATTCCTCTATTTGTTGTTTGGGTTCATTGTCCTGACCCTCTTCCGGCCTGGGTTCACGGTTACCCTGGCTCTTTTCGAACCTAGGACGTTCACCCCTGTCGCGTTGGGGCCTGTCACCACCCTGCTGCCTGTGTCCACCCTGGGATCTTTCACCTCCTTCACGGGGACGCTCCTCACGGTGACCTTCAGGTTTTGGCAACAATACTTTCCTGGAAAGTTTGAACTTACCGGTCTTGGGATCTGTTCCGGTCAGCTTAACTTTTACCTTATCGCCTTCGTTCAATACACCATCAAGTGTTTCGAGTCGTTTCCAGCTAACTTCGGAAATATGCAGTAACCCCTGTTTGCCGGGAAGGAATTCAACGAAAGCCCCGTATGGCATGATGGATTTAACCACCGCTTCGTATTCATCTCCTTCATTGGGAACAGCAACAATGCCTTTGATCCAGTTCAATGCCCTGTCAACACCATCTTTTACATTACCAAATATGCTCACCTCGCCCTGGTTGTTTTTTTCTTCCAGGTTGATGGTGGTTCCGGTTTCACGCTGGATCTCCTGGATGATCTTACCACCAGGTCCGATCACAGCGCCAATGAATTCACGGTCAATATAGATCTTCACCATTCTTGGAGCATGTTCTTTCACATCTCCACGAGGCGCTTCAATGCATTTATACATTGCATCGAGAATGTGCAATCTTCCGCGGCGTGCCTGCTCCAGTGCCTGGCGCATCACCTCAATTGGTAAACCATCCACCTTGATATCCATCTGGATACCGCAGATGCCCTCGCGGGTGCCGGTAACTTTGAAATCCATGTCACCCAGGTGATCTTCATCACCCAGGATATCTGTAAGAACGGCAAACTGTCCATTTTTTGAAATAAGTCCCATTGCTACACCGGCTACGTGTTTGGGAACAGGTATACCTGCATCCATCAGTGCGAGTGAACCAGCACAAACAGTTGCCATGGAAGAAGATCCGTTACTTTCCAGTACATCACTAACTACCCTTACCGTATAAGCGAAATCGCCGGCCGGCATCATTTGTTTCAGGGAACGTTCTGCCAGTTTACCGTGACCGATTTCCCTGCGGCTCGCACCCCTGAGGAATTTTACTTCACCTGTGGAGAAAGGAGGGAAATTATAGTGCAGGTAAAATTTGGATTCCACTGATTTGCCAGCGCTTTCTATCAGCAGTTCGTCAAGAGGTGTACCAAGGGTTACTGTAGTGAGTGACTGTGTTTCACCCCTGGTGAAAAGTGCTGCGCCGTGTGGTGTTGGCAATACATCCGTTTCCATATCGAGCGGACGCACTTCGTCGAGCTTACGGCCATCCAGGCGGATTTTGTCGTTCAGGATCATATCCCTTACCACATCGTACTGGAGGTCTGACAAATATTTTTTGACCAGCTTTTGCGTTTCAACTGGAAGCTCTTCTTCTTCAGGAAGGTTGGCTTCTTTATGCAAAGTGGAAATGATCTCTTCCTTAATAGCATCATATTGTTCCTTGCGTGCAGCTTTTTTTATATTGGCACGGGCAAGGTCATTCATTTTTGGAGTGCCGATATCATATACACGCTGACGGATCGCTTCATTGGTATCTGGCCTGGGATAATCACGTTTCTCCGTTACACCAACCATCTCCCTTAGTTCGAGCTGGGCTTTGATCTGGATCCTGATGGCATCGTGGGCGATCTGTAAAGCCTGCAGCAGGTCTTCTTCACTGCATTCTTTGGCTTCACCTTCCACATCATGATATTCTTTTCAGTAGCTGCAACTATGAAATCAAGATCAGAGATCTCCATTTCAGAACGTGTTGGATTTACTTTGAAAGCACCATTGATCCTTGACACCCGTACTTCGGATATTACTTCCTGGATGGGTACAGTGGAAACAGCAAGAGCCGCAGATGCTGCGAGGCAGGCCATAGAATCAGGCATGATCTCGGCATCGCTGGAAATCAGGGTTACGATCACCTGTACTTCGCAGAGGTAATCCTCGGGAAACAGGGGACGCAGGGCCCGGTCAATCAAACGGGATGTAAGGATTTCGTAATCATTGAGACGTCCTTCTCTTTTGAAAAAAGATCCCGGTATACGGCCCGCGGAAGAAAACTTTTCCATGTAGTCAACACTCAATGGAAAAAAGTCCTGGCCTTCCTTGGGTTTTTCGGTTGCGCAAACGGTGGCAAGCAAAATGCTGTTACCACATCTTACGGTAACGGCTCCATCTGCCTGGCGGGCAAGACGGCCTGTTTCGATGGTTACTTCGCGGCCATCTATATCAAATGTTTTACTGAATTTTTGAGCTAACATACGTTGATTTTGAGGGGAGATAATGCAATAGAAAACAGGGCTGTATAAAAGCCAAAACCCAACCGGTGTGAGATTGGGAGTAGCTTATACATTTATGCGGCCTTATTTCCTGATTCCTAATTTTTCGATCAGTTCGCGGTAACCTTTGAGGTTATGTTTCTGAAGATAATTGAGCAGGCGGCGGCGTTTACCTACCAGTTGCATCAATCCGCGGTGAGTGGAAAAATCTTTTTTATTCTGCTGCAAGTGAGCAGAGATCTGAGCCATACGCTCTGTAAGCAATGCAATCTGACCCTCAATAGATCCTGTGTTAGTGGCAGCTCCAGCGTAGTTGGTAAAAATGCTGGCTTTTTTTTCTTTTGTTACTGGCATCTTTGACTTTTTAAAATTGGCCGTCCCATTTGGACGCCGCTTGTGTTTACTTTATTTTGGCGGCAAAGGTAGGGAAAACCAGCCTAAAAACAAGCGGTTTGTCTCCTGCTTTAGCAAGTACTTAGGATTTTATAACTGCTTGCAAAACAGGTGGATGCTTTTCGGATACTAGATTTGCAAATATGGGTGAAGAATTTGACGTTTCTGCTGATGCAAGGGCCATCCTGGGCCTCCGGCTACCTACCGACCCACGCTGGGTGAACCTGGCTGCAATTTCCCTGGAAGATATCCTTACCGACCATGCCTATTGCGAACAGAAAGCAGCTATTAGTTGCATATCTCTCATCCAACGCTATAACCAGAAGGAAAAACTGGTGGTAGCCCTGTCACCTATTGTAACGGAAGAATGGGGCCATTTCAGGCTGGTACTTGCTGAATTGCACAAACGGGGCCTGAAACTGGGAAGGCAGCGAAAGGATGAATATGTAAATGCCCTGTTGGGATTCTGCAAAACCGGCGGCGCGGAAGAAGGAAGGCTGTTGGACCAGTTGCTGATCATGGCGATGATCGAAGCACGCAGTTGTGAAAGATTCAAAAGATTAAGCGAAGGCCTGGATGATGCCTACATGCGCAAATTCTACAGGCGTTTCATGGAAAGTGAAGCAGGTCATTATACGCTCTTCATTGAACTGGCTGAAACCTATATTGACCAGGAGAAAGTTAGAAAGAGGTGGAAAGAATGGTTGGAATATGAGGCAGAAGTGATGAAAGGTTTGGAATTAAGGGGAGATAGGATTCATTGAGACAAGTCAAAAGTCAAAATTCAAAAGTCAAAAGTCAAAATTCAAAAGTCAAAAGTTCGCGAAATCTCTTTTTCTCCTGTGCCAGCCGTCCGCGTGCGCTAAGCTTTAGCGGAGGCGCAAGCTTCAGCGAAGGATGGTTTTCTCCGCGGTTAAGTATTCATCTGCTGAAAAAAACCAGTTCCTTTTCGAAATCCAAATAGGGATGCAGATCCTGCAGTGCTTTGGTTTTTTCATGGAATGATTGAAGAAAGGCCTGGTGTTGTTTTGAACCTGCATTGAAGGGTTTATGCCTGTAAGCCAGGTTAATGGAATGAATAGTCTCCATCAGTTTTTCAGTTTTTTCATCCATGCAGGCTTTCACAAATTTTTCCCATACATATTGTGTCGCATGATAATTGGGATGCACAAGATCTTCAGCATAAAACCTGTAATCACGGAGATCATCAATGACCAATTCGTATGCTGGAAAGTAATGCAGCCGGTTAAACTTCTCGCAGAGGTGGTGCACGGCCTGTATGAGCACGGCTTTGCTCCTGTTGTTATCTACCAGGCCTTCGCGGATATGCCGAACAGGGCTGATTGTAAAAATAACCCTCAGCTCCGGGTTGAAATGAAACAGGCGGTGGACCAAGTGGTCCAGTTCCTGCAGAACTGCTTCAGGGGTCAGCAGTTTTTTATGAAACCAGTCAGCCGGTGCCTTATGATTATTGGCCGCGATCACACCAGGCCTGAATAATGGTGCTCTATCAGTAAGTGAATAAACCCATGCAGAACCAAGTGTGATCATTACAACATCTGCCTGCCTTAAAAAATGATGCGCTTTATTCGTGGAAGCATTGATCTTATCCAAAGCATCCTGTGCATTCACGGCTGAAAACCTGCTGTGGTGCTTCCAGCTATGCCAGCCTTCATTTAATTCAAACAAATCTTCAATACCCAAAATTTTGTTTTCAATGCAGGCCAGGATGGTTTCTGCCACGCTTACCGGGTTGAAAAGAATTCCATTAGGATTTTCAAGTACCTCGAATTTATACTGCCTTAGTTTCTCTCCAATGTTTTCTGTGAAACATGAGCCCACCAGCAGCATCCTGCTGTGATGTGTGATGGGGAGACTTAGTTTTTTTATATCAAGGTCAATATGAAACTTCATTGGTTTAATAATCCTTCCTGAACGGTTTAGTTTTTAGCAATGCGCTGCCCGAAAAAATCATGGTATTGATTACACAAATATTTCTGATGCAATCTGCAGGCTATCCTTCAGGGCTTCTTTGTTGATACCTGTTAGCAGTTGCCGGCTCTCCAGGTAGCTGATCATGAGTGTTGAATCCATATTTCCAACCAGGGCATCCTGGGCCATCGGGCATCCGCCAATTCCTTTTAATGCGCCGTCGAAACGCTGACAACCCGATTGGATGGCCGCTTCAAATTTTTCCTCCCAATTGGCTGGAGTGGAATGAAGGTGCACGCCTATTACAGTGTTCTTGTTCTGGGGGATCAGTGTATCGAGTGCGAACCGGATCTGCCCCGGCGTTGCTAGTCCCACCGTATCGGCCAGTGAAATTATCCCCACCCCTCTTTTCACCATTTCTCCGGCCCAGTGTAAGAGGATGGATTCATCATAAGGATCACCATAGGGGTTTCCAAAGCCCATGCTCAGGTAAACCACCAGTTCTTTATTATTTCTTAGGCAGAGGTCCTGGATCTCTTCAACCCTCAATAAACTTTCTTCCATACTGCTGTTGGTATTTCTTTGCTGGAAGGTTGGTGATATGGAGAAGGGAAAACCCAGGTAATGAATTCTTTCAAATCCCACAGCTTCTTCCGCTCCTCTCCTGTTGGCAACAATAGCCAGTAATTTAGTAGCAGAATCATCAAGGCCTTTCAACACTTCCTTGGTATCAGCCATTTGGGGAATGGCTTTGGGTGAAACAAAGGAACCGAAATCAAGGGTATCAAATCCCGTTTTCAATAAGGCATTGATGTACCGTATCTTTTGATCGGTAGGTATAAAGTTTTTCCATCCCTGCATGGCGTCACGCGGACATTCAATTAATTGTACCGGCATTGAGATTTTCATAAAGTTCAAAACTAAGGAAGATTGCACTGCTATCCTTTTACAGGCCTTTGCCATTGAAAGTATGGCTTTTGCAAAAAATACTAACCTGTTTCCACTATTGGTAAAATCCAATAAGGAAAGCCTGCCAATTAAAATTATATTCAATATACAATCCACCATCATGCGTTATGTTTTCATTGTATTCACAATGGCCTTCATGGTGAAAGCAATTGCACAGAAAACTGTGCAGCAGGTCAGGGGACAGGTACTGGATCGCGACAGCAGGCAGGTTTTGCCGGGTGCCACCATCTCTGTTTCATCCATGGAAAATGTACAGACCATCACAGCCGACAGCATGGGATATTTTATATTTCCTGCCGTCCACACGGGTAGAATCAGGATCCAGTGTTCTTTTACTGGTTATGAAGATTATTTTTTGGATGATATCATTCTAAATGCTGCCAAAGAACTGGAGGTGACAATTGAAATTGGAAGCAGGAAACAGGTCCAGCAATCCGTATTGGTCAGGACCACCCGCAATCCGAAACTGCCTGTAAACAAATATGCATTGGTGAGCGGACGATCCTTCACGGCTGAAGAAACCCAGCGATTTCCCGCCAGTGCCAATGATCCGGGGAGAATGGCTATGGCGCTGCCTGGTGTGCAGGCTACCAGGGATACAAGGAGCGATATCATCATCAGGGGAAACAATCCTGTAGGTCTTCAATGGAAGATCGAAGGGGTTGATGTGGTAAATCCCAATCATTTTGCACGCAAAGGAAGCAGTGGCGGAGGCATCACGATCCTGAGCCTGAGCATGCTGGACCAGTCAGATTTTCTCACAGGAGCCATGCCTGCAGAATATGGTGATGCTTTAAGCGGGGTTTTTGATATGCATCTCCGGAAAGGAAATAATAAAACAAGAGAATATACTTTCAAGGCAGGCCTGATAGGACTTGATTTTTCTACTGAGGGCCCGATCAAAAAAAACGAAAGTTCATACCTGGTAAATTACCGCTATTCCACTCTTGGATTATTGCAGACCATGGGCCTTCACCTGGTAGATGAAAGGGAATCCAACACTTTCCAGGATCTTTCGTTTAACCTGTCATTTGGTAATGCTGCGAAAAAATCACAATGGAATGTATGGGGCATCGGGGGAATCAGCCGTGAAAAATTCAAGGCTGTAGAAGATACCAGCGACTGGAAACAATTTGATGATTATGCAGTTTATGATTACCGGACAAAGATGGGGGCTATTGGTTTGGGCCAGACGCTGCGGCTAAACGAAAGTTCATTTTTGAAATCTTCACTGGCATTAATCGGCCAGTGGCTGGAATTTATGGACGATACTTTGAACCGCAACCGGTCTGCATTTAACATCGGGCAGGAAAATTATGACCAGAGCAGGATCTCCTTGTCATCTGCTTACAATTATAAGTTCAGCGCAATTACAAGTTTTAAAACAGGCCTTCACGCCAGTATGATCCTCTACAACCTGTCACAGAAAAAATTTGATTTTGGCAGTGGAAATTTCCGTCATCCTATTAATGAATCCGGGAAAACCATTCTCTTTCAGCCCTACCTGCAAATGAGTCTCAGGCCGGGAAAGTGGACCATCAACCCGGGTGTTCACGTAATATACCTGGCATTGAATGGAAATTATTCCATTGATCCCAGGCTATCCTTTCAATACAGGATCAGTGGCACAAGTAATATCAGCCTTGCTTATGGAATTCACAGTAAAACAATTCCCATCGGCTCCTATTTCCTTAATACACCAGGCGGGTATCCCAATGAAAACCTTGACATGATGCGCGCCCATCACCTTATACTGGCATATGAAGAATTGCTGGGCAGAGGCTGGAGGCTGAGATCGGAGATCTATTACCAGCGGCTTTTCAATATTCCTGTTGTGAATGATGCATCCCGGACCTACTGGATGCTGAACGAACTGGATGGTTATGCAAAGGAACCTCTGGTAAGTAAAGGGAAAGGAAGCAACAGGGGCATAGATCTATCCATTGAGAAATCCTTTACCCGTGGATTCTTTACGATTGCCTCCCTCTCCATTTTCAAATCAGAGTATAAACCTTTGAATGGAACCAGTTACAGCACCCGCTTCAATTCAGGTAGAAGCGGATCCTGGACCGCGGCAAAAGAATGGTCGATGAAAAAGAACAAGGTATTGCAACTGGGATGGAAAATGATTTACAATGGGGGACTTCCTCTTACTCCACTGGCAGCGAATCAAAGTTCATCACGCGAGGCTATCCTTGACGAAACAAGGCCTTATTCAGAAAGAGTTCCAGATTATTTCAGAACAGACGCACGGATCTCATTAAGGAAAGATAAGAGCAGGATATCATGGCAGCTTGCTATCGACATCCAGAATGTTTTCGGTATTAAAAATATTGATGGCTTAAGCAGGAGGTTTGATCCTTCGGTAAACCAGTGGATTTATAAAACACAATCCGGTTTTGTACCGATACTGAGTTACCAGGTAGATTTCTGACCAGGATTTAAAAATTACTGACCGGCCCTCTGCTTCATTGCCTCGTAAAGGATCATCCCTGTGGCAACAGAAACATTCAGTGATTCAAAGTTCCCGCTCATGGGGATTTTGAATTTTTCATCACTTGCTTTAAGGAGTGCGGGGTAAATTCCTTTTTCCTCGCTGCCCATAATAATGGCTACCGGTTCTTTGAAATCAATCTCAAAAACCTTTTTATCAGCCTTCATTTCGCTTGCCAGCACTTTGATCCCATTGAGATGTAACTCATCAACCGCTTTCAGCAGGCTGTTGACCCGGCAAACAGTAAGTTGTTCAAGTGCTCCCGCCGAAGTGAGTATGGCGTCCTCATTAAGAGCTCCTATTCCTTTATCAGGAATGATGATCGCCTGCACCCCGGTACACCAGGCTGTTCTGGCAATACCTCCAATATTCCTGATATCAGTAACTCCATCCAGGATCAGGAAGAGCGGTGTTTCTCCTTTTTCCACCACCCAGGATATTACCTGCTGCAAATCCTGGTACTGAACACGGGAAATAAGTGCAATCACGCCTTCATGATCGGTAACGTTGAAACCGTTGAGTTTCTCTACAGGAACATAATTCACCGGCACCATCTGTTTGCCTGCCAGGTTCCTGATCTGGCTTACGGCTTCTCCAACCGATTTATTTGATATATAAATCCGGTCGAGTGGTTTACCTGTGGATAGTGCTTCCATAACCGCCTTGCGGCCGATGACCATGGAAGATTTTTTGGGTCTTTGCGGAGATCTGAAATTTTTCACCTGGTAAATTTAGTTGAGTTAGATCGATCTGTATGGTCAGCGTTTCTGCCTGCGCAGGGTGAAGGGCCAAGACAAAAGAAGGTAAAGGATCACGGCACCGGCTAAAACGAACTTGATAGCGGCACACCAGAATACCACTTCCAGTAGAGTAGTTTTGAATCTTTCATTCCATACAAGGATCAGCAGGAAATTTTCAAAAACATCAAATAATGCTGCTGTTATGGCAAGGCTGGTGAACATGTTGGACCATTTCTGCCAATGTGTTTTGTAGGAAATGTACCTGCATGCTGCCACCAGGAACCAGGTATAGGCAGCAATGAAAATAAAATCCAGGTAGATATTGGTCAGCACTGCCTGGTGATTGAGGAATAAACGGAGCTGTTGAAACCTTTCCGCCGTGCGGGCGAATTCTATATCAATGATTCCTTTCGGGCTGAGAGGGGTCACAAGGCTGCTGCCCTGCCAGCGCATGATGATGATGGAAATGAACAGAAGGGCAAATGAAATCAAAAGATTTCTCTTCATAACCGAAAATAAAAAACCTCTGTCACAAGAACAGAGGTTGTAAGATGCTTTTATAAAACTTATTTGATGCCAAAGGCTTTTTTCACCTTCGGTACATAGTCAAGCTTCTCCCAGGTAAAGAGTTCTACTTTTTTAGAGATCTTTTTACCACCTGGCTGAATAAACTCCTTTGTAACCACTTCCGGCTTGCGGCCCATGTGACCATAAGCTGCAGTTTCGGAATAGATGGGATTACGCAGTTTCAGGCGCTGCTCAATGAAGTAGGGTCTCATGTCGAATATGCTTTCCACGATCTTGCTGATCTCGCCATCACCCAGTTCCACTTTGGCAGTGCCATAAGTATTCACATTGATTGATGTTGGCTGGGCCACACCAATGGCATAGGAAACCTGTACAAGCACCTCGTCGCACACACCTGCAGCCACAAGGTTTTTGGCAATATGACGGGTAGCATAGGCAGCAGAACGGTCAACCTTGGAAGGATCTTTTCCACTGAAAGCACCACCGCCATGAGCGCCTTTACCACCATAGGTGTCTACAATGATCTTGCGGCCAGTCAAACCTGTATCGCCATGTGGTCCACCGATCACAAACTTACCGGTTGGGTTGATGTGATACTTGATATTGTCGTTGAAAAGCTTCGCGTATTTTTTATATTTTGTCTTTACCCTTGGAATGAGGATGTTGATGATATCCTGCTTGATCTTCTGCTGCATTTTAGCTTCTGTATCAAAATCATCATGCTGGGTAGATACAACAATGGCGTCGATCCTGACAGGGCGGTTGTTATCATCATACTCAAGCGTTACCTGGCTTTTCGCATCAGGACGCAGGTATTTGATCTGTTTGTTTTCCCTGCGCAGCGCAGCCAGTTCCTGGAGCAGTTTATGAGCGAGATCTAGAGCCAGCGGCATGTAATCATCAGTTTCGTTGGTAGCATAACCAAACATCATTCCCTGGTCGCCTGCACCCTGCTCTTCTTTTTTCTTCCTGTCAACACCCTGGTTGATATCGGAAGACTGTTCGTGAATGGCAGAAAAAATACCACAGCTATTCGCTTCGAACATGTATTCACTCTTGGTATAACCGATACGGCGGATCACCTCCCTGGCAATGTCCTGCACATCGAGGTAGGCTTTGGATTTCACTTCACCTGCCAGAACAACCTGGCCGGTGGTTACCAGTGTTTCGCAGGCAACTTTGGCCTGGGGATCAAATGCAAGGAAATGATCGATCAGGGCGTCGGAAATCTGGTCAGCTACTTTATCCGGGTGACCTTCGGATACACTTTCAGATGTA
>CAYWSQ010000096.1:0-13161 GCA_964460925.1 uncultured Flavisolibacter sp. | reverse complement strand
AGTGAAGGTTTTTTTTCCCTGCGTGGTCATTCTTCCGGAGGAATAGTTAAACCCGCCAATGTTTTCTTTCCTCGCTTCGATAATAAGGTTGCCATTGGAGACAAAAGTATTTTTAGTGCTATTGGTATAGTATTCAAGTTCATTATTTCCCCATCCGCTGGCGCCATTGCCGATTTCCTGGTTCCATACGTTCAGGTTAAGAGCATTGCCATCAAATTCATCATTCCATACCAAAGTGTACCCTGGCTGATTGATGGGCGTGGAGTACCCTGTATTATCAGTAACGAAATTGGTTCCGTTCTCAGTCAGAATAGTTCCTGTTGCTGAAGTCACGCCCAATACAGCACCTACTGGCTGGCTAAGTGCAACAGTGAATTCCAGGTTATTCTCCCTGGTATTGGTAGGATCACCTTTAATCTGAACTTCAAGTTGGGTTGTTGCCTGGTTGGCGGGAATCGTGATCGTACCCGATGCATCCGTATAGTGTGCAGGCGCTGTTGCTGTTCCATCATTCAATTCATAATGAACCGATACCGGAACGGTAGTGGTCCTGTTCAATGACAGTGTAAACCTCATGATGCTTCCTGTTGTATTCCTTGCCTGTGAAGCCGGGTCGATCTTCAAAACCGGCACTATAGGCGGTGGTGCATCATCACCTTTCTTTTTACAGGAATTCATCTGCAGGCCGCAGAAAATAATCAGGAGTATTATGGGTATCCGGTTAAGCATAGCAGCAATTTATTTGCCTGTTGCCAGGCAATGATATTTGATTGAAAAAACCGTTTGGCTGAAAAAAGTAAGGCGGGGACATTGCGGCCCCGCGCTTACAGTTAACGATTGCTATGAGAGAGAAAACGGCTTTTCATTACAGTAATCTTATTGAGCAATGAGTTTCATATACCAGGCATTGCCTGTTTCTGTACCCTGCACCCTCAGTTCCATTGAAGTGGGGGTGATAGACAGGATCTCGTACTCTTTCAACACGGCGCCATAACCGATATAAGTCGTATTGCCACCCAGCAGGATCGCTGTTTTGGTTGAAGGTGTAGAGGCAGGTATACCTGAACTTGATGGTACAAATGAGAATGGTGTGCTGCCACCGCCATAGCTGTAGCAACCTTCATCGCCACCACCTGGAATACCAGGCAGACCACCTGCAAGAGCACCGGTTTTGGTAAAGGCTCCGTCAGGGCTGGCAACAGTCAGTGAATAATTACCACCTGCATCTTTGGTGAAAGTGAAAGTGGAGGTATAGAAGCAATTGCAGCAGGCCACTTTTTCATTGGGTGCGGCAGACCACCACTCAGGTGTTACAGATGTTGCACTCCAGGGTCCCACGCCAAAATGTGCAGGGATATCCTTGTTCACCTTCCATGATTTGGAACCAGTACCCACCAGGTTGTTCACCACATCAGCAGGAGGAGAGAAAGTACTTCTCACCTGGATATTTTTGGTAACCGTGGTAGAAGTGGCACCGGGACCATAAGCCACTACAGTAATCCTATAAGTGTTGAGACCAATGGTGGTATATTTCCTGGTGACCATACCACTTGGCAGGTGCTCCAGGTTGATGCCGTCGTTGGCATTATAATCAATCTTCCAGGAAAGTACATTTTTCCCTGCCAGAGAGATTTTAACATCACCTGAACCATCACCGTCAGGATTGGTGGCATTCTGGCCAACGATCTCAGTGTTGATCACAATATCTGAAGGCGCCACGAGGTCACCCATTTTATATTCTGTTTTCTTACAACCTCCCATTACCATCACTAGGGCGAGGGCGGCCGCGAAATATTTTGATTGACGTATCATGGTTGTAGATTAATTGGTTTGAACAAAATTGTCAACGTAAATGATGGAGCCCACACCACCCGGTGCATTACCATCCGCTGCATCATTAAAACGTAATACAAGCTGGTTGAATGTGGCATTGTTTGGAACAGCAGCGATGGTGCTGAAATCAAATACCAGTTCTTCCCAGGCACCTGAAGTAGTAAATGCTGTTTTCAGTACGGCAATGCCATTGGCGATGCTGCCTGATTCCAGTTCCACATTCAGTTTGGCACCGATTAGTGCAGGATCAGGATTATAAGCCCAGACCTTGATCTTCTTACCATTGGCCATGTCTATTGGAATATTCAATGGGCTGTAAGTGCCGCTCCACCATTCCCAGCCCCTGGTGAGTTTGCCTACTGTAGCACTGGTATTGATACCCGATGGATTTGGATTGGCCACTTTTGCGAATTGTTGTCCGCCCCCAAAAGTCCCAAAGAAATAATCCACCATAGGATGCTCAAATGTGATAGGCAGTCCAAATGGTTCGGTAATGGTTACTTGTGAGATGTCTTCTGTTTTTGCCGCACCACCGCTCAGCGCTACAACTTTTACATTATAGTTGCCGGAGCTTGCGTAAGTATGGGAAACTTCTCCGCCTGTGGCAAGAGGAGTACCTACTTCATTTGCAACATCACCCCAGTACACCAGGTAAGAGGCTGCATACTTTGCAGTGGCCTTTACTTTCAAAAGGTAAGCAGCCTGGGTTTTTGTTACTACCAGGTCTTCCGGAGCCCTGTAGGTAACTGTAAGCGGGTAAGTGGCTGTTGTTTCCTGTCCCGACAAACTTTTAGAAACAATGGTTACTGTATAGGTTCCCTCAGGATAGGAGTGCGTAGCGCTGTTGCCGGGCATTACCACTGCAGAAGCATTGGCACCTGTGCCATGTCCGAAATTCACAACAAAAGAGGAGGAACCCTGGCCGGTTGGCGTGATGCGCACATTGCCGGAATTATCATTGCTGATATCAAAGAGCGAATTGTTGTTGGTGGTGGTTGCACTGTTGAGAAAAGACAGGTCATCATCAATACCATCTTTCTTTTCGCAACCCGACATAACAGCGAGTAACACCGCCATGCCCATTAATATTTTTACTTTCTTCATCTTTCAGAGTTTAATTGTATTGAGGATTCTGTTGCAGTTGGGTGCCCTGGAGTTCCCTGAACGGAATCGGGAAGATCTCATTTTTGCCGGCTACGAAGCCCCTGCTTCCCAACCTGGTGGCGGCGTCACCCCAACGTACGAGGTCAAAGAAACGATGACCTTCACCTGCCAGTTCCAGCCTGCGCTCTGTTTTGATAGCAGCCATTGAAACCGGAACGGATGGCAGACCAACCCTTGCACGTACAGCATCCAGTAATGCTTGTGCCCTGGGACCTGTACCACCCAAAGCTTCTGCTTCCATCAGGTAAGTATCTGCAAGACGGATGATATAATCATTCTGCTGGTAGTTGAGTTCAAGAGCTCCGCCGCCCGGACGCATATCGGATCTTCTTGGTATAAATTTGTTCAGGAAATAACCGGTATTCTGGTAGCCCTCAATATAATCCGCATGGCCTGCAGCTTTCAGCGCTTTCATATCAAGAACAGTGGCACCGAATCTTGGGTCATTTTTAATCAGGTCATAAAGATCCTGTGTGATCACGTTGAAGCTCCAGCCTGAAGGAATATCAGGAGCAGGAGAGCCCGCAGGCCTTGAATAACTTCTTGGTCCTACCATCTGGTTCACACTGTTTCCTTCGTCAGCACCAGTACCCCAAAAACCCCAGTCGGAGTTGGCTTGATCAGTATGCAAGGCTTCGAGTATGGACTCTGAATTGAATTTATTGGTGAACACCCAAAGGTCTGCGAAATTAGGCAGCAGATCATGGCCGTACTGGTTCGGTTGTCCTGGTGTTTCTCCATTTACTTCACGCAGCATGGCAGCAGCCTGTGCGGGTTTGTTATTATACAAATACACCTTGCCCAGCATAGCCTGGCCAGCGGCTTTTGTAAAACGGCCGGCTTCTGTTGCCATGTTAAGTGTGGCAGGAAGAACAGGAATGGCTTCACTGAGATCCTTTTCGATTTGCGTGTATACATCAGCGGGAGCTACCTGTGTAGCACTGTACATATTGGCTGTGGTAAGAGGCTCCAGCAAAAGCGGGATGTTTTTAAACATGCGTACCAGGTTGAAATAATAAGTGGCGCGAAGAGCTTTGGCTTCAGCTTCCATTCTTGATTTCACGGCTGCATCCATATTAATAGCGGGCAGCCTTGCCAGTAATACATTGGCCCTGAAAATTCCCTGGTAATGATCATTCCAGAAACTGCCAGGCATGATGTTGGCATTAAGAGTATAGTTGGAAAATCCCTGGATACCTGCACCATCGGTGGAGCTACCGCCACCAGCGAAATGATCATCGGAACCCGCGTTCATCATGGTGATCATGTTCTCGAAACCACCCGCGTTCTTGCGCATCACGTCATAGGTGGCCACGAGAGCGCCATAGGCCTGCTCGGCGGTTGAATAATAGTTCTCGGAAAGGAACTGTCCCTCCGGCTGGATCGTCACAAAATCTTTTTTGCAGGATGGCAACAGCATGATCATGGTCGCCGCCAGCAATGATATTTTGATTCTAATATTTTTCATTTGATGAAGTTTAATAAGTTAGAATTGAAGTTGGATGCCTCCCAGGAAGGATCTTGCCTGTGGATACTGTCCTTTGTCAATACCGAATACACCACCACCAACTTCAGGATCATAACCTGTATAATTGGTCAGCGTAAGCAGGTTTTCCGCAGTTACGTAGAAACGCAGCCTGGAGATGCCTGTTCTTCCAAACAGCCTGCCTGGAAGTGAATAACCCAACTGCACCAGTTTCAAACGTGCATAATCACCTTTCTCCAGGTAGAAATCACTCATATTGGTGAAGTTTCCGTTTGGATCATTGCTAACCAGTCTTGGATAATCGTTGGAAGTGCCTTCACCTGTCCAGCGGCTCAAAGCCTCGGTAGTGTAATTAGCGGTTCCGATATCAAGGCGGCGCAGCCCCTGGAAGATTTTGTTTCCGGCTGCACCCTGCGCGAATACAGTGAAATCAAAATTCCTGTAGTCAAGGTTCAGCGTTAAACCAAAAGTGAATTTTGGAATATTGGTGCCGAGGAAGGTCCTGTCAGCCTGCGTAATGGTACCATCACCATCAGTGTCCTGCCAGCGGAAATCGCCCGGACGTGCATTCGGCTGGATCAGTCCACCCGTACTGTTTTTATGATTGGTGATCTCAGCTTCATTCTGGAAGATGCCATTGGTTTTGTAACCATAGAAGGCGTTGAAGGATTGTCCAACCTGGATCCTTGTTACATTACCCATGGACTGGAAGCCGGCACCACCTTCAATGAACTGTGCATCTTCTGCTACGTAAAGCACTTCATTTTTCAGGTAGGTCACGTTACCATTCGCATTGAAACCTACATCACCAAGTCTTTTGCGGTAACCCAGTTCCACTTCAAGACCTGTATTCTGCATGTCTGCAACGTTATCCCATGGCAGTTCGGATACACCTACATAACCAGGAATGTTCACAGGACGCAGGATGCCTGAAGTTTTTTTCTTGAAATAGTTAACGGTCAGGTTAAAGGCCCTGAACAGAACCGCGTCAAAACCGATATCGGTTGAAGCAGTTTCTTCCCAGCGCAGATCCGGGTTGTCGAGCGTTCTTGGAGCATAACCAGTGGTAACAGCACCTGTATTGCCAATGGCGTAGTTATAACCACCGCCTACGGTTGACAGATACCTGAAATCATCCAGGGCATCATTACCTACAACACCATAGCCGGCACGTAATTTCAGTGAGCTCACCACATCATTGTCAGCCCAGAAATTTTCCTTGTTGATTACCCAACCCACAGAGAAGGAGGGGAACACACCAAATTTATTGTTGAAGCCAAAACGGGAAGAACCGTCACGGCGTACAATACCGGTGAACAGGTATTTATCCCTGTAATTATAGTTACCACGGGCAAAGAGTGAGGTAAGCCTGTGTTCGATAAAATCAGTGGAACCGGAAGTGCGGTTGGCCTGGGGAATATCGAATCCGAAAGAAGCATCTTTATAGCTGGTAATAGGAAGGTTGAACAGGGTAAGACTTGTACCACCTCCAATATTGGAAACATAACTTCCTTGTCCGAGAAGGACCGTGAAATTATGACCGTTGATGATCTTATTATAAGTAGCTGTGTTTTCCACGTTCCAGTTAAAGCTCTGGTTATCTCCGCGGCCATAACTGTTCTGGTTCGTGGCGTTGGTGGCATTGAGGTAGAAAACAGGAGTGAAGCCCTGGTTGCCCCAGAAGGCCAGTTTGGCGCCTACGGTAGAACGCAATTTGATATTTCTTCCGATGGCAGCTTCGAGGTAAGCATTGCCTACCAGGTCATCTGACCAGTAATACTGACCGAGCCTTGTCTGGATATAAGCCAGGGGATTTGTCATTTCCTGTCCCACTATAGAAGAGATACCATAAGGATTTCCATTCGCGTCACGGAAAACAGGATTGCTGCTATAGGGAGCACTATTGGCGGCAATTGGATCAGTGATCACAACCGGTGTGATAGGATCCAGGTTAAGCGCAGAACTCAAAGGACCACCATATTCACTGTTGGTGTTTCCAAGGCCTGTACTTTTCTGGTGGGTATAACCGAGAGTCTGTCCAAATGTGAACATGTCGGAGATACGGTGCATGGAGTTCAGCCTGAAGTTCTGTTTGCTGTATTTGGAGATCTCTGTTGCAACTATACCGTCGGTGTTCTGGTGACCGGCAGATACATAAAAAGTAGACCTGTCAGTACCACCACTCAGGCTCACTTCATGTGAATACCTGTGTGCACGGTTGTTGAAGATGAGACGCTGCCAGTCGGTACCCTTGCCGAGAGAAGCCACATCATTATATAATATATTACCACCGCCGGCTACAGAACGCTCGTTCATCAGAACAGCATACTGCGTGGCGTTGAGGACTTCCATTACTTTGGCGGGAGCGGAAACACCATGAAAGCCATTATAGCTCACGAGCATTTTGCCGGCCTTTCCTTTTTTGGTTGTTACCAGGATCACACCTGTTGCCGCCCTTGTACCATAGATGGCTGCGGAAGCGGCATCTTTCAGTACTTCGATGGATTCAATGTCGGACTGGTTGAGGTAACCGATACCACCGGCATCCACTACCACTCCATCAACCACCCAAAGGGGATTGTTACCACCGCCAAAGGTTGTGATACCACGAACCCTGATAGTGGAAGGAGAACCCGGCTGTCCGGAATTCTGCATGATGGTGACACCGGAAACACGGCCCTGTAGCGATTGCTCGATACGTCCGTTCGGCACGTTTTCGAGGTCCCTTGCTTTTACGCTGGAAATGGAACCCGTTACCACGCTGCGGCGCTGGGTACCATAACCTACTACCACCACTTCATCCATGGAGGCTTCGGACCTGGTAAGAGATACATTTACTGTGTTGCCAAGGATCGGCACCTCACGGGTAATGAAACCAATAGAAGAAATGACCAGTACCTGTGTGGACTCGGGAACTGAAAGGGTGAACTCACCATTTTCATTAGTAGTGGTTCCGCCGGACAGATTTTTGCCGGAGACAGAAACACCCGCGATCCCAACATTCTGGTCATCTGTGATTTTTCCTGTAATGGTTTTGTTTTGCGCCCATGCAAATGCAGACAAAAGGAGCAGAAGAGGCAGCAGTAGCCCCCTGGAGAGTCTTTTCATACGCAAGATTTAGTTTTAGAGAAGTCAAATTTTCAAGTAAGCAGAAACAAAAATACTTTATTTAATATGAAGAAAATGATTTGGCCTACATCAAAACTACATCAAAGATTCGTATATTGCTGAAAGTCAATTCCTTTCTATTACATCAAAACTACATCATACACTGCTTTTGATTATATGATAAAAATCAGAATCCTCATTTCTTTTTTTCTGCTCATGGCTATTTTCGCCAGTGGCCAGAACACGATTGGGCTGCCCCGAATCCTGAATTTTAATAACAGCATTTTCCAGGGTGGCACTCAAACCTGGGACATCAGGCAGGATCCTTCAGGCCGAATGTATTTTGCCAACAACGATGGCCTGCTCACTTATGATGGATCGTATTGGAAACTCTATCCACAACCTAACAAAACCATTCTTCGTTCCATTGCTCTGGATAATAACAGGATTTATGCAGGAGGTCAGGACGAGATGGGATATTTCGCGCCGGATGCGGAAGGTGTGTTGAAATATACCAGTCTCAAAAACCTGATCCCCACAGAGTATGCATCATTCACTGATGTATGGGAAATAGAAGTTTTCAGGCAGTCGGTCTTCTTCCGTACCTGGGACCGCATATTTGAGTATCGTGAAGGCAGGATCAAAACTTACCCGGCTCAGAGTGGCTGGCATATTATGAAAAAAAGCGGGAACCAGCTTTTCGCGCAGGATAAGTTCAATGGACTCTTCCGGTTTGAGAATAATCAATGGGTGCCTGCAACGGAAAATGGTGATCCCATCAATTTTGAACTAACCGGCCTCGTGGCACTGGGCCGGGATAGCCTGCTCATTAGTTCACTTGAAAACGGGCTCTATTTCTATATTAATGGAAAACTCAGGAAGAAACCTACTGATGCGGATGCGGAACTCAGTAAGAATCATATCTATTGCCTGGAGCAGATCAATAATACAGAATTTGTTGCTGGCACCACTTCAGGAGGCTGTATCGTAATCAACAGTGAAGGCAGGGTGATCCAGCAAATTGCGAGGCCGGAAGGTTTGCAGAATAATAATGTACTGTCCGTGTTCCTGGACCGTGAGCATAATCTATGGACAGGTCTTGACAATGGTATCAGCTTCATTGCATACAATGCCCCGATCAAATACATCAAGCCGGCGAAACCCGATGAACTGTCTGGCTATTCGGTCAGGGTGTTTGATAATATGCTATACATTGCTTCCTCGGATGGCGCTTACGCGGCACCGTTATCTTTTTCTGCGAAAGACCTGAGTTTCTCACGAAGTAATTTTCAAAAGATCAGCAATAGCAGTGGCCAGAACTGGAGACTGGATGTGGTGAACAATCGCCTGCTCCTTGGCCATCATACCGGCAGCTTTCTTGTGCAGGGCAGGGATGCCAGGCAATTGACAAGGGACGCGGGTTCATGGATCTTCCTGCCTGTCTCCAATGTTCTGCCGGCCAGCCAGGTGATCACCGGAACCTATAACGGGCTTTCCTTGCTGAAGTATGGCAATGGTGATTTTACCAGTCTTGGCGACATTATCGGTATGAAGGAATCGCTCCGTTTCCTGGCGATGGATAATAATAATCATCTCTGGGCATCCCATCCGTACAGGGGCATTTATAGGATTATGCTTGCTCCCAATGGCCTCTCGTATAAATATGAGTTATTCACAGAAAAAGACGGCCTGCCATCCACACTGCGGAACAATGTTTTCCGGGTCAAAAACAGGGTGGTGTTTGCAACAGAGCAAGGTGTTTATGAATTTGATGCGGCAACAAAAAAATTCATTCCTTCGGAATTGCTGTATACAATTTTTGGCAACAACACCGTTCAATATCTTACAGAAGATGAAGAAGGAAATGTGTGGTTTTGTTCGGGAAAGAAAGTTGGAGTGGTCAATTTCAAATCCTCCAAACCGGCTATCACCTGGTTTCCGGAGCTAACGGGTAAAATGCTGGCTGGTTTTGAATTCATCTATCCATACAATGCTGAAAATATTTTCCTGGCTTCCAGCCAGGGCATCATTCACCTGAATTATAAAAAATACATAACCGGGCATTCTAAGCCTGACATGTTGCTGACCCAGGTGATGCTTTCGGGAAAAAAAGACAGCCTGGTCTTTGGAGGTTATTATGAGAACAGGAAAGATTCAGCAAGTGCCATGGCCATGAATAGAACCATGAAGTTTGCAAGCAGTGAGAATAGTTTTCATTTTGAATTCAGTTCCCCGGTATTTGGATTGCAGAGCAATGTGGAATACAGTTACCGGCTGAAAGGCTATGATAAACAATGGTCGGCGCCTTCTCCTAAAACTGAAAAAGAATACACCAACCTACCCGACGGATCCTATACTTTCGAGGTGAAGGCTTTTGATAACCTGGGCAATGAATCGGAGGTGGTCAGTTATAGTTTTGTGATCAGTCCTCCATGGTATAAATCCATCTGGGCCTATATACTTTATACAGTCCTGTTATTTGGCTTGATCTACCTGCTGAACCGCTGGCAGCAAAAAAAATTCATCAGGCAGCAAATGCTTTTTGAAGAAGAGCAGAAAAGAATGAAGTACATCCACCAGCTTGAAGTGGAGAAAAATGAAAAAGAGATCATCCAGTTGCAGAATGAAAAACTGATCAACGAGATGGTTTACAAGAACAAGGAGCTGGCCGACGTAAGCATGCACCTGGTGGAAAGAAGTGATGCGCTCATTAAAGTGAAGGATGAACTGCAGCAGCTTCATAAAAAAACGGGAGGCAACCATGATGTGAAGCGGGCGATCCAACTGGTGAACGAGATTGAAAAAAATAACAGCAACTGGGAGCAGTTTGCAGCTCATTTCGATGAGATCAATAATGATTTCATTAAAAAGCTGAAGACCAGGTATCCCCAACTCACCAGTACAGATCTTAAGGTTTGCACTTATTTGCAATTGAAACTGGCTTCTAAGGAGATCGCGCAGCTCATGAATATATCGGTAAGAGGAGTGGAGATCAGCCGCTACCGGTTAAGAAAGAAACTGGAGCTGCCCAAGGGCCAGACATTGAATGATTTTTTGGCTGAGGTGCATGAAGGTGGAACTGTGGCGGGTGTGGTGAATACTCGAACATAATAATTATTGCAATGAAAATCCTGTTGATTATTGCGACTGTTCTGAACCTGGTGTTAAGTTCAGGCACGGACGCATCAATACAAGCAATTAAAACGCAGGTTTATCAATGCGGCGAACCCATTGAGGGGAGTAATCATATCCTTGTTCTTACATCAGTCAATGGTAAACATTCGGGGCATTACCTGGGTTCTGAGAAGTTCACACTTTACCTGCAAAATTCAATGACTGCGGATACGGTTTATTATTTTACAGAATTAAAGAACCTGGTTGTTGGCAATGATGGTCATATACAATTCACAGTCAGTACAACAGAAGCTTATACTGAACCTTTCCTGGTTGACAGTTCTGGTAATATCATCAAAAGACCAGGGATTCGAACAAACAATGTTTCAGGGGAGTTGAGATATGGTATTAATTATACAGGTAATATATCAGACAAGGCGATCAGTTTGAGACGGCATTCTGATAAGTATCGTTTTAGCAGTTCTGAAACTTTTCAGTTTTATCTACGGTAATTGAATAAATTATTACAACTCACGAATGAAAATAGAAACATACCTGGAAGGTGGAGATCTTCTTTCCATTGGTAGGAGCAATGACCTGGTAAAGCTGGTCAGAACCCAGGCAGATTTCGACCGCTTGTTTGATTTTCTGTTTCTTAGCGACCTTTTGAAAGTGATGCGTGCCGCAGATGCCATTGAAAAGATCACGGCTAAACAGCCATCCTACCTGCTGCCGCATTCTTATAAATTACTTAGCCTTTTTAAAGTTGCAGAAAATAAAGAATTGAAATGGCACCTGGCGCAGTTAATACCCAGGATTAATATGAAGGATGCAGAGTTGGCAGATGTCTGGACCATACTTTGCAACTGGGCAGCCAGTCCCGCGGAAAGCAGGATCGTGAGAGTGAATGCCTTGCAGGCGCTGGCGGGTTTATCAAAGGGTAAGCAGCAATACCTGGAAAAATTTAAGCAATTGGTGGATATGATTTCTAAAGAAAATATTCCTTCACTGAACGCGAGGATCAGCAGATTGGAGAAAATCAACTGAAGTCTTGTATGACCCAGGAACCTCTGCTATCGTACCAGATCCTTCGCCGGTGAAGTGGTTGTATGCGATGTGTCTGCCCGGCTCAGGATACCCTACAGAACGGAGCGGCTGTGTTCCTTCGGAGCTGGTGATGTTGATGACAGAATGGTGCGTTCGCGCCCGCTCCTCAGGATGACAAGAGGTTTACTCAATTCATAAAATCATCCGGCTTTTATTTTCAGATCATTTTATGAAGGACGTTGCAAGGTGATGTGGTTGAGCGAACAGTGCGTTCGCGTCCGCTCCTCAGGATGACAAGGGCATAACTAAATTCAGAAATGCTTCTGCATTTGATTCTTCTAAAAACTGAATAGAAGAAAAAAATTTCCTGATCTCTGGTTTTTTAAACTCCATTCCCTGGTTAACCTTTTGTCCTGAGGAGCGCCTCAGCCGCATTGTTCTCTAATAAAGTTACCGCGCGACGAAGGACCTCACAGCATCGCAGAAGGCATGCATCCTGAACCCGCCGGGTAAACAATGTGCTCTCATGAATGATTGGCGGGTGAAGGATCTGGTACGATGTGCGAATATCACATCAATTCTCTACTAAATTGTCCAATCTATTATAAAGGAAAAGCAATTTTGATCTCGCAGCCATCTCCCGGTGCGCTCACCAGTGAGAATTTTGCATTTAAATTTTCAGCCCTTGTTTTCATATTGGTAATGCCGATGCCTCCTCTTTTTTTACCGGTATCAAAGCCAACACCATCATCAGCAATCACCAGCAGGATATGATTATTCTGAAGTTCCAGCCTTACCCATGCCGATTTAGCCCTGGCATATTTAAGAATGTTGTTGAGCCCTTCCTGTACGATGCGGTAAATAGCCAGGTGAAGATCTTCTGAAACTGAAACCTGTTTCAACTGCTCCGCGCAATAAATGATCTCCAGCCGCCTGGTAACATTGATGGAATCCACCAGGTCGCGTATGGAATCACTCAGGCTGATATTTCCCAGTGTGGGAGCGGAAAGCCTTTTGGAAATACTCCTTATTTCATTTATACAATCCTGTGTATACTGCGTTGATTTCACCAGCAGGTTTTTATCCTTTACATACCCTGTCAGGTACATTTCATTATAAAGTTTTACCGTGGTCAGCACCTGGTTCACATTATCGTGCAGTTCCAGGCCCAGTTGGGACCTTTCTGTTTCCTGTGCCCTGATTACGGCTGCAGTAATCTCTTTTTGCTTATTGGCTTCTTCCTGCTTCAGCTTTTCCTGCAGCTTCACCCTTTCATGGATGTTTCTTGTATTCACCATAAAACCCTTGATGCTGGAGTGGCCATACAGGTTGGAGCCCTTGGTCTCAAACCAGATCATGGATCCATCCTTATGGCGGAACCTGTGCCGGATCCCCTTCCCTTCACTGGT
>CAYWSQ010000095.1:0-13252 GCA_964460925.1 uncultured Flavisolibacter sp. | reverse complement strand
ACGCTTACGGAAGAAATTTATGAGGATGTAGCTCCCAGCATAACCTTCAAGGCTTCAAGCCGCACAAGCTGGATCAATATTGACGGGCTCAGGAAAAAGGATGTGGACCACATCTCTGAATATTATGGTATTCACCAGCTCATTTCGGAGGATATTTTGAGCATTGGCCAGCGTCCTAAAATGGACGAGGTAGAAAATATTCTTTACTGCCTGCTCAACATGCTTTATTTCAATGATGCAACCCAAACGGTGGAGCAGGAACAGGTAAGTATCGTACTGGGACATCAATTCATCATCACTTTCCAGGAAGATCCCAGCAGGGATGTATTCAATCCTATAAGAGAAAAATTAAGGATCCCCAACAGCAAACTGCGCCAGCGTGGCTCGGACTACATGTGTTATTCCATGATTGACCTGATCGTGGATAATTATTTTTTCGTAATGGAAAAGCTGGGCGACAGGATAGAGCAGGTGGAAGAAGAAGTGATCCGCAACAGTAATAAAAGGGCGCTGGCCAAGATCAACCAGTTAAGAAAAGAATTGATTGTGCTGAAAAGAAACATAGCACCCGTCCGGGACCTTGTAGGCAGTATTATCAGGAGCGAGAGTGACCTGTTGGAAGACGCCACCACCAAGTACTTCAAGGATGTGCATGATCATATTTCGCAGGCTTATGATCTTATCGAGAACTATCGCGACATCATGATCAGCATGCAGGATCTCTATATCAATAATGTGAATCTTCGCATGAACGAAGTGATGAAAGTGATGGCTGTAGTTACCTGCTTGATGGCGCCAGCAACAGTGATCGGTGGTGTATTCGGGATGAATTTTGATGTAATTCCCACTTCACATAATGAATGGGGCTTCTACACGGCTGTAGCTTTTATGCTGCTGATCCCCGTGGTAATGTTATTTATTTTCAAACGACGCGGCTGGTTCTGAAACCCTCACGACTCACGTCTCACGATTCACGATTGACGATTCAATCCTTCCTTGCTTCCCATTTTTTCGGGTAGGCATAACCGTCAGCCGCAATCATTTCCTTGTACGTATACATATGCCAGGTGCCAGTTGGTATTTCATATCTCCAGATCACAGGCCTGATACTGTCACCGGAGATTTCCTTTGCGCCCGCTATCATCACGGTTCCATCATCCTGCCATTTGGCCTCAAGCACTGTGCCCATCGTTCCAAAAAAAAGAAGCTTTTTGCGGGTATTGTTTTCCAGGTTGATCAATCCCAATTCAAAATCGGGTCCGCCTGCGGCCAGCACGGTTTTTCCCCTCTGTTTAACGGGAATATAATTATATGTTACAGGGTCAATGGCAAAACTTGAGTCGGAATTATAGATCAGGTAATCCCTGAACGGTTCCAGCATTTTGGGATCGATCTTCTGCGCTGTTGTATCCATATCGATTTCAGTTTCTCCCCCCTCAAATTCTGCATTGGAAAAATTATTGTCCGCACCTGATAAATACCGGTACAGATCCGGGAAGGCCTGGTCCACAGGCGGCACCGTTACCACTTCATCAAGGGTCATGCTGTCGGGAAGGTTTTCCGAGGGATGGGTTTCATCAGAATTATTGCAGGATGACAGGAATAATGCAAAAGCGGTGATGGCTAAAAAATATCTTTTCATTATTTGCTTTTATAAACCGGTACGGTGCTGCAGGGTTCACCATACATAATGCTTTTAACCTGCGGTAATAATTTTCTGGTGATCTCTGCATAAGCATAAGGGCCGATCTCACGGTCACCGCAGCCTTTCACAACGATGCGTTGCCCGGAATATTCTGATGCATTAAGATTTCTGATCTTTTCTATCACCAGTTGCTTTTCAGCTTCCGCTACTGTTCCCGTATAAATTGTTTTTGCAACAGGTAACAGGGTAGAAGAAACCAGCATATAGGCCCATACCGGTATGATGGCATCCGCGCTGCAGAAAACAGCTACATTTTTATCCTGGTAAACAGCAATATCCAGGTTCTTCAGCGATTCGCGGAAATCTTTTTCTTTCAGGATCATACCCATAAAAAGAAAATCCTTCAGGTCGAATGGCCGGATCTCTTCAGCAGGTAAAAAACTTTCGAGGTCGAGACTTACCAGCCCGCTGTTTGCTACCTTGTTTACAATAGTCTCATCCATAATATGCAAAATTAGCTGGTAAGTGCTAACAATAGGAATAAGCAAAAGCCAAATTAAGGCACATAAAAAACCGCCACGAGGGCGGTTTACAATTAAATATCTAGAAGCTATCAATAGAAATCCGCTCTTTTATCCTTAATGGTTGCCGCTTTCTTCAATGCTTCCACCAGGGAATTGAGGCCGGCCTGCTTCGCCTGCATTTCCAGCATCATACGCTGGTCCTGGATTGAAGCTGCTTCCACCGGGGTGGTAGTCTGGTTTTCTACCCTTACCACGTATACTCCTGAAATGCCGGGGATTGGCTCTGGCACCACTTTATTTTTATTGGCAGGATTAAAAATAGCGCCCTGCACTTTTGGTTCATAACTTAACTGGCCGCCGCTGAAACGAAGGCTGTCGAGCGCCGGCTGAACCGTCTGGTTGAATTTGGAAGCCACCTGCTCGAGAGTGCTCACAGTTCCGATCTGTTTGATGATAGCCTCTGCCTGTTTTTTTCTTTTGAGGATGGGCTCAACTTCCGGACGAACAGCATTCACGCTTTTCATTCCGGCTTCATTCACTTCAGTTACTACTGCCACCACGTACTGGTCGCCAATTGGCTCAGGTCCGATCACATCACCTTTGTCAGCATCAAAAACATTTTTGATCAGGCTGCGTGCAGAACCCGGAAGTCCTGGAAGTGTGAAAGTCATGGGGGTGATATCCGCTGCAGGGAATTTATTGATGCCCTGCGCTTTCAGTTTATCAGCATTCTGGTTAAAACTGTTGAGATCGCGGCTGTCACCGGCAAACTGGGTTGCTTTATTGATTGCCTCGTTCACGGTTTCTTCGCTTGCCACGATCCTTTTGGCCAGGTAAGCGATTTTATAATGAGGCTCCACATTTATGTGGTCCATAATTTCGATATAATGCCAGCCAAACTGAGTCTTGATCGTTTTTTTATCGCCCGGTTTTCCGTCGAATAAAATAAACTGACCAAACTCCTTGGCGAAGTTCTCGCTCTGGATCTGTGTGGAAGAAAAAGTCATCACGCCTTTTGACTGGTGCGCGGTCTGGTCGATGGTGTACCTTGTTTCAAGCGTGTCGAAATTGGCTCCATTGCGAATGGCAGTGGCAATACTGTCGATCCTGGCTTTCACCACGCTGTCGGAAGCGATCGGCTGCCCGGTTTGCGGATCTGTTGTACCCAGGAGAATGTGACGGCATTTAACGGAATCAGGCAGCATTCGGGTATCGATCATTTTTGCCATTACATAACTGCCACCATCCAGGTAAGGACCATAAATGGCATTTTTTGCCAGGCCTGTTAGTGAATCTTTTACCGGAACCTGCATGGCAGTCTTTCCTACATAAGCATCATAATATGGTGTGCTGCTTTCTTTAGCAATAAACGCTTTAATATCTGTAGCGGCTGCAAATTGCGATTGAAGTGCGGCTACCTGGTTGCGGGCGGCAATGCTGTCCGCGCTGGTAGGCGCTGCACTGAACATTACATAGCTGATGGAACGGGTTTCCTCGGGCTGTTCATACCTTTCCTTGTTCTTTTTCATGTAAGCGCGGATCTCATCATCGCTCACCTTAACCGTGCTGTCAGAAATATAGGAATAAGGAATCATCACGAAACTGGCTTTGGCCATAAGGCTGTTGTCGACATTCCTTTTTTCAAGAAACCAGTTGGGATAATAATTAGTATTGGTGAACATGGCCATGTACTTACCCGCCAGCCTTTGCTGTTTGGCCATTTCAATTTCGGCAGTGATACCCTGCTTTTCCCTTGGATCATTGCTTTTCAGCATCTGGTTGATCCTCTGCTGGGCAGCCACCGCATCAAACTTGCCGGTATTGGGATCGGTAAATGCCTGGGCAATATTCTGCGGAGGGTTCGCACCATATAATACATCTCTCAGTTCCTTCTCGGTCACTGTGAGTCCCAGCTTTTCATATTCCTCGCTCAAAAGCTTTTCAGTTACTTTCTGGTCCCACAGTTCATTAAGTACCTGGAAACGGTTGTCCTCATTGATCTGGTAACCCTGGCTTTTATAATATGCCTCTCTTTCTGAAAGTTCATTGGTGAACTGGATCCTGTCGATGGATTCGCCATTGACCTTTCCTATATAGGAACTTGGACCATCGTTTCCAAAACCTCCGCGGCCTGAAAATGCATCCATCATGATAAAGCCCAGCAAGGCAAGGGCTATGGCAATAACAGCGATCTTGGCGTACTTGTCTCTGATATCCTGGATTATAGACATAACTGGTGGTGTTCTCTTTTAAAAAACGGATGGCGAAAATAGGGTAAATCCTTCTATGCACAAAATGTGGAAAACCGCTGAAATGCCCCAAAATTCAGGGTTTTTGACGGGCTGAACCGGCCTTCGAGTCCTCCAAAAACCTGGTGGACTTTCTGTTGGCCTTTTTCATTATGATTCTTCATGACGGGCTGTGGATTACCCAAATTTTCTGTGAATAAGCTTCGTGAAACGTTGGATGGAACGTTAAGACTTGGATGGAAAGATGATTTTTTTATCTGGTAAATCAGGAATGCTGCGATTGCTCACGGATATCCCTCCACCAATCCACAGAACAAAAATCTCAAAACGGGTTTTATTTATTCAGGCCGCTTCAATCCACATGATTGTGAATATGCTCCGGAAGTTAGGCTGCTGTAATACCTTTGTTGCTCGGGTTACGGTAATAAGCTGTGAATAACAGGGGGATTTCAATTTACCAAATTTCAGTCGTCATGGTTTTTCCCCGAATCCACAGCCCTAATAGTAATAGGTAATTATAAATAAAATAGAATACTATATATTATTATATGGATAAGGAAATGTTGATAGCACAAAATGAGCTGGATGAAAAAGGTTTTCTAGACGTGGATCTTGATCCATCGATGGACCTCTTCGCGGAGATTGAAAGACTGAAGAAAGAAAAGAATGCCATCATCCTCGCGCATCTTTACCAGGAACCCGATATCCAGGACATTGCCGACTATATCGGTGACTCCCTGGGTCTCGCACAGCAGGCTGCAAAGACCAATGCTGACATGATCGTATTCGCCGGGGTGCATTTCATGGCTGAAGGTGCAAAGATCCTGAATCCGTCTAAAAAGGTGGTGATACCAGATATGAAGGCAGGCTGCTCTTTGAGTGAATCCTGTCCGCCACCTCTTTTCAAAAAGTTCAGGGAAGACCACCCCGACCATATCGTGATCTCCTATATCAACTGCAGCGCGGGTATCAAGGCCCTGAGTGATATCATCTGCACCAGTTCAAATGCCAAGGCTATTGTGGATAGCCTGCCTGCCGACCAGAAGATCATATTCGCGCCCGATAAAAATCTTGGGGCCTGGGTAAACAAGGTCACGGGAAGAGATATGCTGCTCTGGAACGGCGCCTGCATGGTGCACGAGATCTTCAGCCTGGAAAAGATTACAAGACTCAAGGTGCGGCATCCCAATGCCAAACTGATTGCCCATCCCGAATGTGAGGAACCGGTTTTAAGAATCGCAGATTTTATCGGTTCCACTACCCAGCTCCTGGCTTATACCCGAAATACGCCGCATACTGAGTTTATCGTGGCCACGGAAGCCGGCATCCTTCACCAGATGGTGAAGCAATCTCCTTCCAAGACCTTTATACCGGCACCTCCCGATAATGCCTGTGCCTGTAATGATTGTCCCCACATGAAAAGGAACACCCTCGAAAAGGTCTATTTGTGCATGGAGTATGAGCAACCTGAAATCCTGATGGATGAAGAGTTAAGGATACAGGCCAAAAAATCCCTGGACCGGATGCTCGAGATCAGTGCCCGGTTGGGCCTTTAGCTAATGGCCAATAGCTAAAAGCTAAAAGCCACGATCCCAAACATCGTATATTGCATTAGACCATTGGCCACCATCAAACAATATCTGCCATCCTTCATTTGGACCATTGCCCTGGCCTGCCTGTTTTTCATGGAATCTTCTTCCGGGGATTTTTCATTGTGCATTTTCAGGCTCGCTGGAATTGATTCCTGCTGGGGTTGCGGCATTGGGCATGCCATCCATCATGCACTGCATTTAGATTTTTATTCAAGCATACAGGAACATATCCTTGGGATCCCGGCGGCTGTTGTATTGATCCTGATGGTCATCAAACCATTACTGCCACTAAAAAATTTACAGCAATCATGAACCAGCAGCAGCTTTTCACCATGTTACCCGGACTACAACCGGAAGAAATGATGGTACTCTCAGAACTGATGAAAGATATGAATGAACAGGAACAGCAACAGTTCATCATGTTTTACCAGGGAAAGAGAAAGGAGCAGCAGACCATGCTCATTTTTACCATCATCGGCTTTTTTGGTGTGGCGGGTATCCAGCGTTTTGTGATTGGTGAAGTGGTGATGGGTATTTTATACCTGCTGACGGTTGGTTTTTGCGGTATCGGAACGATCATCGATATCATCAATATCAAATCCATGACCAATGATTTCAACCGCAAACAGGCGATTGAATGCGCTGGTATGATGAAGATGATGAAAGGCCGCGGATTCTGATCTTCCTAATTTTTCCTGATAACCGGCAGACCGCTCCATAGGTTTGATTAGTTTTGATCCTTCATGCTCAAAAATTCCATCACCGGTCCCGGGGTCAGCAAAGGGCTGCAGTTAAGTTTTGCTTTTTTATGCCTGTTCGTTTACGCGGGATCTTTATTCTTTCCTTTAATGGATAAGGATGCGGCACATCATGCCAACATTGCGCTGTATATGTACGAGCATGATAACTGGATTAACCTGGTTGACCGGCAAAAGGATTACCTGGATAAACCGCATTTCCTTTTCTGGTCATCCCTGCTGAGTTTTAAAATTTTTGGTGTCAACACTTTTGCTCATCGTTTACCGGCACTGGTCTTCGCGCTCATTTCCATATACAGTACCTATCAACTCGCGAAACACCTGGCCGGCAGAAGAACCGCTACATTAGCCGCGGTAATACTTGCCACCGCGCAAGCCTTTGTTCTTTCCATCAACGATGCAAGGATGGAAACTCCCCTGACCGCGGGTATCATCTTTGGTCTCTGGCACCTGGTAGTTTATATAGACCGTCAAAAGTTTTTAAATATTGTACTTGCCGCGCTGGGAGCTGCCATTGCTTTTGCCACCAAGGGATGGATTGGTCCCGTGGTGATGTTTGTGCCCGCGTTTTTCTATATCCTGTTTCATAACAAATGGAGGGTGCTGGCTTCTTTCAAAACCTGGGCCTTTGTTCCATTATTTTTCCTGTTGATCTCGCCGGTACTCTATGCCTATTATGTTCAGTTTGATCTGCATCCTGAAAAAATTATCCGTGAAAAAAGCGGGCGTTCGGGCATCCACTTTATTTTATGGGACCAGTTGTTTGAAAGATCTTCCGGTTTTGACCAGGGAAAAAAAGGACGCAACAGTGATTACTTCTTTTTGTACCATACATTTTTATGGGCCTTCTTTCCCTGGAGTATACTTGCTTACGCAGCAGTAGTTGCCTGGCTTGGAAAACTGAGGCGGAACAAAACATGGCAGCAGCCATTTTCATTCGCGGTGGCAGGTTTTGCCTTCTTGTTGTTTTCTATTTCATTTTCCAATTTTAAAATGCCGCATTATGTGATCATGCTCCTGCCTCTCGCGGCCATGTTCACTGCAGCCTTTTTGATTTCTATATTTGATTCATCCGCTGCATTGAAATGGATCTACCCCTTACAAATGACGCTTGGTATCATAACCCTCGTACTGGTGAGCGCCATCAATTTTTATTTTTTCCCGGTGAATTCAATAGTGGTTTTTATCATTTTGGTTTACATCTATATTTTATTCCTGAAAAAATTCAGCTCGAGAACAATCAAAGTACTGGCCGTCAGTGCAGGTATGTCACTGCTCCTCAATTTTGTTCTGAACTATCATTTTTTTCCGAAACTTTTAAAGTACCAGGGAGGCAATCAACTGGTGAAAGAATTTGAAAAGCTGCCGGTGAAACCTCACCGCGACAGCATTGTGCTGATGGAAACCAATGCTCACAGTTTTGATTATTACATGAATCACAATCACCAGATTACGAGTCCTGGCGAAGCAATTGCACAGTACGACAGCAGCAGGAATTATTATTACCTCATGACCAACCACCAGGCTGCGTGGATCCGGGAACAGGGAATGATGGTAGAACCCCTGGTGAAGCATATTGATTATAATGTAACCACCATCACACTGAAGTTTCTTGATCCCAGGACAAGGTACCGGTCTATGGATACCCTGATGCTGGCCAGGCTGGTGAAACCCTGATGGTCTTACCTGTTTTTTTCGGAAAAGATTTTCCTATTGACGGGGTAAATAATTACCAGGAAGAAAAGCAAAGAAGCGCCACATTCGAGCAGTTCCGGATTTTTATCATGCCGGATCAGCGAGCTAAGAAGTACTACAACCAGAAACCCGAGGACCTGGTAGAGGCGTGCAATGGAAATGCCGCTGCGGTCAATAAATTTTTTGAAAGCCATGTTCCGGGAATAGACCAGCGGAAAAACAACGAGATAAATTACAAGAGCAGCGCCCAGTATCGTGGTAAACACCAGTTTATTGATCTTAACACCATTAATCTCCAGGTTGTGAAGATTGGTTTCTCCCTGCAGGTTATTTTGTTTGAAGTATTCAGAACTTTCAATACCCAGGATCCTTTGACCCCATGATATTTCCTCACCGGCAGCAACAAATAAAAGTACACCCAGTATAAAGTTGACCAGCAGGAACCAGGGTTTTCTAATTCTGAACAAACTGAAAAAGCGGTAAAAGCTTACAATAGAAGCTAGTAATAACCCAATTACCGTGAGCCACTCAACCAGGTGATCTTCTTTTACAAAATCCTCGAATGCCGGTATGTCGGTATAGTACAAGTAGAGACCTGCTGCCAGTACAATCAGCACAACGACCAAAACAAGTTTTTCTACCAGGGAAAGTTTTCGCCACCACATGGCACAAACTTAATCAGAGTTTTGCAAGTCGAGGATCAGTTCCTGTACCTTTCCAGATACCAGGTCCCGTATTTCATTGAAGGCGGCGGGTTCCATATCTCTCGGATCGGGGATCTGCCAGTCATAGAATTTTTTAGTTGGCATCCAAGGACAGGCATCGCCGCAACCCATGGTCACTACCGCATCAAAGGGCGCATGTGCTTTTACTTCATCCAAAGATTTTGATTGATGGGCAGCGAGATCATAATCCAGCTCCATCATTGAGTGAACAGCTTTTGGATTCACTTTACCCGAAGGTTTGGAACCCGCGCTGAAAGCTTCCACCTTGCCTTTTCCGTGAATGCGGGCAAAAGCTTCAGCCATCTGGCTGCGGTTGCTGTTTTCAATGCAAACAAACAGGATCTTTTTTTTCATGACAGGGCTTTTTTCATTACAGTTGCGGAGGATGGACAAATGGATGAGAACTCTGATGTATTCCTGATAAAAACAGGAACCTCCGACCTGTCAATGATCTCATATTCCAGCTTTTTGAAAAAAGGAGCAGCGGTAGTGGTGAGCAGGTATATGGTTTCAATTCCCTGTTGCGCAAGATAATTTTCCAGGAAGGCTACCAGTTTTTTCCCGGATCCTTTTCCTCTTAATGATTCATCCACGCTGAGGCTGCGCAATAAGGCAGTTGCATAATCATATTCCGTCGCCACCGTACCTTTTACAATTCCGTTTTCTTCAAGAACAAATAATTGTGTTCCGCTGTCAAGATCATTCACGGGCAAGGCGCTCGATTGAAGCAGGGCAAGGGCCTGCTGAAATTCTTCTGTATCTGCAGGTTTTATTTCCATTGTAAGATTTTTTAAAAGGGCTCATTGAGCCCTTTGTTTTTTAACAGCATCCCATTTCTGTGCAACAGCCGCTACCGGAGGCACAACAGGATGGATCATTGGTTTGATTGTTCATGATCGTATGGTTTAAGGATGAGAAAATCAGCAGCAGCCACTACCTGGTTCACAACAGGGTTTCTCTGCGTAAACTGTGATGCTGTAAATGCCGGGAGCCTGTTTATGGTAGGCTTGTAGCTCAGCGGCATCCAGGTACTGGGAAAGAATATGATCGGGTATGATGATCTTTTTCTCTTTCAGCAAGGAGATATTTTTGAAACCGGCCCTATGAATAAGGTCCAGGTATTCATTTTTTGTAATGGCCCCTGAAACACAACCCGCATACATTTCAGCGGCCTGGCGCAGGCTGTCTGGCAGTTGGCCTTCGAGTACAATATCAGAAATGGAGAAATGACCCTTTTGTTTTAATACCCTGAAGATTTCAGAAAAGACCTGTTTTTTATTGGGTACCAGGTTCAATACACAGTTGCTGATCACAACGTCAGCTTTTTCAGCGGTAAGAGGGAGGTGTTCTATATCACCCTGGCGGAATTCAATATTATTGAAACCAAGTTTATCAACATTCGCCCTTGCTTTTTCAATCATCTGAGCGCTGAAGTCAACACCAATCACTTTACCACTGGCTCCCACATAACGCCTCGATACAAATGCGTCATTACCGGCTCCGCTGCCCAGGTCAACAACCGTGTCGCCCTCTTTTATTTTTGCGAACTGGGTGGGAATGCCGCATCCCAGGCCCAGATCGGCATCAGGGTTATACCCTTCAAGAGAGGAATAATCATCCGCCATGATCGTAAAAGCCTCGTCGGTACTGCAACAGGCCGTAGCGCCGCAGCAGGATGTTTCATTTTGAGTTTTGGATTGAAGAGCAATCTGGCTGTAACGCTCTTTCACCATTTCTTTCAATTCATTGTCCTGGTTCATAAAATTTTATTTAAGTGTTTTAGCAACAGGCCTTTTCATTTTTAGTTTTGAGGTTGATAAAAAGGCTGCCGATATCATTGCTGAATTTTTCAAATGCTTTCCAGTTGATGCAATAGCAGGAACGCGGACCGTCAATGGTTCCTTCTATCAGGCCGGCGTTCTTCAGTTCTTTCAGGTGTTGTGAAACGGTGGACTGGGCCAGGGGGAGTTCATCCACGATATCCCCGCACATACATTCATTTTTAGCTGCCAGCACTTTAAGGATGGCAACACGTGCAGGGTGACTTAAAGCTTTCGCGAAGGTTGCCAGTTTCTGTTCTTTTTTCCCGAATTCCTCTTTTTTGTGAAAAGCCATTTTTAAATCTTATATCGCAAATATACGATGATAGATTTCGGGATTCCAAATTTATTTTTTTCTGCCGGGAGATCAGGCTTTCAAAAGCTTTTCCACCGCGCCTTCCAGCGTGGATTCTTTTTTGGCGAAGCAAAAACGTAAAACCTTGTTGTTGACCGGTTTCGCATAAAATGCGGAGACGGGGATGGTAGCGACCCCGGATTCTGCTGTCAGTCTTTGTGCAAAATCCATTTCGTCTTCATCGCTGATGGCGCTGTAATCATAAAGCTGGAAATAACTTCCGAAGCTTGGAAGTGGTTTGAACCTGGTTTGTGACATCAGTTGTTTGAAGTAATCTCTTTTGGCCTGGAGGAAACTGCCAAGTTCAAGATAATGTTCCCTTTTTTCAAGGAAGCCGGCTAGCGCTACCTGTTTGGGTGTATCGCAGGTGAAGGCATTGAACTGGTGCACCTTTCTGAATTCTTTAATTAGCGAGGCGGGAGCTATGCAATAACCAAGTTTCCACCCCGTGCAGTGGTAAACCTTGCCAAAAGAAAAACAAACAAAACTGCGTTGCAGGAGATCGGGATATTTTAAAATGCTTTCGTGAATTTTTCCATCGAAGATGAGGTGTTCGTAAACCTCATCGCTGATGATGATGATATTTGTTTCCGCAACAATCTCACGAATGGAGTTGATATCATCTGAGTTTAACACACTTCCCGTTGGGTTGTGTGGAGAGTTGATCATGATGGCGCGTGTCCGTTCAGTGACCGCTGATCTCACTTCATTCCAGTCTATTTTATACGCGGGAAATTTAAGCCCGATCGTTACGGCTTTCGCCCCGTTCATTTCAATCGCGGGAATGTAAGAATCGTAAGCGGGTTCGAATACGATCACTTCGTCGTTTGGCTGAAGTATGGTCGTGAGAGCTGTATATAAAGCATAGGTTCCACCCGGGGTGACAGTAATATCTGTTTCAGGATTTATTTCTGCCTTGTATAAAAAATTTGCCTTTTCAGCAATGGCTTCGCGAAGGGGGATATAACCATTCATGTGTGTGTACTGGTTATGACCCTGTTTCATGGCTTCGGCCACCCTGTTTACCAGTTCTTCATTCATTGGGAAATCAGGAAACCCCTGGCCGAGATTAATAGCCTTGTGTTTTACAGCCAATGAACTCATTACTGTAAATATGGTAGTTCCTACATTCGGAAGCTTTGATTGAATTTCTGGCAACACTCAATTTATTTTTTTTATTTTTTGACTTGCATTACTTAGCGTCCTTTGCTCTTCTCAGCGCCCTTTGCGGTTATCTTTTTTTCACCGCAAAGACGCGAAGGACGCAAAGTTTTGCGCAAAGGAAACTTCAAGATAGTTTACTTATTATGCAATAACCGCAGTTGCTTCTATTTCTATAAGATAACCCGGTTCGATCAGGGCACTGACCTCCACCATGGTATTACAGGGTTTGATCTCCCTGAAAAATTCGCTGTGCGCTTTTCCATATTCTTCCCACCTGCTGATATCGGTAACGAACATGCGAACACGAATTACATGATGCATTGAAGCACCAGCTCTTTGTAAGACCGCTTCAATTTTCTGGTAGATGTATTTTGTCTGCAGGTAAGCATCGCCTTCACCAATGATCTCCCCGTGTTCACCCGAAGCAACGGTCCCGGTGACCTCTATAAGATTGCCCACTTTCACGGCGCGGCTATACCCTACTATGTCTTCCCATTTCGAACCCGAACTATAATTGATCCTGGCTGACATATTTAATTGAAATGTTTTCTGTTTTTACGAGTGGCTGGCAATGAAATCGCAGGAGCACCTGGGCCAGTGTTACCACATCTTTCTGGCAATACTCTACAATGCGGTCAAGGTCTTTTTCATTCCAGTAAACCGTATTCACCATGCTTCCATCAATATCATCTTTTGGTGAGGGAATCCCAAGCACCTTCGCGAGA
>CAYWSQ010000094.1:0-13262 GCA_964460925.1 uncultured Flavisolibacter sp. | reverse complement strand
TCATCCTTGGAGCGCATTATGACCACCTGGGTTATGGTGAAGATGGAAACAGCATGATCAGGAATGCAGCGAACCAGGTTCATAACGGTGCTGATGATAATGCCAGTGGTACCGCCGCGATGATAGAACTGGCACGCCTGCTTCATCATTCGAAGAACAAAAAAAATAATTACCTGTTCATTGCATTTTCGGGGGAAGAGCTTGGGCTTTACGGATCAAAATATTTTACACAGCATCCAACCATTGATCTTGCTTCAGTCAATTTTATGATCAACATGGATATGGTGGGCCGGCTGAACGATTCTTCCAAAATGGTTACTGTGGGTGGTTATGGCACTTCACCATCATGGGGAGCACTATACAATTTGAAAGGCAAGAAGGCCCTTTATTCCAAAGAGCTTTCATTCCGCTTCGACTCCAGCGGTACAGGGCCCAGTGACCACACTTCATTCTACCTGAAAAACATTCCTGTGTTGTTTTATTTCACGGGACTGCATACCGACTATCACAAACCATCTGACGACGCTGACAGGATCAATTATACCGGTACCATGCATATTGTAAAACATATAGCCAGTGTGATTGAAAAGCAGGATAAAAATTCAGAACGTCTCGCATTCACCAAAACAAGAGAAGTACAAACCACCACTTCAGCACGTTTCAGTGTGAGTCTTGGTGTAATGCCTGATTACACTTTCAGCGGTGCCGGGCTTAGAGTGGATAATGTTTCGGATAACAGGCCTGCGCAGAAAGCCGGCATCAGGGCAGGTGATATTATCGTTGCAATTGGCGAGTATAAGATCAGTTCCATGGAATCCTATATGCAGGCCCTCTCCAAATTCAAGAAAGGTGATAAGACCACAGTTCAGTACACAAGGGCCGGTCAAACACTTTCTTCTGCCGTGGAGTTTTAGTATTTTACGATATACAAAAGCTGACTATGAAACTGGTTCTCGACACCAAAGACCTTACGGACGGTTTTTTCGAGGAAACCAAATTGCTCGGTATCATGGCGCCGGTGAAGGATTACCAGTTCTGCTGGTATCTGAACAATCTCCTGGGAATAGATTTTCGCCTGAATAATGATCTTGAGATTCACCTCAAGAAAAAAAACCGTGAGTACTTTTTCCCCGTTTACGAATACGCAGAACAGGCTACCTGCCTCAAACATTACCTGTACAATAACCAGCGCGACGGCGAATACCTGCTGCCTGAATTCCGGCACCTTGATTTTTTATGGCTGCTTAAAGACGATTATGTACCCGATGATGCCTTGCAGAACCTGGTACAATCCATCCGCACAGTGGAAGCCGTTCAGCTTGTAACGGAACTCACCAATGAAAAAATTAAAAACAAGGAACATCTCGTATTCTGATGCTGGCATTTACGGTTTGATGAGAACAGCCCGTTTATCTTTGCCTTCATGTCGGAAAAAATAAAGCTTACCCAATATTCAAAAGGTGGTGGATGCGGATGCAAAATTGCTCCCTCCGTGTTGCAGCAGATCATTCAAACTCCCAATAAGTTTCTGTCTGAGCAGCTTCTTGTGGGAAATGACAGCAGTGATGACGCAGCCGTTTACCAGCTCAACGAAACAATGTCTGTGATCTCCACCGCCGATTTTTTTATGCCCATCGTTGATGACCCTTTTGATTTTGGCCGCATCGCTTCTGCCAATGCTATCAGTGATGTATATGCGATGGGTGGCACCCCACTCATGGCCATTGCCATTCTCGGCTGGCCGGTAGATAAGCTGCCCACGGATGCTGCGAGGGAAGTGTTGGAAGGTGCCAGGTCCATCTGCACGCAGGCCGGTATTCCATTGGCAGGCGGACATACCATAGACTCATCCGACCCGATCTTTGGCCTGGCTGTTACCGGGCAAATTGAAACGGTAAATCTGAAACAGAATAACACAGCAAGGGCCGGCGATTATTTATTGTTGACCAAAAAGCTTGGCGTGGGGATCATGGCAACGGCTGTAAAACGGGGTTTGCTGGAAGAAGAGGATTATGAAAAACTCTCGGCACAACTGGCCGCACTGAATAAAACTGGTGAAGAACTTGGAAAATTACCTGGTGTACATGCCATGACAGATGTAACCGGTTTTGGTTTACTTGGCCACCTGGTAGAAATGGCTGAAGGCAGCGGGCTGACTGCCGAATTAAATTATGGTTCACTTCAAAAAATGGATGGGCTTGAAAAATACCTGGCACTGAAAACCATTCCCGACGCCACTTCGCGAAACTGGAACAGCCATAGTTCCAAAGTAAAATTTGAAAAAGGGGTGAATGTGATGGAAGCTTTCAATGTATTGCCCGATCCGCAGACAAACGGAGGTTTGCTGGTGGCAGTAGGGGAAGATACTTTACATGAAGTCCAGGAACTGTTGAGGAAAAATGGGCTGTCGGATTATACTGAACCAGTTGGGAGGTTAGTGGAAAGGCAGGAGAAGATCATCGTTGTGAAACCCTGATCAACGAGGCTCAAGGAAGATCTCGGCCATCATACAGCGTACGCTTCCTCCTTCCACCTGTTCAATTATGGAAACATCAATGGGAAGAAGCCTGCCATGGTTTCCAAGTTGCAGTTTTTGCTCATCGCCCAATACATCAAAAGCTGCCTGGCTCATTACAATCAGTTTCTCACCTTTATCATTAAGCAGTTGCAGCATGTTGCCGGCAAAACCGCCTAGCTGGTCGGGAGTGATATAAATATTTTCATGACCCGTGGTTTCCAGTAATTGTGCTACAGCTATTCTTTCAATATGATCGGTAATAGCTTTCGGACAGAAAACCGCAAAACCTTCACCGATGCACATCATAACATTTGTATGATAGATCGGCCTGCCTTCTGAATCGTGAGCGGTGAAGGTCAGCGCCCTGTAACCATTTACTGCCGCGAATTTTTCCACCACCGCCGGATGTGTGCGTGGAGAAAGGCAGGCATAAATGATGCGGTGCCTGTGATCCATCACCATGCTTCCGGTTCCTTCGAGATACATGGCCTCGGCTTCAAATTCACTCCAGTCGTTCACATCTTCCACCTTGTATTTTTCAGTGAGTCTTTTGAGAATGTCATCTCTCTTTTCAGCACGCCTGCTTTGCGCAAACATGGGAAATATGGAAAGCCTGTTGTTGCTGGCGGTAAACCAGTTATTGGGAAAGATGGCATCGGGACAGGCGGGATCAGTAAGGTCTTCTTCAACAATCACTTGCACGCCATTGTCTCTCAAAATGCCAACCATGTTATCAAACTGCTGCAAAGCTTTTTGCTGGAGATGCTTACCAGAACCCGTGGGTGCATTCTGAAAATAATTATTGGCTGCCGTTTCAGAATTGAAACCAAAGGAAGCAGGCCGGATCATTAAAACAGTATTGGTTATCTGCATCAGGATAAAGCATCAATTTTATCAGCGAGTTTCCTGTCTTTATCGGTCACAACGTTGCCGGCATCATGAGTGGAAAGCCAGATCTCCACAGTATTGTAAACGTTGGTCCATTTAGGATGATGGTTCATTTTTTCCGCGATCAACGCAACTCTCGTCATGAATGCGAATGCTTCGCTGAAATCCGCGAATGTGAATTTGCGGTAAAGATTTTCTGAAGACGTTGTCCACATTGCTGCCGGTTTTAGGATGTGAAAGTAAGAAGTTGTGTTGAGTTGATGTATGCGAATAGTGTAGGTTAACCGCAAAGCACGCAAACGGTGCCAGGGAAAACGCATAGAAGTGCATACATCATTCCATCACTCTTTCTTTCTTTTAAGAACGATGGATGCATTTGTTTTCATGTCGGCGCTGAAATTTACCTGGTAAATTTTATCTCCATCAGTGATAGTCATAAGGCCGGTATTGGGTGGAATGGTACCAAGGTTTTCCGCGACAAGTAAAATTTCTAAATCACCGGAAGTGGCAAGCTGTATGGTTTTTTTAGTAGCAGCTGTTTTCAGGCGTATTGCTGAAATAATATTCTGGCCATTGAGGTAAACAGAAACCGAATCTCCATCCACCACACCATTATCATAAAATGCAAGTACCAGGCTATCCGACTGCACTTCAACAGTCTGCAATAATTTATTAGCCCTTTGGTAATAGGCAAGTAGAACAGGTTGTGCTGAAACAGTTTTTGGCTCTTCAACTGTTTCGGGAAGTGTTTCAACTTTGGCAGCTTCCTTTTTCACCTTCACTCTTGTTTCTTTTACCTCTTTCACCTCCTCCTGCGCGTAAACAGGACTTTCAATGATCTTCAATTCACGAAGATGACTGATCAAAGGTGAACGTGAACTATCCGCAGAGCGCTCCAGTTTAATGGAACCTGGAACCGAATAATAGATTTTGGTCTGGTTGGTCTTCCAGGTACCGTTCAGATTAACAAGGCTGTCCTGGCCATTCAAAGGAATGGTGATGATCCTGCCTACTTTTTTCGCAGGTGGCTCCGGGAAATTGTTAGCAACGATCTTATCATCTTCCACTACCAGCGAATCGCCGATGATGGTAGCCTTTACCTTGCGGATGCCCCAGTAAAAAGTGTCCTTGGCTATGAATGTAACGTATGAATACCCTGTGATTTTTCCCCTGTATTCATTCACGGCCAGCTCATAACGCTGGGTCATTTTTGTGGAATCGTTATACAGTGTACCGGAATAAAAACCGCTGATCTTCTGCGCGGAAGCACCCAAAGCGGAAAAGCTAAATAGAACGATAAGGAGGTTTTTCATGCAGGCTGATATTTGGTTAGGACCCCGGCATTGGCAGGGCTCACTGTTTCAAAGGGTATTTTAGTTAATAACGCTGATATGCTATCACGATTGTGCAGGCCTTTGAGATAACGTTTATCATAATACTGCAATAAGATACGGAAAGCTTCCACCCGGTTGTCCTCTTCTAGGTGCTGCACCGTGGTCCGGGCTTCAACGGGCCCAAGCCTCTTGCTGATTCTTAAAGTGGAATCTACGAGTTTTTCTTTGGGACAATCCCTGTATTCTTCCACCAGGTGCATCAGTCTTTCCTCAAAGGGAATGTCCATAAAATAAACAGGTGAAGTTCTCATGCGGTCCCACAAAGCATTGGGCAGGTTGAGGTCCCCGATCCGCTGGCTCTCATCTTCCAGCCATATATCCTTATCACCGGCCCTGGCGCTGGTTTCTTCAAGTGCAAGAGAAAGGAGGTTCTCAAACATTTCCTGGCCGGGTTGCGGCGGCATGCGGTAACTGCCAAAAGCAGAGCCTTTGTGCGCGGCAATACCTTCGAGGTCAATTACAGGCTCACCCACCTGTTGCAACTGGTGCAGGGTTTCTGTTTTACCCGAACCGGTAAATCCACCGAGAATCCTGAATGAATAAGGCTTGTTGAAAGATGCCAGCACATGATTGCGGTAGGTTTTGTAACCACCGGCCAAGGTGTATACCTTAAAGCCATAGAGGTCAAGCAACCAGGCCACGGCTGCGCTACGCATGCCACCACGCCAGCAATAGATGTATAAAGTTTTGACCGGGCGCACCTCATGATGTTTTTCCAGTAGGGCTTCAGCCTCTTCCACCATCTTTCTCATCTTCGGTCCAAAAAAATCAAGTCCTGTTTTGATGGCCTGCTCCCTGCTAACCTGTTTGTATTCGGTGCCCACCTGTTTTCTTTCTTCATCAGTAAAAAGAGGAAAAGAAAGTGCGCCGGGCATATGGGCATGGTTATTTTCGGCAGGAGAGCGCACATCAAGCACCACCTGGTTCCGGCACCCGGATAAAAATTCACTAATGGATATCCTTTGCACACTCACATTACAAATGTATCTCCACATCCCTGTAAATAAAAATGCTTCCCCGGGAGGAAGCATTTTTCAAACTCAAACTTTGAAAGATTAATTATCCTTGTCAGTCTTTACTTTATTGTCATCAGCATCATACTTCACTTTTCCATCCTCGTCCTTGATCTTGATGTCACCATCCTTGCTTACCTTGATCTTGGTATCACCTGATTTTGTTTTCCAGCTTTTAGAAATGTTTTCATCTTTTGATTTCCAGTAAGTATCATAGCTTACCCAGTTACCGCTGTCATCTTTGTAAGTAAGCTGGTCTTTATCCATTTTGGCTTCACCCAGTTTGTTCCAGGTCCAGTCGCTTTCATTCAATCCATAAACCCACCAGTCGCGGTTGTCAACATAACGCCAAACGGGCTCATTGTTCTCATCAGTGATCTCACCGGTGTTACGGTTCACTGATAATTTTTTATAGGGTTTACCTGTTTTAGGATTTACATAATATCCCTGTGAACTGTTGGTTTCAAGCTCATCGGCAAAAGCGGAATATTCACCTGTAGAGGTTGCTGTATTTGCAGCCGTGTTATCTACATTGGTGTTGAGTGAATCGCCCGTGGCTGTAGTATTTTCCCCGCTATCATTACAGGCGGTGAAGGTGCAGGCGCCTGCGATCAAAAGGGCGAAAAATCTGTTTTGTTTCATGTTAAAGGTTTTTGTTTCAGGCAGTAGATACAAAAATGAGACCGGGCAGCACGGGCAATAAAAAAAGGCAGACGCGAGGTCTGCCTTTTAAAAATTTATTGTTCAGCTTAACCATTCATGGAAGCCAGGAATTCTTCATTGCTTTTTGTGCCTCTCATACGGCGAAGCAGGTCCGACATCGCTTCTTCCGCGTTCATATCATTGAGGTAAACACGAAGCAGGTTCATCCTCTGGAGCACATCCCTTTCAAGCAGCAGGTCGTCGCGGCGTGTTGAAGAAGACACCAGGTCGATGGCCGGGAAGATGCGCCTGTTAGCAAGGCGGCGGTCAAGCTGCAATTCCATGTTACCGGTACCCTTGAATTCTTCAAAGATCACCTCGTCCATTTTAGACCCGGTATCGATCAGCGCGGTAGCAAGGATGGTAAGCGATCCGCCATTCTCGATCTTACGGGCCGCACCAAAGAACTGCTTGGGTTTTTGCATGGCATTCGCTTCCACACCACCGGAAAGCACCTTACCTGAAGCGGGCGCCACTGTATTGTGTGCGCGGGCCAGCCTGGTAATGGAATCTAAAAGAATCACTACATCGTGACCACACTCAACCAGCCTCTTGGCTTTTTGAAGTGCAATTGTGGAAACCTTTACATGTTTTTCAGCCGGCTCATCAAATGTGGAAGCGATCACTTCCGCTTTCACACTTCGCTCCATATCGGTTACCTCTTCAGGCCTTTCATCCACCAGCACAACTATGAGGTAACATTCAGGATGGTTTTCCGCAATGGCATTGGCCACTGCTTTCAGCAGCATGGTCTTACCTGTTTTAGGTTGCGCCACAATCAATCCCCTCTGCCCTTTACCTATTGGTGTGAAGAGGTCGATCAGCCTGGTAGAAAAATCATTTGGTGTGGTGAACAGGTTCAGCTTCTCGTGTGGGAAAAGCGGAGTAAGATAATCAAAGGGCACGCGGTCGCGCACTTCCTCGGGGCTTTTTCCATTGATAGTTTCCACTTTCAGAAGCGCGAAATATTTTTCACCTTCTTTCGGAGGTCTCACTGAACCGTACACGGTATCGCCGGTCTTCAGGCCAAATAATTTTATCTGGGAAGGAGATACATAAATATCATCGGGAGAAGAGAGATAATTATAATCAGATGAACGAAGGAATCCATAACCGTCAGGCATCATTTCAAGAACACCTTCTGCCAGGATGATTCCGTCGAACTCAATATTGAAAGTCTGTTCGCGGCGGGGAGGATAGAATTTATTAACCTGGGCGCCGCCTTTTTCCTGCTGCGATGGATCAGAGATGTTCTCATCGCCCTGTGGCTGTTCTTCCTGCTGCTCATGTGTAGGTTGTGCTACATTCACAGGTTGTGCTTCTTCCTCTATCAGTTGTGGCTGGGCATCCTCTTCTTTTTTCCTGCCTCTTTTAGGTTTTTCTTCCTTCTTGGCAGGTGCTGCTTTTTTCACCGGCTTCTTGGGTTCGGCAGATTCTTCCACGATCGCTTCTTCAGTAGAATTGGCGGTAGTGGCTTTTACAATACGCTTGCGTTTCCCTGTTTCAGGAGCACTGCCTTTCTGTTCGCTGCTGATCACCGCCTGCCTGTCAAGGATTTTATAAACAAGCTCCTGTTTGTTCAGCTTTTTCGCGTTGTCAATCTTTAATTCTTCAGCAATGTCCAGCAATTCCGGAACAAGCATATCATTCAACTGCAAGATGTCGTACATAAGAAACTATTGTTTTTGATGCTTCAGGCGGATAAACCAGTCTGGTTTGTTATTGATTTGTTTATGAATGGGATCTGAAAAAAAGCCGGTGTTGTGAGATAAAAGGTATGAGCTCTCAACTGTTTCCGGTGCAAGTTTACAGCCTAAATGCAGAAAATCAAAATTTTTGTAAGCTGACAGGCCTGTAAAATAGGGTTTTAGCAAATCCTGTGAGGCGGTATCTTTGCTGCCCTCCGCACCGGCTGGAATCAATCTCAAACCACTAAGATTATGTTCAATCATCGCACCAGGATCAGGGAAGTAATAAAGCTTCAACCACAAGAGCAGGCGATCACGGTAATGGGCTGGGTCCGCAGTTTCAGGAATAACCAGTTTGTTGCACTCAATGACGGTTCTACCAACCAGAACCTGCAGATTGTACTGGAGCTGGGCAGGTTTGATGATGAATTGCTGAAGCGCATCACCACGAGCGCTTCCCTCAAAGTGAGCGGGGTGCTGGTTGAGTCTCTCGGCAAGGGCCAGAAAATGGAGCTTAGGGCTAATGAAGTGGAGATCCTGGGTGACAGCGACGCGGAAAAATACCCGCTGCAGCCCAAAAAACACAGCCTTGAATTTTTAAGAGAGATCGCTCACCTGAGGTTCCGCACCAGCACTTTCGGAGCGGTATTCCGCATCCGCCATTCACTGGCATTCGCGGTACATAAGTTTTTTAATGATAAAGGATTCGTTTATCTCCATACGCCCATCATCACCGCAAGTGATGCCGAGGGTGCAGGAGAAATGTTTAAGGTGTCAACATTACCCTTCGATAATCCCCCGCGCAAGGAAGATGGAAGCATCGACTTCAGCGAGGATTTTTTCGGAAGGGCAACAAACCTTACAGTAAGCGGACAACTGGAAGGTGAACTGGGTGCCACGGCATTTGGTGACATTTATACATTTGGTCCCACCTTCCGCGCTGAAAATTCAAATACAGCAAGGCATCTTGCCGAGTTCTGGATGATTGAGCCCGAGATGGCCTTTTGTGATCTCGAGGACAATGCCAACCTCGCTGAAGAATTCATCAAATACATCATACGCTATGCCATGGAGCAGAATGCTGATGACCTGGAATTTCTCCGCCAGCGACTGCTGGATGAAGAAAAACAGAAACCACAGCAGGAAAGGAGTGAGATGGATCTTGTGCAGAAACTCCAGTTTGTAGTTGACAACAAATTCGAACGGATCACATACAGCGAGGCTATTGACATCCTGCTGCAATCTCCCGCGTACAAAAAGAAAAAATTCCAGTACGATGTAAAGTGGGGGATCGATATGCAGAGTGAGCATGAACGTTACCTCGTTGAAAAGCATTTCAAAAAACCCGTGATCGTTACCAATTATCCCAAAGAGATCAAGGCGTTTTATATGAGGCAGAATGATGACGGTAAAACCGTTGCGGCTATGGACATCCTGGCTCCCGGCATTGGTGAGATCGTGGGAGGTTCACAAAGGGAAGAGCGTTATGATAAGCTGGTGGCGAGAATGGAAGAGATGCATGTGCCGGCCAGTGAACTCTGGTGGTATCTCGATACAAGACGTTACGGCACAGTGCCTCACGCTGGATTTGGTCTTGGTTTTGAAAGGATGGTACAGTTTGTAACAGGCATGGGTAATATCCGCGATGTGATCGCCTTTCCACGCACCCCCAAGAACGCAGAATTTTAATCTTCCATGATGCAGGCCACGGGGATGGTTAATTTTTTAAGCAGCTCTTCCGTGTGTGTTCTGAAAGTAAGTCTTTCCATGAAGCTATGCTTGTGCGGAAGAATGATCAGCATATCAATACTATGCTCTACCAGGTAATTTTGAAGCCCGTTAAAAAATTCATCGCTGTGAATGGTGATGCATTTTGATCCCAAAAAAGATACGATCTCGTTCAGTTCGCCCGAAGCCGTTTTATTACTTTGCACATGCACTATGTGAAGCTGGGCGCCGGTTAACTGGATAAAATCTTTAATTTTTTCTTTTGGAAGTTGATCCTTCAGATCATCAATTGCCAGCGCTACATTCCTGATCTCACGGCTGGTAGTCTGGTCAGGTACCACGATCACGGGATAGTTGGCATGCCTTACTATTGATAAAGAAGTGCTGCCGAAAAACAAACGTTCCAGACCTGAACTTCCATGTTTTCCAGTTATTACAGCAAGTGGTTTTATGGTTTTGCAAAGTTCATTCAGTTCTTCGGTTACTTCACCAAGGCGGCTCTCTGTACTTACTTCCAACAATGGAAAAGAAGCGGCAATCGTGGCCTTTGCCTGTGCCAGGCTTTCTTCAGCCGCATGCCTCAGCTCTTCTGCGGAGATCATCAGAACAGGCACTTCGGCCATGCTCACCGGTATCTGGTACACATGAAGCAGCAACAGTGAGGCCTGTACCTTGCTGGCCATTGAGGCGGCATAAAGCATGGCATTCTCAGCAGGCGCCGAAAAATCCGTAGCGGCAATAATGGTTTTCATGCTGAAAAATTACAAATATTTCATCTACCCTCATTGATGCGTATGGAATTGCAACATGATTGTGATCATAGGAATAAAAACCATGGCAGTACTGCAAGCACCGCAGGCAGGCGGAAAAAAATCAAAGCACCTGGTAAGGGTGGTGGGCATAGATATGACACCGATGGTAGACCTGGGATTCCTGCTCGTTACCTTTTTTATTTTCACGACCTCTCTCAGTGAACCTAACAGCATGCCCCTCAATATGCCCAAAAAAGGGGAACCGATCGATGTTCCGGAATCAAAGACTTTGAGCATCATTGTAGGTAAGGAAAATAAGATCATTGCGTATGAAGGCATGTGGCAGAATGCAGCGGCACTGAAACAAACGGGCCTGCAGGATGTAGGCAATATTGTAAGAAAAAAACAGGAGACACTTGAAAAAATTCAACCGGGAAACAGCCGGGAAATGGTAGTCATCATCAAGCCGTTGAAATCTGCATCGTATGGTGGACTGGTTGGAGTGCTTGACGAAATGACGATCAACCGCGTTCGTTTATATACGGTAGTGGCTCCCATGCCTGAAGAAGAGATATTTGCAAGGGAACAATAACGTGCAATCTCAATCCTTATTTATTTGGTATTGTTTCTTAGCCAGGAAAGACTGTATGCGCTCTTCTACGTTCTTCCTGATATTCATATAATAGAGGTTGATGTCCCCGATATGATAATTTTTGGTTCTGAAAAAGAAGGCTCCCGGAAATTCAGGTTTTTTGGTCCATAATACATTGCCCTCAATTTGAGCGCCTGCTGTCTGTTTGATGATCTTATTGAAATCACGCAACACCCCTCCTTCGTTATGGCGTGCTTCCACATAAGCAGGATCGGTAGTCCAGCTCAGTGGATTGGTAACTATAGCGGGCGATTCACTGTTGACATAACGCGGAACATAACCCTTGCGAAATGTTCTCCAACTGTTGAAACAGTTGGTCATGCCCGGGCTGCTGCAAACAGGTATTGAATTAAAACTGTTCTGCATCACTGGCCAGCCTACGATGTAAGCGGCCACAAGCTGCTGTTGTAAAGGCCTACCATCAAAAAATTCCTTCAAAAGCCGGATTGCCAGGAAGGCTCCCTGGCTATGACCGGCAATGATTACTGGTCTTCCTTTGTTGTGATATTGAAGATAGAACTCAAATGCTTTTTTGATATCGGCATAAGCAGTATCAAAAGCAATTGAGGCATTTTCATTATTAATGAAAAAAGCAGAAAGGTGGGCCTGCCTGTAGCGTGGAGCGAATACGCGTGCATGCTGGTTAAAAACTGATGCCTGGTAAAGGATGGAAGAATAATCTGTTTTAGCATTGATATAGCCATCATTGATACCTGCATTCCAACCCAGCCTTGCATCGGTATAGGTAGTGGGATGCAAAAAGAAAACATCAACCATGCTGTCTCGTGGTTCAGTTAATAAAGGTTTGGGAGTGCTGTCAGAAGGATCATCTTTCCATGGATGGGCAGCCCAGTAATCGAAATCGCTGTATTGCGGCACGGAAGATTTTTCATTGAACTGGTAACGGCTGGCAATCACCTGGTATTTATCAGTGCACGACTGGAAGGCCAGGAAAATAAAAACGGCAAATAAAAATCTGGTAATCATTATCGTAACAGGCTAAGTTAATGTGTAAGGCTTTAAAGCAGGCGGGTAGTTTATTGTATGCCCGAAAGGATTTAACGTATTGTGATGGCTTCTTTAACGCCCGGTTAACTTAAGCCGTTTGTAATTTAGTGAGGCTATTTGCAATTAACCATAAACTAAAATGTATGAAAATACATCTACTATTTTCACTGGCTTTACTAGCGCTGCAATTCACTTCTTCCGCACAAACAGACTTAGCTCCTGATCAGAATCCAAATTACCAGCAGAGCAGGTCACGGTACATGGCTCTTTCAGATTCTGTGAATCAGTGGCACAGCACCACTTTCCAGGAAACTTATAAAGCGTACGACTGGTATGAAGCCAAACAGGAGAGAATTCAGGAGAGGCAGCGTTTCCGTCGCGACCTCCGCATGGAGCGGGCCAGGAACAGGTTTTACCAGCCTTACGGATACCGCAACCGTTATCCTTATCAATCTTACCAGTACCGTTCCTACAGAAATCCATGGTTCTCCTGGTGCTTCTGATCTTTTTTAATCTTTAAACCACGTTTATGAAAAAATTTATACTCTATTCTTCTCTTGGAATATCATTGATCATATCAGGGTGCGCACGTAATGTAACACGCATCGATCCGGCTGAACAGGTGGATATCAGCGGCCGCTGGAACAATACCGACTCCAGGCTGGTGGCCGAAGAAATGATCGGCACCGTGCTTCGCGACAACTGGCTGCGCACGCATAACAGCACCAAAGGACAGAAACCCGTGGTGATCGTTGGTTTTGTAACCAATAAAACACATGAGCATATTGATGCCGAAACTTTTGTGAATGATGTGGAAAGATCATTCATCCAGACAGAGAAAGTAAGGCTGGTGCAGGGAGGAAAGAAGCGCGAAGAACTGAGGGCTGAAAAAGCGGATATGCAAACCAATGCTTCAGTG
>CAYWSQ010000093.1:3424-13596 GCA_964460925.1 uncultured Flavisolibacter sp. | reverse complement strand
CAGATCCTTCACCCGCAAATCATTCATTAGAGAACAAAGTGTGTCCGGCGGTTCAGGACAAGCAACCTAAAACCTCATCAGCCGTATCTAATCAAAACCCAAAGCCATTGCTCTCTGCTTCTCCCATCAGGCTTTTTGTAGATGCTCACTGTTTTGACCAGGAACACCAGGGCAGCAGGCGCTTTATCCTGGGACTTTACCAGGAACTGTCCCAGTATAACGACCTGGAAATATTTATGGCGGCACATAATACCCGCCAGTTGCAAAAACTGTTTCCAGCAGGCCGGGTCCATATTATTCCCTATCTCAGCCCATCAAAATATTTCAGGCTCACCTACGACATCCCCCGCCTCATCAAAAAATACAAAGTGCACATTGCACACTTCCAGTACATCTCCCCTTTCATAAAAAATTGTAAGCAGATCGTAACCATTCATGACCTCCTGTTCAAAGAGTTCCCTGAAGAGTTTCCCTTCCCCTACCGCCTCATCAAAAATTACCTGTTCCAGCGATCAGCGAAAAAAGCCGATATCGTTACCACGGTGTCCGAAAACTCACGTGCCTCCATTCATAAATTTTACGGCTCTCAAAAAATCGCACTCATACCCAATGCGGTCAACACCTCGGCCTTTCAATCCAAAAACAGGAAGGATGCTGCTGAGAAAATTTCCAGGCGGTATGGCATTGATCAATTCATTCTCTGTGTCAGCCGCATTGAACCCCGTAAAAACCAGGTTACCCTGCTACAGGTCTTCACCGATCTTGAACTTTATAAAAAAGGATATCACCTGGTACTGGCCGGGCATCATAGCCTTCGTGCAAAATCACTGGAACAATCATTAAAAAAACTGCCTGCTGCAGCATCCGCCCACGTACACCTGCTACAATCGCTTACTGAAACGGAACTCCTGGATTTTTACCAGGCCGCTGAAGTTTTTGTGTATCCTTCAAAAGCCGAAGGTTTTGGTTTACCTCCACTGGAAGCTGCTGCCATGAGTGTGCCGGTGATCTGCTCGAATGCAGCAGCCATGAAGGATTTTGACTTTTTCGGGAAGAATCTGATCTGCCCGGATGACAAAACCGCCCTTACTGAAAGACTATCCGCTCTCCTTTCGTCACGCCCGCCAACAAATGAACTTGATGCCATTGCGCACACAATAAGCCAACGATACTCCTGGAAAGATTCGGCCAGTCGGTTCCACCAGCTCCTTCATGAACAAATCAAAATTTCATCTCAATGAAGATCGGCATACTGGGCACGCGTGGCATTCCCAATTATTACGGCGGCTTTGAATATTTCGCGGAAAGGCTTGCTGCTGGTCTAGCCTCAAGAGGACACCAGCTATCTGTCTATAATTCGCACAACCATCCCTGCCAGGATCAATCATGGAATGGCACGCGGATCATTCATTGTTACAATCCCGAAGACTGGCTGGGTACAGCGGGACAATTCATCTATGACCTGAACTGTTTTCTTGATGCCCGGCATCGTGATTTTGATATCCTTCTGCAACTGGGTTACACCAGCAATGCCATCTGGCACCGATTCTGGCCAAAACAATCCATGCACGTCATCAATATGGATGGACTGGAATGGAAGAGGAATAAATACAACAGTCTTACCCGCCGCTTTCTCCTTTACGCTGAGCAACTGGCAGTTGAAAAAGCCGGGGTGCTGGTAGCTGATTCACCGGTGATCCGGGATTATCTTAAAAAGAAATACTGGAAACGAAGCCATTTCATTCCTTACGGCGCCGATATGATTGGGGACGCAGATCCCCGTATGTTAGTGTCATTACAACTTACGCCCGGATCCTATTATTTACTGATGGCAAGAATGGAACCGGAGAATAATATTGAAATGGTGATCAAAGGGTTTTTAGCATCATCAGTACACTATCCGCTCGTTATTATCGGGAATACAGCAACAAGTCATGGCAGGTATCTTTTAAAAAAATACTCCACGGATTCCATCAAATTTTCAGGCCCTGTTTATGAACCCGCGGTGGTGAACAGCCTGTTGTTTTATAGCCATTCCTATTTCCATGGTCATTCTGTGGGGGGTACCAATCCCTCGCTGCTCCAGGCTATGGCAGCCGGGTGCACCATTGCTGCTCATGAAAATGATTTCAATTTTTCGGTACTGGGAAATGATGGCTTCTATTTTTCAAAACCATCGGATATCACTTCATTCCTCAACCATCCACCTCCGCCTGATATCATTTCATCAAGACGGATCGAAAATCATCATAAACTAACCCAGGAATATTCATGGGAACATATTATTGACCAGTATGAAAATCTTTTTACATCGAGCCTGTGCAGCCGTGCGCCACGTTTGCTCAGCCAGCCGGTACTATAAATGAAACCATTCTGCTATCGTCTTTACTTCACCGCTAACCGTGTGTTCAAGCGGACAATCACCAAGCAAACGTAGTTTAGCATCCGGGGACAAAAAACTCAGCTTACCTTTTCTATCCCGGCCGTCCTGGTGAAGTGCTTTCCTGAACCCGGTTTCCAGGTCAGCAATTTTGAAAGAATGATTAAGGTCTCTTCTTACAAAAAAAGCATTGATGCCTGCTCCGCTCGTTCCTATAAAATCGTAAGCTTTCTGCCGAGCCAGTTCCACAAGAGCCGGGAGTGAACAGCCATAATAGAGATCTGAAAAATGAACCCTGGTTTTTTGAAAATCTGCACGGTAAGGAATACTGAGCGGCAGGCCGGCGCCCCATAAAGCATTGTACTCAATTACAACAATTGCCGGCCTGGTGTGTTCCAGTGCTTTCCAGACCCAGAAATCATTTCCATCAATATCAATGCTCAGCAGGCCCGGATCTTTTCCACCGGTAAATCCGCTAATAATGGATTCAATATTTTCCGTGGTAATGAATTCATGCAACGCAGTGAGCGGATGTTTCCAACTAACCGCATCCTTCCTGATAAAGCTGATATCTTTTTTATTTCCGTCAACCACCAGTCCGCGCCAGTTATCTTTCACCAATAATAACCGTGTGTTTGATTCTGTATAGTCCTCCACTCCCAGTTCAATGAATAGCTTTGGTAAATCCAGCTTACTGCAGATGTACTGGATGATGCCATCCTCCCCTCTTTGTGAAAAAACCTGGAATTCCACTTCTTCAAGACTGGAAATGGTTTTTGTTTTGTTCGTTTCTGTAAGAAGGCGGGCCTGGTTCACCATCACCTTCACTGTATCCTGGTGAATTCTCTGGTAGATCCGCCTGAAATAATAGCGGAGTATTTTTCTTAACTGACCTGCCATGCTGAATGTTTAAAATTCATTGAAGTGATTTTGGATCCATCCCTGCCCAGGGAAAACTGGGGAAATACTTCAGTGAAGGCAAGGATCCAGATCACATATTCTGCAAGGTTGGTCAGGTAACTTCCTGTGAACTGGTAAATAAAAATGAAAAGGAACATGATGAGCCGGTAGTGGTTTGTCCAGACCCTTGTGTAAAAAAACAGGAATATTTGCAGGCCTATCCTCAGGCCAAGCCCGGCCCATCCAAACAAGGCAAGGGTTTCCGCAGTTGCATTAGGTATGGCAATGGTTGTGAATTCAGGACTGTATAAATAATAATCGCGGATCAGTTCCTCTCCCATATTTTTTAACTGGCCCGGGCCAATGCCTGTCCATTCAGATCCCTGCTGCAGGATTTGACCTGCCAGGTAAAAAGCTTCGGAAGTTCTGCCGCGCCCTGAACTATCCTCCCACGATAAAATATTTTCGATCCGAAGCCATAAACTGTTCCCGGGAAGAAAATAATAAAGCAGCACGACCATGGGAACAATCGCAAAACCCGCTAAGAAGATGATATTTCTTACCCTGCTGTTACGCAGGTACCAGCCCGCCTGTATGATGAAAGACAGCACTAGCGCGGCCAGCAAGGCTGCCATTACGCCAAGGGAAAATGAAAGCAAAAATGGAATGATGAGCATGGAGAGCAGCATCCATGCGTTGTGCCTGTTTTGTGCCAAAAGAATTTTTAGAAAATAGAAAACAAATACCGGCACAAAAACCAGGGCATAATGGGAAGCTTCATAGGTGAACATGCGCAGTCTCTTGAAATCTGTTACTCCTTCTGTAAGCGTCTGGCTGATCCAGAATAAATTGGAATAATCACTATGATAAAAAAACAGGGATACCAGGCATAGGATAAAATTGACCAGCAGCAACCAATGAATAACATTTTCCGTCTGCCTGCTCCTGGTAAAAAATGTGTACACCGCCTGTGCTGATATATAAACCGCGGCCAGGTTAAGAAAGGACAGAAAATATTTACGGAGATCTATCTCGTTCAATGCCAGGTGTACCAGCATGAATGGGAACATGATCATCAAAAAAGGGAAAAGGATCTCGAATTTCCTTTCCCTTACGGTCCACCAGTAAAGAAATGGTGACAGCAGGGTCATGTACGTGAGGCCGAAGGGCAATCCTGCCGCATTGACAAAAAAATACAGCAGTGCAAATGGAAGGTATTTATTCATGTGATCCCTGGTCGTGTTTTGAAAAATGCAGCATGCCCCTGTACACACCAACAGCCCTTCTCCACTGGCCTGTCAACAATCTTTTCATAAAACGTAAAGCCGCTGAAAAGATCACCACCGGTAAAAGTCTTCTTTTGAACCTCGCTGTAAAACGGATGCCGTTTCGTGTATAATAATAATCGGCAAGGAAACCTTTCCCGATGCTGGTACTCATTTTATCATAACAGGCTGCATCCGGACAAACCAGCATTCTGTATCCTTTTTCAGCGGCACGGTAACACCAGTCAGTTTCTTCCCAGTATAAAAAATAATCTTCAGGCAACAGGCCCAGTTCTTTCCAGTAAGATGCTGGCAGGAACATGGATCCGCCGCAGATAAAATCGACCCGCTCAACATCCCGCGGATCAGTAACAGGTTCGATGGTGGCTGTATTAAAATTGATCCTGGCACCACCATACAATAAAATTTTTCCTGGTTCCTTCCACGACCTGATGACAGAACCAATGATGTTTCGGCCAGTTTGCCTGTTTGCAAACTCCACTAATGACCTCATGGTGGAAAGTTTCACTACCATGTCTGGATTGAGCAACCACACATACCCACTCGCTTTAGCCAAGGTTTTCAATACAAGGTTGTTGCCCCCTGCGAAACCGGCATTTTCAGAATGCTGGACCAGCGTGAGTTTCGGAAGGCCTGGAAAATGCATCTGAAAATCAGGACCAGGTATCAAGAGGCCGGCGATATTTTCCATTCTGCTGACCACAGATTGAACCTGCTCCAGTGAATGGTTACCCGAATCATTATCCACTACAATGATCCTGTAAAACTCATAATCAGAGGCCAGCAGGGAACGCACACAGTCAGCCGTGTCCTGCCATTGCCTGAAATTCAGAATGACCACGTAAACACATTCCATATTTTTTGACGGGTCATTCAAATTGATTGATCTGATAACTTCTCCTGCGGACCGTACTATTATATTCGGATTTATTGGTAAAACGTTGCCTTGGATGACTGGTTTTTTTGCAGCCCGGCAAACCTGTCGGCATATATTACGTATTTAACTGGAAACTCTTCCTATCTCCATCAGGCCCCTTACAAACCCGATAGCGCTCAGGAACGATGAAATGGATCCTGTGTACCTGGCTGGCCAGCTATTGTCGTTTTTGAAAGCTTATGGCTGGATCCTTTTGATCATAACCTTCATCGGGTCAGGTGCCGGAGTGCTCAGCTGGTTTACCAGGCCTCCGCTTTACAGCTCAAGACTGATTCTTCATTCGGTTACCATCACCAACCAGGAACAGATCGAGATCATCGACAACTGGAAATCGCTGATAAGCAAAGGTGAACGGGCCCAGGTTGCGCGAATGATGAATGTTCCGGAACAGGTATTACATCAACTGGGATCGATCTCCGCCAAAGAAATTCAGAAGGTCTATTCCACCAATAATCCCAATGGTTTTATGGTTGATGTACTGGTGAAGGACACCGCGATTCTCCGACAATTACAGGCAGGTATTGTGCATGGCCTTTCCAGCAATGAATATGTACGGTCAAGGGTGGATTCGCGCAGGAAAAAACTGGAAGAAATGGTTTACGGTGTAGAGGAAGAAATGAGCAGGCTTACCAGTACCCAGCAGCATGTTGACAGCATGGTACTTTATGGTGGTGCTGGAAACAACATCATGGTGGATATTTCAGGCCTTCATGCCCAAAAGGTGGCACTCAAAGAAAAACTGGCTGCTTACCGTGAAGAGCTGCCCTTTGTGAATGCCGTGCAGGTACTGCAGGATTTCACTTCCAGTTCGCGGCCTGTTGCACCGCGATTGTTTAAATCAATAGTACTTGGAACCGCGGCAGGACTGGTAGCCGGTTATTTCCTATCAATGATTCTTTACCTGCGCCGGCAGTTGAAAAACAGATCAACTGTGATTGCTTTATGACCAGGAAAACATCTGAACCCGGACGGGCAATTTTAAAACAACTGCCTCCATTTACGGTGATGATATTTATCATTTACCTCTCAGGACTGGTATTCAACTGGAGAGCCGTGAGCAGTGTGGCGGCCGGAATTTTATTCATTACCGGATTACTGGATTACACCAGGCAAAAAAGATCTTTACGCTCATCTCCTTTCTTTTTACTCTCAATTGCCTGCGCCTGCTTTTTTATTTTGAAATGCTTTACGCTCATCAATACTTCCCATACTGAGGCTACGATCTCTCACCTCCGTAAATCCCTGCCGCTGTTGCTGGCACCATTCTGCTTTTATGCACATGCGGCACTGTTATCAGCCAGCTTCAGAAAGATCATGCAGGCTTTGACTATTATGATACTGGCCGCTTTTGTTTATTGTATCATTCATGCCTTCAAGCAATATTATATTGAAAAGGATGTCTCCGCATTCTTTTACCACAGGCTTGCGTCAGCGCTTGATCATCATGCCATCCAGCTTTCCGTAATGATTTTCCTCGTTTTGTTATGGCTCTATGAAGGCAACACGGATTTTTCAGGGTACAAAGCTGTAATCAGCATGTCCCTCCTTGTTTTCCTGGTTCTGCTTTCATCCAAAATGGTAATCGTTTTTGTTGCAGCCTGGGTTCTTATCTTGTTGATTAGAAAGAGAACACAAACCATATCCGCCTCATTTATTGTTAGCGTGATGGTACTGTTTACAATGGCTGTAACTACGCCAAACCCTGTCAGTAAACGTTTCCATGAAGTTCTTTCAGGTAATATCCAATTGTATCAAAACAAAAATTTTGATCAGGGTGTTTATTTTAATGGATTGCAGTTCCGCCTCCTGCAGTACCGGTTCACCATTGAACTGCTGAATGAAAATGATAGCTGGCTGTTTGGACTTTCACCTGGTGATGCCCAGGAAAAGCTTGATCATAAATACCGGTCTGCCGGGATGTATACGGGCGCTGATAACCGTTCGGGGTACCTTGGCTATCACACTCACAACCAGTTTTTGCAAACCCTCTTACAGCAGGGTATTACGGGCCTTCTTTTTTGGATATTCATTTGTGTACAGGTGATGATGCTACTCTTTCAAAAAAAAACATCTTCACGCATGGTTGGTGTTTTAATACTTACCTGGTGTTTCACTGATGCGGTTCTTGAAACACAGAACGGAATCGCTTTATTTCTCACCCTTCCATTACTGGCCTGGATAATTGCGAATGAAAAATCTATTGAAATTACAGTTCCTGCATTCAATACAAATGCGGGTGGCAACCCCTTACCTGCCTGATACGTTTTTAATGATAACATAACCATCCGGCTTTGTGTGTGAAACACGATATATTAGCTGCCTTGTCATATTTTGACCTGTTTGATTACCCGTTGACACAAACAGAGATCTTCCAGTTTCTGCCGAATAGCTGCAGTCAGGAAGAATTTTGTGCATGCCTGCAGGAATTGAGTTCGGAGAACTGGATCTTCAAGCTGGATGAATTTTACCTTTTACAGGAAGACTACAGCCTGGTAACCCGGAGAAGGCTGGGTAATGCCCGTGCCAGGAAAATGCTTCAGACGGCCGAACAGATCGCGGGATTCCTTTCAGCCTTCCCATTTGTGCGGGGTGTGGCGGTTTCGGGCTCGCTTTCCAAGAATTTTGCCTCAGAAGAATCAGATATTGATTTTTTCATAATTACCAGCGCAAACAGGCTCTGGCTGGGGCGTACGATCATGCATTTATTCAAAAAACTGACATTTCTTTTCAAAAAGGAAGATTGGTTTTGTATGAATTACTATATTGATGAAGAAATGATGGGTATCAGGGAGAAAAATGTTTTCACAGCTACTGAAATAGCCACTTTGCTCCCCCTGAGAGGGATCAGTTCCTTCAGGAATTTTTTCAACCAGAATAAATGGAGCCGGAACTACCTTCCCAATCATGTTTTGAAGATCTCATACGTGCAGGAAGTAAAAGATCATTTTTTTAAAAGGATGATCGAGTTTATTTTCAATCACAGGATCGGTAACCTGGCTGATGACTGGCTGATGAAAATCACCAGGGCCAGGTGGAATAAAAAAACCGGGCAGCAGCGAAAAAATCGTAAAGGCGTGGTACTGGGCATGGATGCATCAAAACATTGTGCTAAACCCGATCCCGAAAATTTTCAGAAAAAGATCATGCGCAGGCATGAGCAGAACCTGTACCACCTGTTCCTGGACTATGAGAATAAATTAAAAACGATTTATTAATGAACGGCCTGTCTGTAGTAATAATCACCCTTAACGAAGAGCAGAATATCGTGGACTGCATCAGGTCGGCAAAGCTTGTTGCGCAGGATATCGTGATCGTTGACAGCGGCAGCATGGATCATACCGTGGCACTGGCAAGAACCGAAGGCGCAAGGGTTTTCGAGATCGGCTGGAAAGGTTATGGTTATTCCAGGAACTATGGCGCTACCAGGGCTTTGAACCCCTGGATCCTCGCGCTTGACGCGGATGAACGTGTGAGTACAAGCCTTTCCCGGTCCATCAGCCAGCTCCCACTCACCAACAATCTGGAAGTTTACCGTTTTAGGAGAAAAAATTACCTGGCAGGCCGGGAAATCCGCTTCGGTACCCTGGGCTTTGAAACCGTTACAAGAATTTATAACCGCGACCAGTTTGCCTGGGACCTCAGCCTGGTGCATGAAAAGCTGGAACCTGGCAACAGTATCCGTAAAATGATTCCAGGTTACCTCGATCATTTTGGATTGAAGGATTTTGAAGATTATTCTTCGAAAGCAAAAACCTATGCCATGCTGAGCGCGGAGAAATATTTCAGTGAAGGCAGGAAAGCCGGCTGGTTCAAAAGAAATGGTTCCCCTGTTTTCAATTCCGTTAAATCCTATCTTTTCCAGTTTGGATTCCTGGAAGGCAGCCGGGGTCTCAGAACCGCAAGAATGATCGCCCGCTATAGCTGGCTCAAATATCATTACCTGCTCGAAATGCAAAATGCCTATGTCTTTCAAAAACCTGAAATCCACTTTACTCCCAAACGCAAAATAGAAACAGTTTCTAACCAGGTTTTTGAAGGGTGATCATAAAATAATCACCTGCATTTCTCCAGAACTTCCTGTTTTTCCATTTCGCTTCTTTTTTCACGAGATAATCAAATAACCCCGGGTATTTTTTATCGAAATCCTTGAGATAAGATGGCGGTACGAGGGTACACAAGCCTTCCACCGAAATTATTTTATAAGATGGAAGTCCACGAATCACATCACCTGTTGAAAAATACCAGCAGCGGAACTGTGTTCTTTCAATGAACGCTGTCCTGCCGCTACTGCTGAAAAACCTTCTCAATGCAGTGCGGAATTTACCTCTGAAAAAAAGCAGGCTTTCCCATAAACAGAAACGGTTGATGATTACCAGCGTTACATAACCACCGGGGTTAAGTAGCTGATCGAGGGAAGACAAAACTTTTGTAAGCTCAGGCGTGCAGTTCAATCCTCCAAAATTGGAATAGACATGATCAAACGGGCCTTTGTTTTCAAGACATTCAAGCTGGGTAAAGGAACATTTTTCCATGCTAAGTCCACCTGCATTTCTTTCCCTTAATTTGATCCTTAGCTTCTGCAGCATGGGTTCCGAACCATCAGTAGCGTGAACCCTGTAACCCAATCCGGAAAAATAAAGCGCATCATCCCCGGTGCCACAATTCAGCT
>CAYWSQ010000093.1:0-3414 GCA_964460925.1 uncultured Flavisolibacter sp. | reverse complement strand
GCAGGCTGTGATTTTTTTCCAGGAAAGAAATGATATGATCTCTTACTCTTTTTCTTTTGTAGGCTATGAGACTGTCGGCACCATAGGTTTCATCAAAAACCTGTGCCTGCCGCCCAAAGGCCTCCAGTGCTTTTAACTGCAGCCCCTCCTTCATGCCTGTTTCATTTTATCAAGTTTTCTTTTCATCACTACCGACGCAGGGTAATGCCAGGCTCCAGCCAGCATTTTTTTCAGATATTTCCATTGCACTGAACCCGGGTGATTAAGCAGGTATTGCCAGGACTGCCTCGCGAGGCCTGCACGGTAACGCGTGTGTACATAACGGTGTAACTGCCTGTAAAAACCGGCCGGGTATTGCTGGTGAAACATCAGGGCCAGGTCATCTGAATCACTCCAGTTGGCCTTTTGCTCCAACTCACTTTTTACTTTATCATAAAACCTGGTGCCTGGTAATGGATAAGAAACGGAGATACCGATCTCCGCAGGTTTCAGTTCATCAATCAAACGGATAGTAAGGTCAATATCCTCTTCGTTCTCGCCGAGGTAACCAAACTGTATAAAGAAAGAGGGTTCGATTCCATGCTTTTTTAGCAGGGCGGTCGCCTGCCTGATTTGCGTGATGGTAGTTCCTTTTTCCATCGCGTCGAGGATCTTTTGAGACCCGCTTTCCGCACCCATCCAAACACTGGAACAGCCAGCCCTGGCCAGCGCCTCTACATAATTTTCCTGCACCAGCAGGTCAGCCCGCGACTGGATCTTGAAATGAAATTTCAAATCCGTTTCCTTCAGCAGCTCCGCAAATCGGCTGACCCAGCCGGGTTTCAAACCAAAAATATCATCGCAAAACCATACATGGTCAAAGGCCATCAGCGAATGCAGCCAGGTAAGTTCCCTGATAACATTCTCGGGTGACCTTGCATGATAACGGTTACCATAAATGGGTTTGGCGCACCAGTTACATTTGAAGGGACAACCCCTGGTGGTACCAATATTCACAGAAAAATACCCCTTGCTTTTCATCCAGCGTTTTTTGTAATCGTGAAGATCCACCAGGTCCCAGGCCGGCAGCGGCAAAAGATCAGGATCGTTCATTACAGCACGAGGAGATGTTTTAACCATATTGCCATCCTCCTGGTAAATAACTCCCTTCACCTGCCCGGCATGCTCACCCTTCACCAAACATTGGCATAGTTCAAGCAGGCTTTGTTCAGCCTCACCCGGGAGTACATAATCGGCACTTTCTTCCAGGTATTTTTCATAATGGTCGGTTGCATCGGAGCTGGCTACGATCACGGTACACCCCCTCTCCTTCGCGAGCTTTATCATGCTGAATGCCGCATGCCTCATATTGGTGAGGCACATTTTAGTGAGATAGTTAAACCCGTCATCATAAATGACCATGATACCAGGGTTCTGCCCAAGTGAAGGAAGAATGGAGTCGGGTCCTTCAGCAAACATCACATCATGGAATAGCATATCAAAACCACGTTCACGCATAACCGAAGCTGCGAGTATGGTTCCCAGTGGCGGATAAGGCTGTCCGAGTTTCCATTGCTTGGGATCAAAGCGCAGGAAATAGGAATGCGTGATCAGTATTCTTTTAAAATTCTTCATACGCTGGCGCCGGGGTTGAGTTTCAGGTAACAAACACATTTTTTGCAGACCGGGTCCTGGTCCATATCCAGGCTTTTGCGGAAATGCATGGCTTCACTGCTATTGAGAATTTTCTCCAGGGGCTCGTTCCTGATATTACCAAGGGCTCCGTGAAAAAAACAGGGACGTAAAGTTCCGTCAGCTTCAATAACAGCAGAAACCCAGGGAGCATTGCATTTTTTTGATGGATAGGGCGCAAGTCCCAGGCTGGCCTGGTAATATTGAAAGATCTTTTCAAGTTTTTGGGGAGATTCGGCAATGAAGCCGCTATTAAAATCATCCTTGTAATTGGAATAGATATCGTCAAGGATCTTCCGCAACTGGGCCAGTTCTCCAGGTGAGAGCAATAGTTCCATCTGCCGGCCAGCCGTCCATGGTATCTCCCTGTTAAAAGCCTGGCTGCTGACATCAGCAGGTAAAAAACTAATGCGGTCAATGCCTGATCTTTTTGCCGCATCTATGATGGAAGGCCAGTTGTGAAAATTGATCTTATGAATGACTGTCCTTGCGTGTATAGGGTAACCGGGTTTATGCTTCCGTATCTCCACGATTCCTTCCTTCAGCCTGGCGAATGCGCCTTTTGTCTGCCTCACCTGGTCATGCAGTTCTTCATCACCATCAATAGAAACGATCAGTTCATCAATCTGTGCTGCAATGGAAGCAGCATGTTTTTTCAGTAATAGCCCGGTGGACAACAGGCTGATCCGGATCCTTGATTGTTTAAGGATCCTGCACAGGGTAAAAAAGCGCGGATTGAGCAGGGCCTCTCCACCTGACATCACCACCTGCCTCGTCCCCAATTTTATTAATGATCCTATCAAACCCTTTACATCTGTTTCCGATAACTGGCGGAGGTTGCGGTTATCTTTCCAGATATCGCACATGATGCAGCGGCAGTTGCAGGCGCTGTGAGGCATGAGGATCACAACCGGCAGCGCATGGATCCGGTGTGTGACCAGGCTGCGGTAGCGTTGTAAATGATGATATGGTTCAGTGAGATTCATTTGATGATCCTGATCCAGAAAAATGGATTGTTCCTTGCATTGATCCTGCTGATCAGCCGGCCGGGATGATATAGGAACTGGTATTTATACGGCTCGAGGTCCTTCAGGCTGTGATGGAAATAATAATATTGCATGGACTGGTGGCCTTTCAATTCAAAATAGATTTTCGACCGGTAACGTGCTTTCTCCACTTCTGCAGGCTGGTAGAAAATGGAATCCAGCAAATGCACTTCTCCGCCAGGTTTCAATAACCGGAGCGCTGCGTCCATCACTAAATGGAAAGATTCGAAATACTGGATGGAAGCGGCGAAATAAATAATATCAAATATCCCGGGTTCTAAAATGCCTGATCTGATATCCCCGTAAATAAACCTCGTGGCAGATCCTGTTCCGAATAAACGGCGTGCCTGCTCCAGTTCAGGCAGGTTGATATCAGTTCCAGTAATATGGATACGAGGTATAGAAGAAAGCAGGTTGGTGAGCCAGCCATTGCCACAGCCTACATCCAGGACCTTCAATTCTTTATTCTTTTTTTGAAGATAAACTCTGAACCTTTCCGCGTTCGCCTTCCTGAGGTTCCATTCCCTGCTATGTACATGAGCGGGACTGGACAAGGGCAATTGCTTCACTTCCTCATCTGAATAAATCCTCTCTTCCGCTTTGCGCAGCGCAATGTAAGCTTCACTGAATTCCACATCTCTTATTCCCTGCTGCATACCAGGCTTCATGAGATGGGTTTGATGTGGTAAATAAAATT
>CAYWSQ010000092.1:0-13632 GCA_964460925.1 uncultured Flavisolibacter sp. | reverse complement strand
AGCTTCAGATACGCCTTCACCTTTGTAATACACTTCACTTTTTCCATCGATATCCACCTTGGTTCCGAAATCAGTACAGGAACTCAGCAGCACCATGAGGGATGCTGACAGCAGCAAAATTCTTTTCATATACGGTTGTTAGTTTTGATTGGCGATAAAAATAGGTATTGAAACCCGCATTTTATAGGTATCCGGCAAAGATTAATCCCAGTAGAATGATACCCATGATGATCCTGTAGATCCCGAATACCCTGAAGCCGTATTTTTTGAGATAGCTGATAAAAAAACGGATAGCAAGCAGCGCCACAACAAAGGCAACCACGTTACCAACAATGAAGGCAATGGTATTCTCCCTGGTTGCGAGGATCAGCTCATAACCACGGTCGCCGGTAACACCCCATTTTTTAAGGAAGAGCGAATAGCCGGAAGCTGCTACCATGGTAGGAACAGCCAGGAAAAAGGAAAATTCCGCGGCGAAGTTGCGGGAAAGTTTTTGCTGCATGCCACCGATGATGGAAGCAGCACTGCGGCTGACACCTGGTATCATGGCCAGTACCTGCCAGACACCTATCAGGAATGCTTTTTTGAAGCTGAGTTTTTCTTCGGCCTCTATCAGTTCCTCTTTGGAAACTTCAGTAGCAAAAAGATCGGAGGACTTTCTTACCGGCTGGTTGAACCATTTGTCAATATACAAAAGCACGATACCGCCCAGTAACAGGCTCACTGCAACGGTGGCCGGGCTTTCAAGCATGGCCTCGATGGCATCACCAAAGAGAAACCCCAGCACAAGAGCTGGTATCACACCAACGAATAATTTCAGGTAGAACTGGTAAAGATTGAACTGGAAGAATTTTTTCCAGTACAGAACCACTACTGCCAGGATGGCGCCTAACTGGATCGACACTTCAAACACCTTAGTGAAATCACCTTTGGATCCCAGCAGGGAACTGGTAATGATCATATGACCGGTGGAAGAGATGGGCAGGAATTCAGTAAGCCCTTCTACAATGGCAATGATGATGGCCTCAAATAAATCCATCCCGGGTATTAACTGTTTTTGGGCTTGCGGAAAATTGCATAGATCTCGATCACCAGGCCGGCAAGAATGATGATGGGTGCGATCGTGATCCTTCTGACCCCATATACTTCATCAGGATTGAAGACATTGGGATCCTCGCTCCGGCCGCCAGCCATCAGGAAAAAACCAATGGCCATAACCACGGCGCCGATCAGCATCCATTTCAGGTTGTCCTTTTCAAAAAGTTCACCCATGCCGGCCGGGGCTTTGGCAGGTGTAACCGTGGTTTTTGTTTTAGTCTGTTTCATTCTGCCGCAAAATAGTGAAAGTTTGTGGTTCCTTTTTAATACAGCTCGTCGAGCTTGAGCTTGAGGTATTTTAAAACGCTCCTGTATGTACTGAAGAGCGTAATGGTGATTCCAATAATGAAAAGGGCTATAAACAGAATGACCAGCAGCGTGTTGTCATGAAGGGCCGCCATATCCGGTACCATATTCTGTGCTACCAGTATCACCCCGTATACCATGGCAATAGCAATGGCTGCGCTGATGGCCCCGTTGATAATGGCTCTTATATTGAGTGGTCGCGCAATAAAACCCCTGGTGGCACCCACCATCTGCATGGTCTTGATCAGGAAACGGTTACTGAACATGGCCAGCCTGATGGTATTGTCGATCAGCACGATCACAGCTATGGCAATAACAATGGCTATGATGGCCAGCACCAGGTTGATCAGGTTGAAATTCCGCTGCATCTTGGTTACCACCGCGGTGGGATATTTGATTTCATCCACGCCAGGGAAACGTGAAAGGTCCACCTGGATGGAATCCAGCCGGGCAGAATCCACATAATCGGCTTTGAGCGTAAAATCGATGCTGGTAGGCAGCAGCATATTGTCAATGAACTCGGTAAAATTCTCACCTCCGTCAGCGATCCATTCTTTTTTAGCGGTTTCCGTGTCCGTATATTTTACAGTCTTGGTATAGGGTTGGGCCGTAATATAATTCTGCAGGGCCAGGCGGTTGCTGTCAGCCACATTCTGCTCGAGAAATACCTGTACCTGGGCACTTTCCTTGAAATATTCAATGAGTTTGCGGGAATTGATAGTGAGCCATCCTACGATACCCAACAGGAAAAGCACGAGGGTAACGCCGATGATGGACATGATATAGGATGGTTTTCCGCGACGGGCTGCCGATTTGCTAACTTGAGCCATGCTATCAGATTTTTAAAGATTGACATCCTGTTGATGCCTGGATGAAACAAAAATAATGGTTTGGTGGTTTGCATAGCGGTCAGCCAGCTTGTTTTGGCGTGATAAACAGTTGAATCTGTTATTTTTGCCATTTCCCTAACGATTGCCCGCCACGAATATTGTCAAGCTGCTGCAGAAGCGGGCAGGGAAGATCATGGTTAAGAAAATTTTCACAAAGCATCTCACCGGCCGCAAACCGGCGGAACGGTGGGTAACAGGTATATAATGGAATATCAATTCAGGGATATAGAAAAAAAATGGCAGCAGCAATGGAATGCTGACCAGGCTTACAGGGTTTCCAATGATTCGGATAAACCTAAATTTTATGTGCTGGACATGTTTCCCTATCCGAGTGGCGCGGGACTGCATGTAGGTCATCCCCTGGGTTATATTGCTTCAGATATTTTCGCGCGCTATAAAAGGCTTAAAGGTTTTAATGTGCTGCACCCCATGGGTTATGATGCGTTTGGGCTGCCTGCTGAACAGTATGCCATTGAACATGGAGTGCATCCCGCCATCAGCACGGAAAAAAATATCTCCACCTTCCGCGGACAACTTGATAAGATTGGCTTCAGCTATGACTGGCAGCGGGAAGTGCGTACTTCTGATCCTTCCTATTATAAATGGACCCAGTGGATCTTCCTCAAACTTTTCAATAGCTGGTACAACAGGCAGAGCGACCGGACGGAACCCATTGAAACGCTGTTGTCCATCCTGGAAAAAGAAGGTAATGTAAATCATCCCATTCCCAACTCCCAGTTCCAGATCCCGGAATACCCACACGTCCAATTTACGGCGGAGGCATGGGCATCTTTCCCTGAAAAGACCCGGCAAACCATACTGATGGAATACCGCGTTGCTTATTGCGGTTATGGCGAGGTGAACTGGTGTGAAGCATTGGGAACAGTGCTGGCTAATGATGAAGTAGTGAACGGGGTGAGTGAAAGAGGTGGCTATCCCGTGGTGAAAAAAACTTTGAGACAATGGTACCTGAGGATCACCGAGTATGCTGACCGTTTGCTGCGTGGCCTTGAGACCGTTGATTTTTCAGATGCCATGAAAGAAATGCAGGGCAACTGGATCGGGAAGAGTTCAGGCGCCGAGATCGATTTTTCCATTGAGACAGAAAAAACCGGAGAGACTAACGTCTTGAAAGTATATACGACAAGGCCTGATACCATTTTTGGTGTGGACTTTATGGTGATCGCTCCTGAGCATGACCTTGTTGAAATAATAACAACTGCCGGGCAAAAGCAGGCTGTTGAAGATTACATCAGTTATGTAAAGAGCCGGAGTGAAAGAGAGCGCATGGCGGAAAAAAAGATCACCGGAGTTTTTACCGGTGCTTATGCCATCAATCCTTTCAACCAGCAGAAGATCCCGGTATGGATCTCTGAATATGTGCTGGCAGGTTATGGCACGGGGGCCATTATGGCTGTGCCCAGTGGTGATGAGAGAGACCACAAATTCGCGAAGCATTTCAATCTTCCTGTTACCAATATCATTGGCGATGCCTACAATGGTGAAGAGGCCAATCCTACAAAGGATGCAAAATTGAGCAACAGTGGTTTTCTCGACGGCATGGTGATGAGAGATGCTGTGGAAGTGGTGATCAAACGCCTCGAGGAAATGGGCATCGGGAAAAGAAAAGTGAATTATAAAATGCGTGATGCGGCCTTCAGCAGGCAGCGTTACTGGGGTGAACCCTTTCCCATCAAATGGATCGATGGTATTGCCTACCCATTGGATGAAAAGGATTTGCCACTGGAACTTCCGCATGTGGAAGGATATAAACCGGGCCCGGAAGGCGAGGGTCCTCTGGCTAATATCGAATCATGGACCAGCCAGCATCTTGAGACCAACACCATGCCCGGTTATGCAGGTTCTTCCTGGTATTTTCTCCGGTATATGGATCCGGGCAATGACAAAACTTTTTGTGACAGGAAGGCCAGTGATTACTGGAGACAGGTTGACCTCTATGTGGGTGGAACAGAACACGCGGTCGGGCATTTATTGTACAGCCGCATGTGGACCAAGGCGCTGTATGATCTTGGGTTGATCGGTTTTGATGAACCTTTCAAAAAATTGCTGAACCAGGGAATGATCCAGGGCAGTTCGAGGTTTGTATATGAACTTTTCTTCCATGAGATCAAATGGCCTGCGAAAAGAAGGCTTTTTGCATCAAAATCCCATGCGGAAAAACTGAAAGCCCTGCAGGGTGATGTGCCTCAAATGATCGCATACCTTGAAAAAGAACTGGTGGAAAATTTCCAGGTGAGCGAAGGCGCTGAGATCAACCTGATTCGTAATCATGTGAACGTAGATTATGTGGATGGTTTTGAACTTGATCTTGCCCGCTATTCCGAATACCTGGGTGGTGATGTTGATTTTTTGCTGGAAGAGGATGGGAAATATATCTGCGACGCGGAAGTGGAGAAGATGAGCAAGAGCAAATACAACACGGTCAACCCTGACCAGATTGTTGAGCGTTATGGCGCCGACACTTTCCGTATGTATGAAATGTTTTTGGGTCCTGTAGAGATGAGCAAACCCTGGGATACCAAGGGCATTGAGGGTGTGCACCGTTTCCTGAAAAAATTATGGAGACTGTTCTTTGATGAGCAGAAAGGTTTGATTGTTATAGATGCTGCGCCGGATGCTGCCGAATTGAAGATCCTGCACCGTACCATTAAAAAGATCCAGGAGGATACAGAACGTTTTTCTTACAATACGGCAGTCAGTGCCTTCATGGTTTGTGTGAATGAGCTGACTGATCTCAAATGCCATAAAAGGTCTATACTGGAACCTTTGCTGATCTTACTTACACCTTATGCACCTCATATCAGTGAAGAACTCTGGCACCAGCTTGGGCATACTTCATCTATTCTTGACGCTTCATTTCCTAAACTGGAAGAACAGCATCTTGTTGAAAGCAGCAAGGAATATCCAGTTTCAGTAAATGGTAAATTGAGAACCACGATCAATATAGATCTGAATGCGGCTCAGCAGGACGTGGAAGTTTTAGTGCTTGCCAATCCTGTGATTCAAAAATGGATGGAAGGAAAAGCTCCGAAGAAGATCATTTATGTAAAGGGAAAGATGGTGAATGTGGTGGTTTAAGAGAGAAGCTTCTAGCTGCGAGCTGCTAGACTTACAAGAACATTGAGTTTGGAAATACTTGGTTAAGGTTTAAACGCAAAGGGCGCAAAGGAAGCGCAAAGAATACGCAAAGTTTGGGGCCAAAGGCCAATGGCTAATGGCTATTAGTTTTTGGCTTCTTTAATCTGATCATTCCACTGGTCTCTTCTGTTGAAGAAAGATTGATATCATATCTTTTGTCTCCCACGATCGCTACCATGTAAGCTGTATTGGGTGGGATGAGCCCGAGGTTTTCCGCTACCATGGTCAGTTCGTTAGTATCCCCGAGATCACTTGCCGCTAATTTTATTACAAATGGTTTTTCAGTGAGACGGATATGCGTAAAGATCAGTTTCTCATTGAGGAATAAAGTGATGCTGTCACCATCCACCTGCACGTTATCAAAAAAGCGCAGCTCGATGGTGTCGGCAGTGAGCGGGATCTCCGCCGTGAAAACTTTTTTGCGGATGGTAAATTTCTCTTCTATCGTTACCGGTGCTGCGGGTTTGGGAAGTGGTGTAATGGTTTCCTGCCGCGGAATACTAACAATCGTTCCCGGCTCCCTTCCTCTTTCCCTCCCTGTTCCTGTTTCTGTTTCTCTTTCTTCAGGTCTATGAAACGCAATCATCCCAATACTATCAATAAGGTAAGGATCATTCCCACCCACCGTGTAATTATCAATCACAAAATCCCATTCATCAGTAAACAAAGGACCGCTGTATGATTTTTCCAGGTAAACTTTTCCCCCGGGTTTATCATTCTCCACTTTTGTGGCCTTGCCTTCGAGCATCATTTTACTGCCACCGGGACAATTAAAATCGGCGCGGCTTAATACAGGTGAGGCATTTCCTTTTTTATTTTCAATGAGGCGGTCATCCCACCATACCACTTCATTGGTGCTGGCATCGAAATAGCCCTTGATGGAATATCGTTTATAACTGCCCTGGCCTCCGTGGTAGTAGGAGGTGCCTGTGAGGCTATCGCCATTCTGGATGATCTTGACCTCTACTTTCTGGTTATTGATCTTTCCTTCCCAGATGCCGGTGATCTGCTGGGCAGCGGTGGTGGATGCTAATATGATGGTGGCCAGTAAAAGGGAAAGGATTTTACACTGCATAAGGATATGTCGTAAACGCAGAATCAGCTCAAAAATTGCCCTTGAATTTCCTTATTAACTATGATTTATACAAGGGTGTTTCCAGGTACAGGGTAAATAGCCGGGAAGGCGGTAAGTAGATGTTGCGATAGTGAAATGTTCTATTGGCTCCTGCTTTGAATCCTTAAAACAATTCATTCTCTAATGCAACTACTTACCGCCTTCCCGCCTTCCCGGCTATACCTTTTTCACTAAAGCAAACGCAATAAATATCCAATACATGCAAATGACATAGAAAGGATAATTCATTCTTACATGAAACTGCTTACCACACTTTCTCCCCAAGCTCGGCGATTCCCGGCTATGCCTTTCAAAAATTTGACCAGTGGCCCGTTTCATGGTGGTTTTCTTCTGTATATTCCCCCTTTAAATGCAACCAAATTAATGAAGCAGATATTATTTTCTTTGCTGGGTCTTGGATTTAGCCTGGCCACTACAGCGCAGAACAACGAAGCTTATTTTTTATCACAACCCTCACTTACACCAGATGGCAAAGCAGTAATCTTTTCCTTTGAAGGTGACATCTGGAGAGCAGAAGTTCCTAACGGGCAGGCTTACCGCCTCACAGCCATGCAGGGTTATGAAACCAATGCCAAAGTTTCTCCCGATGGGAAATGGATTGCCTTTACCGGAAGGCAATACGGCAATCCTGATATTTATGTAATGCCCGTAACAGGCGGTGATATCCGCCAGTTGACCTATCACAGTGAGGCTGATGAAATGAGCAGTTGGGGATGGGATTCCAAAACCATTTATTTCACCAGTGCCCGCATGGGACAGGGATCTGGTTTCACCGTGAACATGAACGGTGGTACACCACAGCGTGTGTTCGGCGATTATTTTTTTCTCTATGACCACAACCTTGTTGAACATCCTGTAACAGGCGAAATATTTTTTAATGATACCTGGGAAAGTTCCAGCCAGGCCTCCCGTAAAAGGTACAGGGGACCTTTCAATCCAGATATCCAGTCATTCAACCCCAAAACAAAGAAGCATGTAAAATATACTGACTGGGACGGGAAGGATTTCAGCGCCTCTGTTGACAGGAAGGGTAACCTGTATTTCATTTCCGATGAGGCCAATGGTGAATACAATCTCTATAGCCTGGTAAATGGTAAAAAAACTGCACTTACAAAATTTCCCACCTCCATCAAATCTCCCCAGGTGAATGCCAATGGGGGTAAGGTGGTGTTTGAAAGGGATTACCAGTTATGGCTCTATGATGTGGCTTCAGGTAAAGCCGATAAGATGAATATCTCCATCCTGCGTAACAGCATTCTTTCCAAGGAGAAGGATTTTGATGTACGCGGAACCATCACCAATTATGATATTTCTCCAGACGGGAAAAAACTGGTATTCACTTCAAGAGGTGAAATTTTCGTGGGAGATGTAGAAGGGAAATTCATCCAGCAGATCCAGAAAGGAAATGCTGAAAGAGCTCGCGAGGTAAAATGGATGGCTGATAATAAGACCATACTTTTCAACCAGACAAAAGATGGTTTTCTCAACTGGTTCACTGTCGCGGCCAGCGGATCGGCGCTTCCAAAACAAATTACAAATGATGTAAAGAACAGCCGCTTCATCAACCTGAATAGTAAAAGAACCATGGCTGTTTACTTAAGCGGACGTGATGAAGTGCGCATGATTGACCTGAAGACCATGAAAGACCAGTTGCTGGTGAAAGAAGAGATCTGGGGATTCCAGAATTCTTATCCCGGTTTCTCTCCCAATGATGATTACGTGGTGTTCACTGCCTACCGCAATTTTGAGCAGGATGTATTCATTCACAAGATCAAAGAGAAAAAGACCATCAACCTGACCAATACAGGGATCACGGAAGCGGACCCGATCTGGTCACCGGATGGTAAGTTCATCTTCTTTGGTTCTTCGAGATTGAAACCTTCGTATCCATTCGGCATGCAGGATCCCAAGGTGTACAGGCTGGCGCTGGAAAAAATGGACCAGCCTTTCCGCACCGATAAATTTGACGAATTGTTCCGCGACCAGAAGCCTGCTGACACCACCAAAAAGGATACAACAAAAAAAATGATTCCGCCGGTGAATGCTTCAACCGCGCTGGTGATTGATATGGAGAATATCATGGAACGGATGGAAGCGGTGAGCCCGCCTTTTGGTTCGCAATACCTGCAATATGTTTATGGCAAGGGCGACAAGACCACCGTATTTTATACCAGCAATCATGGTGAGGGCAGGCCTGCACTTTGGAAAACAACGGTTGAACCTTTTGAGTCGAACAAAACCGAAAAGATTGCCGGTTCGGATAATGCATTTGGCTTTGACATTGTTGCGGTGAATGACCAGTTTTATGTTTTATCCAACGGAAATATCTCCAAGATCAATATGGCCATGAACCGTCTTGATCCCATCACCATCAGTTATACTTTCCGCCGCAACCTGCAGGACGAATTCAACCAGATCTTTGAAGAAACCTGGGCGCAGGTGCAGGAAAATTTTTATGATGAGAAGTTCCATGGTATCGACTGGAATAAAATGAAACAGAAATACCAGCGCTACGCAAGCCATTTCAATAACCGCAGTGACCTGCGTACTGTACTCAATGATATGCTGGGTGAATTGAATTCATCCCACCAGGGATTTTACAGTTCGGGAGCTGATGAAGCAGTCAGTCTTCGAAATGCAACTATGGAAACAGGTATCATTTTTAATAACCAGGATCCTTACAAGGTGGATTATGTAGTGAAAAGAAGCAATGCTGATAAAAATAATATTGGCATCAAGGCCGGAGATATCCTTGTAAAAGTGAATGACAGGGTGGTTGACCGCAAAATGGACCGTAATTATTATTTCACCCGCCCTTCTTTTGACCGGGAGATCAAACTGACTTTCTCACGCAGCGGTGGCCAGCAATACGATGTGAAGCTGCACCCGCAATATGATCTCTACGATAACCTGTATGATGAGTGGATGGATAATAACCAGAAGCGTGTGGATGACAAGAGCAAGAACAGGATCGCTTATGCGCACATGAAGAATATGGGACAGGAAGAGCTCCAGAATTTCCTGATAGACATGACCAAAGAACTCAACCAGAAAGATGCACTGATCCTCGACCTGCGTTATAATACCGGTGGAAATGTGCATGATGAGGTAATCAAATTTCTTAGCCAGCGTTCATACCTGCAATGGAAATACCGCGAAGGTTCTCTTACCAGGCAGGGTAATTTCACACCCAGCGATAAACCGATCGTGCTGCTGATCAATGAACAGTCGTTGAGTGACGCGGAAATGACCGCGCAGGGTTTCAAGCAATTGAAGCTGGGTAAGATCATTGGAAATGAAACCTACCGCTGGATCATTTTCACAAGTGGGGCAGGGCTGGTTGATAATTCTTTTGTGAGGCTGCCAGGATGGGGTTGTTATTCTCTTGATGGAAAGGACCTGGAGGTGACGGGTGTGGCTCCTGATATCAGGGTCGTGAACAGTTTTGAAGATAAAGTGAATGGCCGCGATCCGCAGTTGGACAGGGCGATTGAGGAAGTGATGAAACAGTTGAAGTAATAGTTAAAAGTTCATAGTCGAAAGTTCAAAGTCAGTGAACTAGAGAATGGTGATGCTGATTGAGAATTGAAATGACTGTTACAGCGTTGCTTTGATTTTGATGATATAGCCGGGAAGGCGGTAAGGCGGTAAGTAGATGCGTTGAGATTGAAGCGTACTATTGATTCCAACAATGAGTCAAAGGATAAACTTTATTCCTTGATGAAACTACTTACCGCCTTACCGCCTTCCCGGCTATGCCTTTTCCCTAAAAAAAATAAACCGCAGAGGAAATAATCTCCTTTGCGGTTTATACAATACCTCTCTATTCTTTAGTTCAATGGCTTTGAACTTTGAATTTTGAACTGATCAAAAATCTCTCCCTCCTTTCTTAATCTCGTCCAGCATTTCCTTCACGGCCCTTTCCAGTTGAGGATCTTTTCCACTCAGAATAGATTTAAAATCATTTACCACTTTGATATCCGGTTCAAGTTGAAGGTTTTCCAGCGGTCTTTTTTCTTTGCCGATATAAGCCACCATCGGGATTCCAAAAACAAGAGTAGGATCGATCTGTGTTTCCCACCAGACAGAAGTACCCGTGCCCGGCACCGGCATGCCAATCAGTTTACCCACTTCCATGGCCTTGTAAGCGTAAGGAAACAAATGAGCATCCGAATAATTACTCTCACTCATCAGCACAACAGATGGATTGGTCCAGCGGGCACGGGGTACAAAAGCCTTGTTGGCCTGCACACTTTGCGGCGCCATCTGTAAATAACGTTTGCCTGCCAGGAAGGTAGCCAGGTCATCATGCAGGTTGCCACCGCCGTTGAAACGCGTGTCAACAATCAGTGCTTCTTTATCAATAGCCTTGCCCAGCACATCTTCGAAAACCGTACGGAAACTGGCATCATTCATTCCCTGCACATGCACATAACCCACCTTGCCACCGGAAAGATCTTCAACTTTTTTACGGTTGTTGTTCACCCAGCGCTGGTAGAGCAGTCCCTGTTCCTCACCCTGAGAGATTGGTTTGGTGGATTCATCCCAGCGTTGTTTGCTGGCAGGATCGTACAGGCTAAGCAAAACATTTTTCCCGGTCTGCCTGTTGAGGAGCCTGTTCCAGTCCATGTCATCAGAAATAGCCTCGCCATTGATTTTTTCTATGATCACACCTTTTTTGATCCTGGTTTTCGCATTGATGAAGGGACCACCTTCCAGCACTTCCATGATCTTAACGCCATTGCCATCATAGGTTTCATCATACAGCAATCCGAGTGAAGCGGTTGCATCTGTATTGACCTGGGGTGGAGCATAACGTCCACCCGTATGCGAAGCATTGAGTTCCCCCAGCATCTCGCTCAGCAATTCCTGGAAGTCGTAGTTGTTGTTGATATGCGGAAGGAATTTCGAATAATCCCTGTGGTACATTTTCCAATCAAGCCCATGAATTTTGGGATCGTAGAATTTTTTGGCAACCTGTCTCCAGGCATGATCAAAAATATAAGCCCTCTCCTTGTCTGCTTTCAGCACCATTTCACCGTTTACCGTAACAGGACTGATACGTCCGGATTCCGCATCAACCTTAACCATCTTACCATCACTTACCACGAAGAGGCTTTTATTATCTGCGGAAACACTCAGGCCCCCGGGACCTCCATTGAGTTTGGCAACAAGCCTGGTTTCCCTTGAACGCACATTGGTCATCCAGAGATCGTAACCTGTTTCCATGCGTGCAATGAAATAAAGTTTTTCACCGTCATTGCTCAGCATATAATCAGAGATGTTGCCGGAATTGATGGTCAGCCTCATTTTACGGTTTTCCAGTCCCTCGAAAGAAGGTACCCAGTCTTTTTTAGGAGCGGAAATTTTATTGGAAGTGTCTTTTTTGGCAGCTTCCTTATCTTTTTCTTCCCTTTCTTTTTCCAGGGAATATTCATCCTTGGAAAGTTTGAATTTATCAAAGGCTTCCTGGTCGAAGAACATGGCATACACATCCAGTTCCCTTGAACCCTGCAGCGCCAGTGGTTTTTTCCCATCACGGTCCGATACCCATAACAGGGCTTTGCCACCAAAGGCCCACTTAGGCTGGAAGTCAAAGAAGCCGCTGTTGGTGAGATTCTTTCTTTCACCTGTGCCATCAGCTTTTACCAGCGCCACTTCAGCAGCGGGCCAGCGGCCTTCCGCGGAATAGAGAGCCAGCCATTTGCCATCAGGTGACCAGGTATAGAACTGGTCGCCGTCGGCATAGGAAAAATTCACTCCATGAGGAACAAGCGTGCGGCTTTTTTTGGAAGCGATATTGAATACCCTGATGATATTTCTTTCTTCAAGGTAGGCGATCTCTTTTCCGTCCGGAGAAAGTTCAGGCTGGAATTCTTCGGCGCCTGTTGCCACAACGGCTTCTTCTTTTATAATTGTAGATGCATAGAAATAGGGTTCTTCTTTTCTTTCGATGGAAGCTTTATAAATATCCCAGCTTGAACCTCTTTCGGTTGAGTAATAGATCGTGCGGCCATCAGGAGAAAATTTCACATTCCTTTCCTGCTGCGGTGTGTTGGTGATCCTTTTGGTGAGCCCGCCTTCAACAGAGGTTACAAACACTTCTCCCCTTACTACAAAAGCGATCTCTTTTCCATTGGGCGAAAGCGCAGCCTGCGTAATACCTGTATTGACAGGAAGAATTTTATCATCACTTCCTCTTGTATCAGTATGGATGCTAACCCTGAGTTTTTGCGGGCTGCCTCCATCCTTCATGATATAGATCTCTCCATCCTGCGAAAAACAAAGTGTGCCTTCCGCGGAGCGGGTCAAGTGGCGCACCGGGTGAGTCTTGAACTTTGTAAGCTGGGTAGTGGATGATTGTCCACCGATCGTGCCTTTATAAATATTCTGGTTCCCGTCCTTTTCACTCAGGAAATAAAAACTGTTGTCATCACTTCCCCATACCGGCTCACGGTCCTCGCCTTCAAAACCTGAAACCTGTACATACTCATCTTTTTTCACATCATACATCCAGATATCCCTTGTGACGGAAGAAGTGTGATGTTTACGCCAGGCATCTTCGTAACCCTTCCTGTCCTGGAACAGCATTTTATCGCCTTTGGCATTGAAGCGCGCGAACTCCGAGCCTGCTGAATTCACCATTACAGAGCGGCCACCTTCAACAGGTACTTTATAGAGTTTCTGGAACAGTCCGCGTTGAGGAAAGCGTGCGGAGGTATAAACATCATTACGGTTGGTGCCAAAAAGGACTGATTTGCCATCGGGACTGAAATCATAAGGAACATCATTAGCCGAATGATAGGTGAGTCTTTTTGCTTCACCACCTGCGGAAGGCATGATATACACATCAAAATTACCGTAGCGGTCGGAGGCAAAGGCGATCCACTTACCGTCGCGGCTCCATACTGGCATATAGTCATGAGCTTCATGGAGGGTCAATGGAACAGCTTCACCACCCGTAGCCGGTACTTTATACAGGTCACCTTTATAACCAAAAAGGATGGTTCGGCCATCAGGTGAAATCGATGGATAACGCAACCA
>CAYWSQ010000091.1:0-13738 GCA_964460925.1 uncultured Flavisolibacter sp. | reverse complement strand
AATAAGCCACTACATCCACCGTATCACCTTTTTTCCAGTTCCAGTGCGGCAACACATGCAGTACAGGTTTTTGAGTGAACACACTTTGGTACATGTAATAAACATCTTTGGGAAAGCCTGCCAGGTCAATGATGCCGAAATAGGAACTGCGTGCCGGCCAGGGATAAGGCGTGGGCTCGCCGAGATAATCAAAACCGGTCCAGATGTACATGCCTGAAATAAAATCATGCTTCAATAAAACCTTCACACTTTCCTCATGCGTACTGCCCCAGGGCGTACTCACGTGATCATAAGCGGAAATAGTTAGATCCGCATTACCGCCAGTAAATGGTTTATCCCAGGCCTCGGGCCAGCGCCGGATGGAGTCAGCAGGATATAGATCATAATGTCCCCTTGTTGCCAGCGCTGAAGTGCTTTCGGTGATGATCAGTTTTTTACCGGGATGGTCTTTTTTAAAATCTGCCCATTGTTTATGATGGTAGTTATAACCAATCAGCTCAAATGCATTGGAATTGATAAGATGATTCCATGGCGTTACAAAATTATTAGCTGTAGTTACAGGCCTGGTTGTATCGAGGGCCTGTACAATGGAGACCAGTTCCCTTGACATGACCCGTCCCACCGAATCATCACCCCACTGCTCATAGATTTCGTTACCTACACTCCACATAAAAACAGAAGGATGATTGCGGTCATGCTTCACAAAATCCTCCAGGTCTTTTTTATGCCACGCGTCCCAGTCCAGCGAATAATCAAATGTAGTTTTGGATTTCTTCCACATATCATAAGATTCATCCATCACTATGAAACCCATTTTATCTGCCAGCTCCAGTAATTCGGGTGCAGGAGGGTTATGAGAAGTACGGATGCCATTGCAACCCATGGCTTTCAATATTTCAAGTTGTCTTTCAATAGCCCTGGTATTGATGGCTGCACCCAATGCACCCAGGTCGTGGTGGTTGCATACACCAAGTATTTTCAAAGGTTTTCCATTGAGGAAAAAACCTTTATCGGCATCGAACCAGAATCTCCTGATGCCAAAAACCGTTTCATATTCATCCAAAACAAAATCACCTTCGCTGATGCTGATAATGGATTTATATAAATGAGGCTTGTCAACAGACCACAACTGGGGTGACTTCACCTCGACAGATACCTGGCTGGTGAATACAGGTTCATTCAATTCCAGTTGCTGGTGTTGAATAAGAGTATCCTTTCCGCCATCAAGACTAAAGATCTTCTGCGTGAGCTTTACCTTCTTCCTGCCGCCTTTATTATTGGCAATGGTGAATTGTGTATTGACCGTAGCGCTCTTTTCATTTACAACAGGAGTGGTAATAAAACTTCCCCAATGTGCAATATGCACCGGCTCAAGGGTAGTGAGCCATACATTCCTGTAAATACCGGAACCGCTATACCATCTTGAATTTGGCTGGCGTGAATTATCAACTTTCACTACAATGGTGTTTGGCTCACTGCCATAATTGAGATTGCGGGTGATCTCATATTGGAAGGAAATATAGCCATTGGGTCTTTTACCCACGAGATTTCCATTTACATACACTTCACTGTTACGGTACACGCCATCAAATTCAATATAAATTCTTTTATGTTTTTGGTGGGAAGGAACCGTGAAAGTTTTCAGGTACCAGCCAATGCCACCTGGCAGGGCACCGCCTCCTGTTCCTGCGGGATGCTCACGGCTGAAACTTCCTTCAATGCTCCAGTCGTGCGGCAGGTCCAGCGCAGTCCAGCTTTCATCCGTCATGCTTTCATCATGATAAGATTCCAGGCTGTCGAGCTTAAAGCGCCAGTCCTTGTTGAAGCTCACGCGGGATAGGTGCTGGGCATGAATGACTGCACCGGTGATCAAAGAAAAAAATATAACCAGGAGGTATCTCATCGTTGAATTCAATTTTATTGCTGCCGGTACAATCTCAGAACAATCACATCATGCCCTGGTATGGCCGTGCGGAAATTTTGATGGGTAGTACCCTGTTCCTTTGCCGCCCAGGTATTCCTGATCCTGTATGGTTTTGAGCTGGCATCGAGAGATAATTTGGATAAGGTATCTGTTATCACTTCTTTTTGCCAGTTAAAATCTATCTGACGGGGATAAATGCTGCGGTTCAAAAAAGCAACCGCCCAGTTGCCATCTTTCAATGGTTTGAGCCAGGTCTCAACACTATCCTTCACCTGGTAACGGTAACCCTGTATGCCCAGCACATCCTGGTCAATGGCTATGATCTCTTTATTGGTAAGGATCTTCCTGGTTTCTTCAGTCATACTCCGCAGGTCATTACCCGCAATGAGCGGCGCGGCCAGCATGGCCCACATGGAAAAATGGGCCCGGTTCTCTCCTGCTGTGAGTCCATTACCCACTTCCATCATATCAGGATCATTCCAATGGTCTGGCCCCGCGTGCCCCCGCAGGCCGTGCTGCATGTCGAGGATTTGCATCACACCCCATGACTTCCAGGTGCCATGATCTTTCACACAGTCAAAACAATGATAGATATCACCGGTTGTTCTCCAGAGATGGCCCACAGGGTCAGCCCATTCCCAGGGTTTGTTGTCACCCCACTCACAAAGACTGAATACAATGGAACGGCCGGTTAGCGTCAAAGCCTTACTCATTGTTGTATAAGCTTCCTTAGCGTTGATGCCTTCGGTGTTGCACCAGTCGTATTTGATATAATCAACACCCATGCGGGCATAGAACCTTGCATCCTGGTATTCATAACCACGGGTGCCGGGATAACCGGCGCATGTTTTGGTGCCTGCGCAATTGTACAAACCAAATTTTAATCCTTTGCTATGCACATAATCCGAAACGAATTTCATTCCTCTCGGGAATTTCACCGGGTCAGCCACCAGGTCACCCGTAACACTGTCACGCTCCTTTGCCATCCAGGCATCATCCAACACGAGATAAGTATATCCAGCTTCCTTCATGCCGGATGCAACCATCACATCTGCCATCTCGAGCACCATTTTTTCATTGATGCTGGAAGCGAAAGTGTTCCAGCTGTTCCAGCCCATGGGAGGGGTCATAGCCAGCCCCTTTACTTTCTGCCCGGAAGCAGACAGGGAAAGAAGAAACAAAACAGCAAACAGGGTTCTCATCTTCAAAATTTTTACGGTTATGGATTCCCGTTAATTCCATCAGTCGATCACCACGTAGGAAACAGACCTGGGTGGCAGGCTCACTCTGATACCGTTATGCGTGGTAGCGGAAAAAGCCTTGATGGTGGTGTATTCAGCAGCCGGACCGCCCGAGATTTGTGTTGGACCTTTACCATTCACGATCACCTTCCGGGAAAATTGACCATTATCAGTACCACCCAGCAATGTGTACCAGTAAAATCGATTACCTGCCGTTGTATTCTGAAGGATCACGCTCGTGGTTTGCGGTGTACTGCCTTTATTCACCAGTATCACTCCTTTCTGCCCGGAAGTGAAAGTGGATGCATAAGCCTGAACGCTGCCAATGACTGAACTGTTCACCAGCCTGTCGCCGATCAGCTTCTGGAAATAATACATGTAATAAAAAGCAGGCCTGGGATTCCATTTGCTTACCCCGCCCGGTTCATCGCCAATATTGAATAAACCATGGTCATTGCCATTATCCCAGCCATTGGCAAGATCCCAGCGGCTGGTCATGCCATATTTATTTTTCAGGCTTTCTCCCAGTAAAATGGCAGCATGAATTCCATTGATGAATGAAACCTGCTGCATGGAACCCTGGGAAGTAATATTCCATTCGTTCAGTGCGATAGGTTTCATCGCAGCGCCGGCCATGGTAATGGCATTCTTCACATAGTTCATCATGTACACCATATGATCGCTCGCTGTGTTGAGAATCGTGGGTACATCGGCATTGGTCTGGTAAGGAGTGAAATAACTATGGATCACATAATAATCCGCTCTATTATTAATATTCCCCAGGACACCGGCATTCCATCCATGGTCGGTGGGTGTTTGCCAGTTCTCCGGTTGTTTCTCCAAAAGATAAGCGCCAATATAAATGGTCTTGCCAATTTCCTGCGCGGCTTTTTTCATTGAGTCAACAAACACTTTCACATGCTGGCCATACAAGGCGCCGGTGATGATCTCAGGTTGTCCATCCTGGTTGTTGGCTGTATTGATACGATAGCCTGCTTCCCAGGTTCCATTGCTTTCATTTCCGATCTCCCAGTACTTTGTTCTTCCATTATCATAACGCACCCATTCCGCAGCAAGATGCGCCGCGGCAGCAACGGGATCAGGACCCGTTCCATAACGTGCATAACCATAGTTGATGGTGATCATTCCCTTGTTGCCTGTCTGCTGCAGCATATTGTAATAATTGTCAACCGAGAGTGTCCAGTAATCACCGTTCTTACCATACCAGTAGCCAGCAGGGGCTGACACCCCGTTTGCATTTACCAATTCAGCAGGTGCATCAGCCGGTTTCTGGTTGGGCTGGGCATTCCAGAAAAATATATCACTGATACTGCCACCGGGAAAGCGAATGATATTGGGTTTTAAATTGGTTAGATGTGTCATCAATGGAGCTTCGGTTACCATCTGCGACATCCAGATATTGGCATTCTGTCCAAAAATGGAAGAAGGCACTTTGGTAACAACGTCTGCAACATTGATTGTAACAAATGAAGTGGGATTCTCTGTGGGTATCGGTTTCTCTTCGAAAGAAGGGGGTGTAAACGTTTTTGGCGTCCAGTCATCCAGGAAGAAACCGATGGTATTGGCCAGTGGAGGATCGACAGGGGTTACGAATGTATCCACCGGGGGAGGATTGGGACCACCGTTGCTACTGTTATCTTTTTTGCAACTTGCCCAGGTAAGGAATAAGAACGGCAGCAGCATGCTGAAAACTGTTTTCATAATTATCTTTTTATATTGATAACACCACCTGTGTACACAACCATTTTTGCAGGCTTGGGAGCATTGTCTATGCCTTTTTGATTTTCCCTGCTGATCCATACAATACCAAACCTGCGTTTTTCCAGCATTCCATTAAACCCGCCCTCCCTCTGGCCGATGGTGAGTGTCCTGGTTCTTTCATTATAATCAAAACGGATGGTGGCGAAAGCACCTTTCTCATACCCGTAATCTTCCCCGTCATCTTCATATAAAGTGAAGGATGCATTGCGGCCTGTGTACACACACAAGGTGATCTCTTCTGCTGGTTTTTCCGAAGTGTACTGCAGTTCGGGGCCAAAAGGAATGATGGAACCTTCTTTTACAAAAACCGGCATCCTTTCGTAAGGAGTTGATACGGTGATTTCTTTTCCTCCCTGCTCATATTTTCCTGAATACAAATCGTACCAGCCGTTGCCTCCGGGCAGGTAAAAGGTTTTTTGTTTTTGTTGGTATTCGTAAACAGGATTGATCAGTAGAGAAGGACCAAACAGATACTGGTCGTTGATGGCGGTTACTCTGTCGTCATTGGGAAAATCCATTACCAGCCCTCTCATCATAGTACCATCCTTATGATAAGCCTCCCCTGCAAGTGAATAAACATAAGGCAACAATCGGTAACGCAGCCTGTCGTAATACAACATGCTTTTATAAGCAGGATGTGATTCAGGTGCAATGTTGTAGATCTCTCTAAAAGGAAATTGTCCATGCACCCTGAACAGGGGAACAAAAGCACCGAACTGGTACCATCTTGTATTCAGTTCCCTCCATTCTTCCAGGTCCTGTGCATTGGGTCTTTCAAACCTTCCTTCCACTGCAAAACCACCAATGTCCATGGTCCAGTAAGGCAGGCCGGTCATGGAGAAATTCACTCCCGCCGAAATTTGTGCATGCATGTCATGCCAGCGTGAAGCAATATCTCCACTCCAGGTTACAGAAGCATAACGCTGCAGTCCGCCAAAGGCTGATCGTGTCAGGATAAAAACTCGTTTATCGGGATCCACACTTCTTTGACCTTCGTAAATGCCTTTCGCATTCTGTAATGGATAGGCATTCAAATAAAGCGCAGCCGGTCCCAGTGCAGTTGGTGTCATTTGATCCTTACGGCGCTGGGGTGAAACATTGGAAAGAATATCAGGTTCACTCGCATCCATCCACCAGGCATCAACCCCCTTTGAATAGAGTTTGCGGTTGATGAGATCCCAGAAACCTTTTTGTGCGCCTTCATTAAAAGCATCATAAAAAGTAGAAACATAACCCTTACCGATCCAGTCGCGCTGACGGTCAGCGATATTCCTTTTATACAACCAGCCTTTCTGGTCAAATTCATTATAAGCTTCAATGCCCTCGTAAAATTTTGGCCAGACGGAGATCATGAACTTGAGGCGGTATTGTTTCTGTAAAGCGGCAATCATGTTGTCAGGATCGGGAAATCTTTTTTCATCAAAATCCTGGCTGCCCCATTCATTTTCCCTCCAGTAACTCCAGTCGAGCACAATATTATCCAGTGGAATTTTTCTTTCGCGGAAGGTTTTTGCCACTTCAAGCATCTCGGCCTGTGTTTTATACCGTTCACGGCTTTGCCACTTACCAAAGGCCCATTTGGGAAGCATTACTGCTTTGCCGGTTAATTGCCGGTAGCCAGAGATCACAGCATCCATGTTATCGCCATAAACAAAATAATAATCGAGAAGATTTCCTGCTTCCGATGCAAAACTGAAACGGTTCTTTTCAGCATCAGTTAATGGTGGTAAAAATTTGAAGGATACATAGGACTCACCGCCGTATGGAATCCACTCTGCTTTAAAATCATATTTTTTTCCTGGCTGCATGTCCACATCAAGTATGGCAGATCCCGGGTTCCAGTTCTGCCTCCAGCGGTCAAGCACCAGCTTGTTATCGATCCATACTTTAAGGTAACCTGCATAAGTAAACCGGAATTTATGCAGGCCAGCAAGGTCTGAAGCAAGTTTTCCTTCCCATACTACCACTCCGGTATCAGGCGTGAATTCCCTGGGCAGGAAAAGTTTGGAATCATTCAGGAATTCAAGATCGATCGTGCTTTCTGCTCTCTGTATGGCTATATCGGAAGGATTGTTCTTACTGTTGCTGTAAGTGGCCGTAACCCATCCCTGCTCTCCTGTTTTGGAAAAAAGTTTCAGGGCATTCAGTGGCTGGTAGGGACGCACATCACCAAAATGCGTGATGGAATTATTGTCCCAGAGAATACCATAATTTTTCCTGGAGATCAAAAAAGGTACTGCTACTTCGGTATTATTCTGGAATAATAAAACCTGGTAGGATTTATAATTCATAATACCATCCTGGTGTTGGCCGAGACCATACCAGGCATCATCTGGTGATGCTTCAAAACTTTGTTTGATGGAATAGGCCGGCTCACCTTCAAATACCTGCGGTTGTAACACCCTGCTGAATCGTTGTTCTGAGAGCAGTTTATTCCCCTTAAGGTCATAATAGCTGACCTGCCCGCTGGTTTTGTCGAGCACTACCTGCAGCCTCGCTGTTTTCAAACTATATTGCGTTTCAGAATCTGTCGTGGTAAAATTTACATCCTTTTTTAAAGGCTTGTCAACCATCAGGCTTTTGATCAACGGACTTTCTCCCCTGGGTACTGCAACTACACGGATGATGTGTTCATCAATGACTATGACATAAATATCACAGCTAACCCCATTAGGTGCCAGTGCATCTTTTAAAATGATGCCCCTGGCGGTTTCTGTAATAGATACGGGGGTCACCTGCGCTATTGAAGGAAAACAACAGCTTAAAAATCCTAAAGCAAAAATGATAAATCTCAACATCAGAAAGTTTTAGTCTGGTTCACATGGAATGTTAATGTCTCGCTGCCAACTTTGATTCTGAACTCCCCTTTTTCGAGGTATCGCTTATTGTCCGGAGCCACAAAAGCCAGTTGTGAAAGCGGCAATAAGAAACTCACCTTCTTGGATTCGCCTGGCTGCAGTTCGATCTTTTCAAAACCACGCAATCTTGACAGGTCAGGTGTGAAGGAAGCAATGAGATCAGATACATACAACTGCACCACTTCTTTTCCTGCACGGTTGCCTGTATTGGTGACGTTAATAGTGATGGTTGCTATTTCCCCGGGACCGAAAGTTTTTTTATTGATGGTAAGATCACTATAGCTGAAACTGGTATAGGATAAACCAAAACCAAAAGGATACTGTGGATTGGTTTCTCCACCCTGCGGATTGGTAGCGCCTTCGGAAGGTTTGCGGATATAACCTGTAAGGTCATTCGGAAACCTTGGATAGGTGATGGGAAGTTTGCCGCTCGGATATACATCACCTGTTAAAATATCTGCAAGCGCATCAGCTCCGTAATTTCCGGGCAGGTAAACATGTACTATGGCAGATGCGATGGGTTCAATGGAGGAAATGATACGCGGCCTTCCTTCATTCAAAATAAAAATGACAGGTTTACCAAGGTTGGCCATTCTTGTAGCCAGGAAGACCTGGTTGGGTGAAAGATTCAGGTCATGCAGGTTACCCGGGGTTTCGGTATAACTGTTTTCACCCAGGCAGACGATGATGTAATCAACATTTTTAGCAGCCTCTATCAATACCTCTGTATTCAGGATGGTATCTTCCTGCGTATTTCCTTTTGTTTTATATACCACGCCAGGTTCATACACCACGTTGGCTGCACCCAGTTTGTTTCTCAGCGATTCAAGAATGGTATTGTACTGCTCCCCGTATTCATCTGTTTTATCACCCTGCCAGGTATAGGTCCAGCCGCCATTGAGGGTTCGCATGGAATTGGCATTGGGACCCGTTACCAAAACCTTTGCTGATTTAGAAATGGGCAAAACATTATTGTTGTTCTTGAGCAGCGTGATGGATTCTGCGGCTGTGTTGTAAGCTGCCTTAGCGAATTCCGCGCTGCCAAAATTTGGATACTGTTCTGCGGTGGTAAATGGCGTTTCAAATAATCCCAGTTCAAATTTCACCCGCAGGATCCTCCTCACTGCATCATTGATCCTTTGCTGGCTCACTTTCCCTTCCTTCACCAATGCCAGCAGGTCGGTGGTAAATGATTTGTAATCATAAGGGATCATTGACATATCACAACCTGCATTGATGGCAAGCGCGATCGCTTCCTTGATATTGTTGGTGATCCTGTCGCGGCGGTATACATTCTCAATATCCTGCCAATCGGTGACAACAAAACCAGTGAAACCCATTTCATTTTTGAGAATGGTAGTAAGAATATGTTTATTAACGTGAACGGGAATTCCATTGATGAGGGCTGAATTCACCATTACATTTCTTGCGCCGGCATTTATGGCAACACGAAATGGCGGCAGGTGATACTCACGCAGGTAATGTTCGGGTATCCAGGCATCACTCCTGTCCTTTCCTGATTTGGGATCAGAGTATGCGAGGTAATGTTTCAGACTGACAGCAATTTTTTCTTTACTGGTCAATGGGTCCTGCACACCTTTTACAAAAGCCTTTCCCATTTCCGAGATCAGGTAGGGATCTTCTCCATACCCTTCCCAGATGCGTGGCCATAAAGGATTGGTGCCAAGATCAAGCGCAGGTGAAAAGGTCCAGGGTACGCCCGCCGCTCTTGATTCGTAAGCCGTGATCACACCTGCTTGTTCTGCCATTGACCTGTTCCAGGTGGCAGCCTGCCCGATGGGTTGCGGAAACAAAGTGCCTCCTCCGATATAACTCACCCCGTGAATGTGATCGAGCCCGTATAAAACCGGGATATTCAGTCTCGTTTGACCGGCAGCAGCCTGGATTTCTTTTATGATGCGGTTCCAGTCGTGCACCGACTGCAAAGGACCAGGGGTATTCAGGATAGACCCAATCTTATAATTCACCACAGCGTCCTTCATCTTGTCTGAAAAACTGAATACATTATCCTTCGAGGATCCGAGTGATTCAATGGAAACCTGCGCCATTTGTCCCACTTTTTCCTCCAGCGTCATTTTGCTGAGGAGAAGATTGACCTTGCCTTCAATTACAGGATCGGTTTTTTGCTGGGCAGTTGCTACCCAAGAGGAAAAACAGAAAAGCAGCAGCCAGGATTTATTCGGCTTCATGTTGTGCATATTTAAGTATCCGGGAAATACGTTCGCTTATTTCGAGACAGGCACGCGTATTATGATAGGGACATTTCCATACACCTACCTTGTCTTCTTTTTTCATGGGCGTATAATCTTCCAATACACCCCAGTACCATTCACCGCAGGTTTTATCATGCATGAACTGCTGCACAAACTCCCAGCTTTTGAGTGAATGATCCAGGAAACGCTGATCATTGGTAAGCTGCCAGGCATTGAAGAATCCCACCATGGCTTCAGCCTGCGGCCATGAATGTTTTTCTTTTACTAGGTGACCTGTTGAAGGTTCGTATTCATACCATAAACCTCCATCTCGGTCCAGCCCTTCTTCCGCTGCCCTGGCCATTTTGATGGAAATATTCTTTACGTGTTTCAGCAGGTCATTTGCTCCAATCACTTCCGCGGCTTCCTGTACCAGCCAGGCCGCTTCTATATCATGACCATAGGAAATGGTTTCCGACCTTGGATTCCAGGCATCATCAAAAAACAAAATGAGGTGGTAGTTCTTTGAGGATATGATATGCTGCAGGAAGATCTTAATGAGTTCTTCAATCTTTTTCTCCAATCCTTCATCCTGCCATACCCTGTAGAGGTTCACGAATCCTTCCATCACATGCAGGTGGGTGTTCATGGATTTCCTTTCATTCGCGTCCTTATCGCTAAGCCTCAGGTCATCCATTTCCTTCCATTCCCTTGACAGTGCTTCAATATAACCACCGTGTACCGTATCATAACTATGCTCAATAATGTTTTGGTAAAGACTGATGGACAGTTCCAGCGCTTCCTTATCATTAGTGATGCGGTAAAATTCAGCAAGTCCATAGATGCCAAACGAAAGCGCGTACACCTGCTTTTTGGTATCCAGCGGCTCACCCTTATGATCGACCGTCCAGTAGAGTCCTCCGAATTGCTTGTCAATGAAAAAATCCGCAATGTAACGGAAGGCTCTTTGAGCAGTACAACGGTAATCTTCATTACCGGTGATCCTGAAGGCTGAAGAGAAAGCCCAGAGGATGCGGCAGTTGAGCACCGCGCCCTTGGGAGCAATGGAATGAACAATATTATCATGATCGATGCGGCCAACGAAACCACCATGGGTTTCGTCAAGGGTGTGTTCCATCCAGTAATCGAGGATGGACTGCAGTTCCCTGTTCATTTCATCACGGTATCTTTCCAGATGGCCTGGCATTCCTGAATGTTTTCAAATTTCAATACTGAATCCCAGGGCCGAACTGTGTTCCGCACTGGTTTTCCCTTTCCTGTTCCGGTCAATGATGCCTTTCAGTCTTTTTACCGAAGCATCTGAAGTGAGACCATCCTCTCCATTGTTGATGGTATAATCCACCAGGCGTTCGATGGTGGAAGTGGCTACGTGCTGCCTTGTATCGGATGAAGCATAATAGATCAGCACACGCCCATCATCATCCAGTATCCATCCGCTGCTGAACAGCACATTAGATACATCACCCACACGCTCCTCTCCTTCCGGACCCATAAAATAACCGGCGGGTTTATGAATGATCTTAGTGGGATCGTTGAGATCAGTCATAAAAACATATAAGGTGTAACGCAGTCCGGCTGCTGTGTTGCGCACCCCATGCGCAAGATGCAGCCATCCTTTATCAGTTTTGAAGGGCGCCGGTCCCAGCCCGTTCTTTGATTCATAAACGGTATGATACAGTTTCGGATCAATCACGGTTTCTTTGGTGATCACTGCATTGGTAATATCATCACAAACTCCGAAGCCGATTCCACCGCCCTTGCCTGTATTGATGAATCCATCCTGCGGTCTTGTATAAAAAGCATACTTACCATTCACAAATTCGGGGTGCAGCACCACGTTACGCTGCTGCGGGGATGGTGTTTTCAAATCAGGAAGCCGGTCCCATTTCTTAAGATCTTTGGTCCTTACGATGCCGCATTGCGCGATAGCTGCGGTCTGGTCACCTTCAGGCGCTGCAGGGTCGCGGCGTTCGGTGCAGAACAATCCATAGATCCATCCATCTTCGTGAGTCACAAGACGCATATCATACACATTGGTATCAGGTTCGCTTGTTTGTGGTAATTCCATCGGGTAATCCCAGAATTCAAATCCATCAATTCCATTCTCACTTTCCGCGATCGCGAAAAATGATTTACGGTCCATCCCTTCCACGCGGGCAACGAGGTAATATTTTCCATTGTGTTTGATAGCACCGGCATTGAACACTGCATTAATGCCAAACCTTTCTATTAAAAAGGGATTGGTCTTTTTATTGAGATCGTAACGCCAGAACACAGGTGCATGTGCTGCAGTGAGTACCGGGTCCACATAACGCTCCACGATGCCATTATAAAAATCCTGCTTCACGTTTTTCCTGTCAACCAGGTTCCTGTATTGCTTTTCCAATTGCTCCAGGCTTGTTTCAAATGCTGTATTCATGGTCTTTTATTTTTTTGCCCTCAGGCATTTCATCAATTGGTTCATCTTCGAGGCGGTTCCACCAGGTCTTTTTAAGTATCACTATAATGATGGCGAGCAGAATTACGGTTATCAGCAGAGGCAGTTTCATCCACAGCACCAGGTACATGGGCAGTAATGTCAGGCAGCACTGGCCAATAATGCCGATCACTACGTTGAACAGATCCAGTTTAAAATTTTTATTGGGCTGAAAGGAAGGATTATCTGCCTGAACTTCTTTTAATACCGGTTTCCAGAAACCCCAGGGCCTTACATTCCTGTAGAATGATTTAAGCACGGCCATGTCTGTTGGTTTGCCTGCATACGTTCCGGCAATGCTGGCAATAAATGAAATCACAAATAACAAAGGCCAGGTATAAAGAGGTACGATCCCTTCGAAAATATAGGGAAAGGCCAGAGCTGCGGCAATACCAGCGATCATCCCCCAGAAAAAACCGTAAGCATTAAAGCGCCACCAATGCCATTTGAGAACATTGGCCGCGATGAATCCTCCATACAAAGCTCCAACGATCCATTGCAGGATGCTGTTCACATCACCGGCCAGGAATCCCATGGCAATACTGAGGATCACTACAACGATACCCACGATATAACCAACGGAAGTGACCTTGCGGTCTGTAGCATTTTTATTGACATATTTTATATAGATATCGTTGAGGATATACGCCTGCGCCGCATTGAGTGTGCCGGCGAAAGTGCCGATGAAAGCGGCTGCAAGACCGGCCAGTAATAATCCCATGAGTCCAACAGGCGCGAAACTGTAAATAGCAGCAGGAAGAATTTTTTCAAAATCAATCACACCTGCTGTGCTTAACTGAAGCTTATCAAAAAATATAATTCCCAAAACAGCAAAGCCGGTGATCATCAAATAACGTGTGGGAAGCAGGATCACGGAAACGAGCCCGCTCATTTTCGCGGCATCTTTCGGTGAACGGGCCGAAAGAATTTTTTGCATATCATAATTCGGTGCCGGTCCCGCCAGACTTGCCAGTATACCTTTCGCTACCATCAAACTGAAAAAGATCATGAAAGGTTCATACTGGTCGCTGGCGATCTTTTCATTCACTTTGGCGTTGATGCTGCTCCAGTCAAGATCCATGCTCCAGCCGAAGAATGGATTACGCCAGCCTTCGGGTACTACGAGTGACTGCTCCTGCAAATGATACATGGCGATCACCGCGATCGCAATTGCCGCTATGGTCATGATCACGTATTGCACCACATCGGCCCAGACAATACTT
>CAYWSQ010000090.1:0-13860 GCA_964460925.1 uncultured Flavisolibacter sp. | reverse complement strand
ACCACTAGCGTTCTGAATAAATTTTATTTTTTCACCCAACTCCCTGTCTTTGGTAACAACCAAACCGGCGATCAGGTCACTATGACCTCCTAGGTATTTAGTTGCAGAATGCACCACGATATCCGCGCCAAGCGTCAAAGGTTTTTGTAATGCAGGTGAAGCAAATGTATTGTCTACGCATAGCAGGCAGCCGGAGGCTTTCGCTATGCGGGCGATGGATTCGATATCGGAAACTTTCAGTGTGGGATTGGTAGGTGTTTCGATCCAGATGAGTTTTGTTTGGGGTGTGATGGCATTAAATACATTTTCTGCATCCGTGCTGTCGACATACTGGATGCTGATGCCGAATTTTTCATAGATATGAGTAAAGAGCCTGAAAGCGCCACCATAGATATCATCTACAGCCAGGATCTCATCTCCTGCTTTCAATAATTTTAAAACCGCATCGATGGCGGCAAGTCCACTCGCGAAAGCAGCACCCACTGTTCCTTCTTCCAGTTGAGCAATGATATCTTCCAGTGCTGTTCTGGTTGGATTACCCGTACGGGCATAATCATATCCGCGGTTGATGCCGGGGGCTTCCTGCACAAAAGTGGAGGTCTGGTAAATGGGCACTGAAATAGCGCCGGTCAGTGGATCTACTGGAATGCTGTGAATGATCTGTGTTGTGTTGCTCATCTTTGTGGTTTTTGTTCCGGGTTACCGGTGTGATTAAATGAAATCTGCTTACCAGAAAGAGAGGGGCATGCGCTTACCGGGAAAGATCTTTTTGCATTAGAGGCATAAAAAAAGCTCTCCCGATAAATCAGAAGAGCTCACAATATTTTGAAGAAGTAATTGAAGCTTTGATCTGACTTATCTTTCCCGATTATATCGGGATGGAATTGGCACCTTTTCCCGGGATGAACCGGGAGAGGTTGTCAAGGCTTCAGCGGGCCATTACCCTCAGCCTTTCTTGATAAGTGAATTAAAGAACTGGAGCGAAAATAGGAGAAAATTTGAAATCGCGAAAAAAAAATTGGAGAAGACCATGGACCATGGACAGTGGTTTGAGTTCTACTTTTCTATTTGATGGACAAAATTGTCTTATGCCAATTATGAAAGGCAGGGCCGGGAAGGCGAGAAGACGATAAGTAGATTCATTTGAGAATAATGTTTTCCTTTTAATCCTACGCCGGACTCTTTGATACAGTTCATATAATTAGACTCTACTTACCGTCTTCCCGTCTTACCGGCTAAAAAATTTATAAGCATTGCTAAGAATTAAACTAATGATATAACAGGTGCTCAATGAACATGGACCAGGGACCACTTATTTTTCAAAGCATTCAATCACATACTGCTTGCCCCCAGTAGTTCGCCAAAAATCACCTAAATAGATATCAGGCCTGCAAAAAATCAAAGTTTCTTCATTTTTATTTGCTTGCCTATATTTTGCGCGTATCATATATTTATTTCGTGCATCCAGGGGAAATAGAAAGTTATTAGTAAAGTCACTATATAAGCTATCAGGCAAGTTTAAATCTGGTGAAAGTGAAAAATATGCAACAATAGTGTCATTCGTATTTTCAAATTTAATAACAAAGCCTTTTTTATTGTTTGAATTAGCTGTACAAGGATCAAAGCCAATAATGTAGCCAGTAACAAATGACCCATCCTGACAACTAAGTTTTTTATTACAGCTCCAAATTGACATACCGAATACTATAATAACAAATAATCGATATAGTATTTGAATGTTCATGAATTTCATCACTTTTGATTTAGGTGATTTGCTAATGAAATTTGGATAGACCATATATTATCAAATAGTGATAAATTTTGAAAAATGCAGTTCATTCGGTCTGAAAACGAAGTATTGATATCAGTTTGGGCTCTTGTGGTAAATTGAAAAATTACGAGTAACATCAAGAAAAAAAAGCTTTCTGACCTTTTGAGTAAATAGTGGCATAAGCGTTGTCTTATCCGTTTTTGAATACGAAATTTAGCAAAGTGAAATGATCATCTAACATAGGGCAAATCAAATCGGCCTTCACGAATCTGAACTATTTGATCATTACTATTTTTTGCGTCAAACCAGAAGGTTCCTGAGACTATTTGATTGATAGTATCAAATTTTTTTATGGTTAGTTGGCCTGTTTGGATTTCATTCGTATAAAAGTTATTTCCCGGATTTAAAAAAGTAATCTCTGAATATCCCCCATAATATTTTCCACTTGAATTGAATTTCGTTAAACTGAAAATACCAACACTTAAAGAAATGCTATCACCACCTAAACCAACTAATGTAATGCTACCGTCATTTTGCTTTTGGCTTCCACTTACACCAAATCCCTGTTTCCCATTAATAAATTGGTATTGAGCTTTTTTTATTGGCCCACTTAGTGGATCTCCTTTGGGTATAAAAACTTTTCCGTCTATTAGGCAACCGAATGTATTTGCTCCTGTTTGTGTTTCTGGCGGTAATTGGTCAAAAGGGTTAGTAGGCTTATTTTTTTTGCACTGACTTGAAGTAAAAATAATAAGAACTGAAAAGGTCAATAGGGACAGCAATTGTCTTATATGCAGTGATTTAGTGGGCATCTGCTTGTTGTTTTTTAGACCGCTCAGACAAAATACAATATTATGAATTCCAATACTAAAATATGCTGCAAAAGATGGGTTAAGGATGGATTAATTGTTTTTAGGTTAGGATTTTTGCCTGGTTTTCTTGCTGAAAATAAAGTTTCTAAAAATTAATTAATACGCAATTAGCATTTAAAACCAACACCCAAATCCACTATACCATCATTTTTCTGATTAATTCAGCGACAGATATTTTTGTTTTTGATGGCATTTGTATATCCCCTAAATCTTAGCCAAGTTAGCTTTAGGATTTAGACTTCATAATAAATCTGCTTAAAGCAGTTCAGGAGTGCTTCTACGGCCTGGCAGAAATACATTGGTTTGACTCTTCAATAACTTCGAAAAATAGTGAGTGTCCATGGACTATTGCCCATCGACTATCGACTTCCTTGCTAAAACTTTTAGGAAAGCCGGAAAAATTCCTGAAATTCGCAGTATGGCTACGAATATCAAATGTCCCAATTGCGCCACCATATTCGACGTGGAGAATGTACTGGCTGCTGATGTGGAGCAGAAACTGAAACAGCAGTATGAGAAACAGCTACAGCAGTCGCTTGAGCAGGTTTCAGCCGAAAGAAAAAAACTGGAAGAAGAGCAGCAGCGTTTTGATGAGAATAAAAAAAAGGAAAATGAACTTTTCCGACAGCGCCTGGTACAGGAAAAGCAAAAGCTGGAAGCAGAGCTTAACCTCCAGTTGAAAAAATCCATAGGTGAAGATTACGAAAACCAGTTGCGTATACTCAAGCAGAACAGCCAGGAGAATGAACTGAAACTCAAACAGGCCAGGGAGAAAGAACTAGAATTCCTGAAAAAAGAACAGGAACTCAAAAGCCGTGAACAGGAAATGGAGATCCGGTTGCAGAAACAATTGCTGGAAGAACGCAACGTGCTTTCACAACAAATAAGGAAGGAAGAGATGGAACGGAATTCTCTTAAGGAAACAGAATTCCAGCTTAAGCTGAAAGAACTTGAAAAACAGCTTGACGACCAGCGAAAACTGGCTGAAGAAATGAAGAGGAAGGCAGAACAGGGTTCCATGCAATTACAGGGTGAAGCACAGGAACTGCTGCTGGAAGAAATGCTCAGTGATCATTTTCCTTACGATGCCATTTCGGAAGTGGGCAAGGGCGTGGAAGGTGCCGACTGCATCCTTGTGGTGCGCAATCGCCTGGGCGCTGAGTGTGGCAAGATCATTTTTGAAAGTAAAAGGACCAAGGCCTTCAGTAATGCCTGGATCGAAAAACTGAAGAATGATAAAAGAAACCAGCAGGCCGATGTAGCCATACTGGTCACCCAGGCCTATCCTAAGGACATGACCTGCTTTGGTGAAAAGGATGGTGTCTGGATCTGTTCCTTCAGCGAGGTACTGGCGCTGACCAATGCACTGCGTCATACCATCATCAGCGTGGCTGATACAAAAAAATCAGAAGAGAACAAAGGTGACAAGATGCAGATGCTGTACCATTACCTCACCGGAAATGAATTCAGGCAGAATATTGAAACCATCGTGGAGAGTTTCCTTTCCCTCAAAAACTCCATCACCAAAGAAAAGATCCAGATGGAAAAGATGTGGAAGGAAAGAGAGAAGCAGCTTGAGAAGGTTTTATTGAGTACTTCAGGAATGTATGGCTCTATCAAAGGAATTGCAGGGGCGTCTATCGGGGATATTCCTTTACTGGAAAGCGGGGAGGAAGAGGGGGTGTAAGTTTTTTAACCGCCAAGGGAAGAAGGCGCCAAGTAGCGGCAAAGGATATTTATAATATTTTTTCATGATTCTATACCTGGCAAATTTTCCTGTACGCAGCATCCATTTCTTTTACTGAATTTCCCTTGGCCTCCCTAGCGCCATAGGATAAGTTTGAAGGAAAGATATCGCCGAGTATCCCTGTTATTAAATATGAAAGAAGAAAGGAATACCTGAACTTAAAATTTCTAATCTTTGCGTCTTTTCTTTGCGTACTCTGCGGTCTTTGCGGTTCATCAGATATTTTACCGCAGAGAACGCAAAGGAGCGCAAAGGAATAAACTCTCGTTCCCACGAAATCACTTCTCCGTAATCACCCATGCAAGCACCAGCTTATTGAAAAAATGGTAATGCACCGGGAAAGCTATGATTCTTTCTTCCCTGATAAACCTTGCATCAAGCTGTCCCTCACCTGCATGAATAAACCCTGATAAACGTAACATTTCACTGAAATCAATCTTGCCCCTGCCCCACCATTTGAACATGGCTTCCTTGGCTGACCAAACCATAGTTGATTTTTGCAGGTGTGTTTCCGCATCTGGGTCCTGCACCAGCGGAAATTCATCAGGATTTAGAAATTTTTGTTCAAGTCTCACCACTTTTGGCGTAGGGATCTCGATATCAATTCCCACCCGGTAATCACTGCTTACGATCACAGCGGCATAGTCACCGCAATGCGAAATGGAAAAATGATAAGCCTCATCTTCCAAAAAAGGTTTCCTTGTATCAGCAATACGGATGAGGGAAGTGGGAAAATCAGGAAACAGGTAGCGCAACAGGTAGCGGCCTGCCAGGTGCTGCAGTCTTTTATGAGGATGCGTGATTGAATGCTGCAGTGGCACCATCTGGGAAAAAAAAGATTCATCCTCCCTGATCTGCCAGATGGCCAGCTTTGTTGAAGCGTTTATATCCTGTTGAAAAAAAACGGGCATGGTTCCAAATTTCACGATTATTTTGCCAGCCCAATCATTTTAACCTTCCAAATCATTTTTCATGATCCTTTCCGACAAGCGCATCCTAGAGGAAATAGAAAAAGGAACCATCAAAATTTCACCTTACCAGAGGGAATGCCTGGGCAGTAACAGTTATGATGTGCATCTTGGCAAACACCTGGCCACCTACCGTGAGCATATACTCGATGCTAAAAAACATAACGAGATCGAATATTTCGAGATCCCAGATGAAGGTTTTGTACTCTACCCGCATATTTTCTACCTGGGTGTGACCATGGAATACACCGAGACCCATGCCCATGTGCCCTTCCTTGAAGGAAAATCATCCACCGGGCGCCTTGGTATCGACATTCACGCGACTGCAGGAAAAGGTGATGTGGGCTTCTGCGGACACTGGACCCTTGAGATCTCGGTAAAACAACCAGTGAAGGTTTACCATGGAATGCCGGTTGGACAACTGATCTATTTCCCCGTGGAAGGAGAAATAGAAATCAGCTATAACCAGAAAAAGAATGCCAAGTACAGCGGCCAGCCCGACAGGCCGGTGGAGAGTATGATGTGGAAGAATAGGTTCTGAGCCATTGGCTTTTGGCCATTAGCCTATGGCTTGGTACAGAAATCATTTTGCTTTGTAAAAGGCCTGCTTATCGATCCAGAGGGTACGGAAACCCCTGTTGATTGAAAAATAAACATCCCAGGTTTTAGGATCGCCTTCGATATCGGAGAGATGGAGTTGCCAGTTCCCTTTCATTGAGAAGGTACCATTGGATTTTACTCCGTCAAATTTGAGATTACCCACCATTCCAGATGCCATGGCCAGGTCCCAGTGATATTTTTTCCCCTCTTTAAATTCAAAAATGGTTCTTGAAGCATGAGAGTTCATGCCCGCATCCAGGCCAGTGTTCGCATTCACATACTGAACGTTACCGGAATATTCATTGGTCCATTTTCCTTTGAGGTCAGCCTCTGATACCGCGAAACGGTTGTAATAAGCCACACCTGCAATCTTATCCCAGTCACTGTTATCATTCAGGGGACCAAATTCCATTTCAAAGGTTTTTTTATCAGGAGTTATAAATTCAAGATACACTCCCCTTCCTCCATAATAATTTTTCTTGAAGAAAAAAACACGCACCTGTTTACCAGTGGCCGTTTCAACCGCATCCGCTTCAGCCATTTCAATAGCTTCCCATCCGTTTACAGTTTTAAATTCAAGGTTCGAGATGGATTGATATTTCGGAGCCCCGAGGACAGACCACGCGAATTTCAATCCGCCTAACAGATCGGGATTGTATTTGTCAACCTCATCATGTTTATAATGTATCAGCGCCTTGATATTTCCCTTAGATGCCTGCACCCATCCAGGATGAATGGTGCTGGTCCATCCATTATCAAAATTTGTGGTGTTGAAAGTATAGCCATCATTCACCGGGTTGCTGAGTTCTGCCTGCACTGGTGGTGCCGGCTGCTGAACCGGTGAACTAGCAGGTTTAATAATTTCCACGGTGGAAAGCAGGCTTTCGATATCAGTCATATACTCCTGGCTGTTGCTGCTCACCACTATGGAGGCACATCTTCCATGCCCACTGAAACTGGTAAGAATGGCGTAACAATCATTATTATTGAAAGTAAAAGAAGCCGAGCCACTCTGGATCATAAAACCTTCGGATTCCAAAACCTCGCTCAATTGCGGAGCGGAGGAAGGGCTGTAATTCTTCACCACAAGGTCCTGCCATTCACTTTGGAAATCCTGGTCCATCGAACCTTTGCTGGTAGTGCTTTTGACAATACTCAACTGGCACCAGGACTTTTTAGCCTGGTCGATATGGGTATATACCACCAGGGTTGACCTTTCTTCTTTTTTCCATCCCTGGGGAGGTGTGAAGCTGATTAAGTCATAGGTTTCTTTCTGGGCAAATGCTGATAATCCCATTACGAATCCTGCCAAAAGAAGGAATGATCTTTTCATGATTTAATTTTTTGTGATCCTGATGTTGCTGATATAATATTTATTGGTGTCGCCGGAACTCAGCGAGGAAAAAGAAAGCGCATTGAAAAGATGTGCAGCGGGAATTGCTTTATCCATTCTTATCAATTCTTTATCATCCACGAGCACCTGGAATTGCTCACCTGTTTTTTTAATGGTGACTGAAACCTTGTTAAAGATTTTATTGTTGGAGAATCCAGGGGCCTTCACCCATTTTATTTCATTGGAATAACCCGATGGGAAAGGAAATTTTGTTTCCACACTGGTTTCACCATCCCTCCCGTCAAATCCCGGCCTGAGGCTGATAATGATAAAAGATTCCTCATTACCCGCACTGGTTTTTTTAGACAGGCGCAGGCTCATGGCTTTAGCTCCCCAGGTAAAATCTTTCGCAGCGGCAATGTCAAAACTCAATGTAAAATTTTCCGGCAATGGCTTCCTCAATAGCATTGGTGTAATAGTGCAGTCACCCGTCAGCAATGCCCAGTTACCCTCCGTCCCAGACGGTTGCACCACCATGCTTTTTGTTCCTTCAGATGATAAGGTGGATTTCCAGTCAACAGGCACTTTACCAGCCACAGTGGAGGAAAAATCGTCGAAGAAATGAATATTAGGATTGGCCGCATATTTCTTAGCTGTGGATGACAATTCTTTTTTTACCACTTCCTGTATAACCCGCGGTGAATTTACAGGTGTGTATGGGCCTGATATTTTACCTGGATCAAAAAAATAGTTGTAGGCATATTCGAAATTGAAATTGTTCAATATGGATTCATGCAAATGCATATTGAATGGTTCCCTTGGCATACCGAGGGTCCACCTGATCACCAGCCACTGCGGTGTATCGGTTTTACATAGCTCAAGCGCCTTTTGGCTCACCTTCATTATGGGGAAGCTGGCAGCACCGCCTTTCCCGGAATGGTCAAACAGGTCGTTATGATCTGGTCCTGCATTGATAAAACTGTATAGGTTGATATCCGTTTCAGAGATCCCTAATTCAGCAATATCATTCCACCTGCTCCTGTATTTTTCTTTAATCCTGGCCAAATTTCTTTGCGCTTTTTCATATTGCTCACCAGGCACAGGATCAAATTTTTGCCATACCGGGAGCTTCTTTTCAACAAGGGTGAGAAACTGGCCGATGGTAATTTTTTCAAAAGGCAGCTCATGATTTTTGGTCATGATCACAACATATTGCGCATGATCACTGACGGTCTTCGGTGGAATGTAAAAATGTTTGTGAAGTGCAAGACCAGGATGCTGATCAAACCCCCTTAATTTACTCATGGCTTTATCTTCCTCCTCGTAACCCCTGGATAAACTTGCATAATCCGGTAGTACAAAATAGTAGTCTTCAGTACTTGAAATAAAAGACACCGGGAAACTGATATACTGAAGCTGGTTGGCTTCAATTCTCCAGTACTCCGCCATATTATTCTGCGGAACGAATTTTCCCTGTGCATCTTTTTTCAGGAACATATACATCCTTGATTGCGCCCCATACAAATGTGGCAGGGCGCGTGCATGCGTATTGATCTCGTTTCCCAGCCTGCTGTTAGTGCCGCTGAATTTTGGAATATAATTCTGGTAGTAACCCACATCACCCAAACATCCTTTGGGCAAATAGGATTGCTGCATCCACTCCATGAATTTCTGGCTGTCGCCGATCTGCCTTGCACTGTAGCTCCTGTTCTCCAATTGCTTTGCTTTTGGAGGTACGGAAGGTTTAAAGATCTTCATCCAGCCGATATCAATATCCGCGATGCTTTCCAGCTTGAAGCCTATACGGTCAACATATACCGGCTGGGCTTTTACAGCAATGGCTGAAAAAAATACCAGGATTGCGGTTGCCATGAGCTGCCTTCCAACAGTACCCGTGCAATAACGATATGAGTTTACAGAGATTGGAAAAAAAATATTTTTCATGTTGAGTGGTTGAAGAATGGTCAAATCCACCTACAGTTTTTGTCCAAGAATCTTTCCCGAAGTGCTGATGCCGGTATTTACCGTTGCCCTCATTTCAGCGCCCCCCAATGTAACCGGCCCTGATTTCACGGCTGCGCCTACGATCACTCCTCCATCCGTAATACCTGAATTATCCCACTCAACCGTTCCTGCCACCGTGCCCTTTGCCTGCAGGCATTTAGGCCCGACACCCTTACTCACACCAATGATGGCGCTACCGGAATAGCGGCCTGTTTCCACATTGTCGTCGAGGTTGATCTTTACCCCGCCGAAATTGAATTCACCTTTTAGATTGCTGCAGCTTGAAGTGATCTTGTAAATACCAAGGTTCATGGTGCTTACATATTTGCAGGCGATGTCATCGAAATTGCTGAGAGTATCTGTGCGGGGCTTATCTTTTTGCGGAGGGCACCAACTGCTTCTTTGTTTGAATCTGACGGGCTGCCCTTTGACCTGTGTGAGCCAGGCGATCTGCGCCCTGAGTTTGGTAACCTCGAAATCTTCCGGCCACTGGGTGTACTGGCAATAGTAAACCAGGTCGTTCGTTTTCCTGGCCGCATAGGACAGATAACTCCTGTATGCCTGTTCCAGAGGACCATTCATATTCCTGAGAAAATTGGTGCGGATATCATTTTCTTCACTACAGATCTCATCCAGGGGATTGGGCCTGCCTTCCCCAACTAGGTCTTCATATTTTTTGTCCAACGCTTTCTGACTCTCTGCCAATATGTTTTCAAGATCATCCAGGCGTCCCAATGCCCTGGTTATGGGCTCCAGTTGTTTAGCGAAAACAAAAGAACGGTTGCCTTCCAGGTCATCCACCAATGGTTTTAGTTTGATGAAAGCTTTCAAGGCATGGCCCGGCATCAACTGCCCAGACTGGCCTGTATAACCGGCATTGATCATTTGCTGCATTCTTTTGGTGTTGGCTTCCATAGCAACGGCTTCGGCTTTGGCAAGTTTCTCTTTGAGCTCATCGATCCTTGCCTCGCAGCGTTCATTGAATTCACGCCATTCGATCTCCAGCTTTGCGTTCTGTTCCACATCGAGCGGATAGGCAGGCCAGGCAAATTTGCCAAGACCCAGCGCGTCCTGGGGCATGGGCTGGTCCCAGTCAAGATCATCACTCTTCAATTCATAGCCCAGCTTGCGGAGTTTATCCTGTTTCGCCACACTGTAAGAATGCGTAATACTTTTTTTTGCAGCAGCGATGGCTTTAGGAATATTGCCCCTGCTTTCTTCAATGAGACATTTCACAAGGTTGGCCTGCGGATGGGCGGCATAGATACGGATGGCACTGTCAGCATATTTTTCAGCCCGTGCAATGTCGCCCAGTCCGAGCCAGGCCTGCGCCATATTATTGAGAAGGGTACTGTTGTTGGGATAAGATTTGTTGAGATTTTCAAGAATTGGCAATGCCAGTTCCTCTGCACCACAACTGGTGAGGAAAGAAGCATAGTTATTGAGATCATTCCCATTATTCACGTCTGCCTTGCAGGCCTCTCCCATCAGGTAAAGCGCCAGGGTGGTTTTACCATCCATCCATAAGCCAACCGCAGTGTTGGAGACTGATACTTTTTCACGTGACAGTTCATTGAGCAAAACAATGGCTTTGGACCTGGTATTTGCAGATAATTGCGCAGTCACTGCCTTATGTGCACTATTGATAAACGCAGGCATTTGCGCATTGGAGATCTTTGTTGAAAGCACCTTGTTAACCCTTGCTACATCTTTCAGAGGGACGATCCTTGCATCATCTTCAAAAGCTTTTTTCAGCTCTGCATCACTTACACCCGACATATTTTTCTGGACAGATTTAAAATCCGGCATTTTGAATCCCATGCTGTCCATCAATTTTTTATCTTCTTCGCTCATGCCATCCATCTCCTTCTGCATTTCTTTCATCATTTCCTCCATTTCCTTTTTGGTAGGAGGCTTGTCCTTTGACTGTTTTTTATCCTGTGAGAAGACAGTCAAAATGCACAAGAGGAATAAAGAAAGGATCAAATATTTTTTCATGAAGCCTGGTTGAATGATTGATTGTTGATTGTTACAGGAAGATTTTATCCTTCTACTTTTTGGTCATGATCCAGCGGCCACCGCCTCTTACATTACTGCCACTGCCCCAGGTGCCACTAAGTTTACCGCTGCCTTCCATTACCGCAGTAAAGGAAAATGCTCCCCCATTGGTATAGGTGTAGGTGCCGGATAATTCATTCCCCCTGAAACTGTAAGTTCCTTTTGCCATCACATTACCGTTTTGCGCTAGTACTGACATGGTTCCATCTGAGTTCAGTAGGAATGAATAAAAATTCTGATCACTGCTCTCTCCATTGCCATAGGTACCAGCCCAGGTTCCGGCAATGGCAGGAACTGCACTGGCAGGCTGGTTTTTGATCTGCATGGAAGGATTCCTTGTGTTTTTGGTGTTTTTGGTGAACACCGGAGGCGGAGGTGCCGCATTATTGGTTTTGTTGGTCACAGCCGGTGTTTTAGGAACAACACCCTGGTTGGAAGGAGGTGGCGGAGGCGGAGGCTGGGTGGAGGTGCCCGGCTTTGGCGTGAATTCAACTTTCAGTAAAATGATATAGTTGCCATGGTCCCTGCTGTTTCCTAAAGCTTCTTCATTATACTGCACCGGTATCACACCGGGGCCATAACCAAAATTGCTGGAGGCGATCTTCTGCATGATATTGGCATTGAACAACACCGCTTTAGGTGAATAGTCACCATTCATGGTAATACCCACAGGCCTTGGTTTAGGAGTAAGTTCACCAATGATATCGAAGGCGGCTCTCAAAGTGAGGATCGATCCTGCATCAATGAGAATGAGTCCCAGCACATCAGCACCCGGTGACCCGGAAATGGAAGCAGTGGAGAAACGCTGGTTGGAAAGAGCCGATGCTTTCTGGTTCATGATGGGAAACGATCCTTCGATGGTAGCATCAAAACTTGTCTGGTAACCAGAACCCGGGTCCCATTCCCAGATGGTAGGAACCAGGGTGAGCACATCACCTGCCTCCAGGTCGTATTCTCCAATAATATTATTGCAGGAGTAATTGTCACCTGCCTTGATCCCACCTTTCAGGTTACCAAAAAGGTCAAGGGCGGAACCAGCATTGATGCGGTTACCAAAAGGACCATGGTTATCTCCATAAACATCCGTCTGGTTGCTGTATTTGAGTTTGGTATTTCCACTACGGTCGGCAATGGTGAAATAAAACCGGAAGAACACCTCGTCCATCTTACCGTCAAGATGCAGGAAATCATCAGCGGTCTCTCTCAGGCAGCGGAAACCGGCAAAGGATACTTTAACCCTTCCCGCCTGTTGTGCCATTGCCATCAATCCTGGAAGAAGGACCAGGAGACTAAGAACCAGCTTTTTCATTTTGTTGAGTTTTAAATGTTCAACAAATATGACGTTGATGCTTAGCCGGGACAATCCCTGAAAAACAGGATAAATCCACCTTGTCAAAAAATCATGGAAAAACAGGAGGACATCTGGAAGAGTCTTTCTCCATATTTGTAGTATGCGGGCAAAAGCGTATTTTACTATATGAAGCCAAAACTGATTCTTTTTTATACCTGCTTCTTCTTTTCATTCATCGCTTCTGCGCAGCAATCCATCATTGACAGCCTGCTTCTTGACTTAAAAAAACCTTTGGCGGACAGCAACCGGGCCATGAGCCTGATGCGGCTGGGGGTGAACTATGAAAATATTGACACTTCAAAAGCTCACCAGGCTTATGCTGATGCAATTGCTTTCGCTACTGATAAGAAATTGTATTATGAAGCAGGCCGTGCTTACCAGAACCAATCTTATCTCTACAGGATCACCGTGCAATACGAAAAAGCAATTGCCAGCATTAACAAAGCCATTGAAAACTACCAGCGTTCAAAAAATGTAAAAGCAAGATTATGGGAAGCCAATGCCTATAATGACAAGGCTGCCATGCTCTACGCCCAAAACGAAACCGGACAAGCGGTTGAACTCTACATCAAAAGTATTTCCATCCTGGAGGAGTTGGAGATGTTCGAAACGATGACGACAAAGTATGCCAACCTGGCTAATTTATTCGGGGATATAGAGGAAAAAGAAAAACACCTGGAATATGCCCGGAAAGCAGTGGATGTGGCAAGGAAAAGTGGTAACAGGCAAAGCATGTGTATTGCCTATTTTACCCTTACCAATTATTACAACCGTCAACTGGATGTTGCTTCGGCTAAACGTTACCTTGACAGCAGCAGGAAATATTTCAATGAAGCAGACAACACCAATAATATAGATATCCAGTTTTCTTTTTACCTCATATCAGCGCAGGTGTTCCGGATAGCCGACCAGTTGGATTCGGCGCTTTATTATTTCAAAAAATGTTATGACCAGTCCAGCGCTGTTAATTATGGTTATGGCAAAGCCGAATCGCAATTGCAAATGGGCGCGGTTTCGATCCTGAAAAAAGAATATCCGCAGGCGGAACGCTACCTGCTTTCCGGCATTAAAGACGCCAAAGCCATAAATTATCACGGGATGCTGGATGAAGGCTATAAATACCTATCAGATGTGTATTCAGTAACCGGCCGTTATA
>CAYWSQ010000089.1:0-14145 GCA_964460925.1 uncultured Flavisolibacter sp. | reverse complement strand
CCAGTTCAAAATTCATAGTTCAAAGTCGGTGGCTGTGGAAGTGATGTGGCTGAAAAAGATCGTAGTTGGTAGTCTGCTTTGCCAGCTGAAGCTTTAGCGTAAGCTGGTAGTCTGTAGTCGCCCTTGTCAGCCGTAGCTTTAGCGAAGGCTGAAGCTTTAGCGAAGGTTGAAGTTTTAGGAGGCTGGTAGTTTTATTTCATAGCTTTTGCCTTTAGATACCGATAGTGATTTTCCTTTGATCCAGGGATTCATCAGTTTAAGGATCTTGTAGGTGGTTCCGTTGCTGATGGCAAATGCGGCCAGGTCGGGAATGCTGGAACTTACAGTTATCACCTTTTCCGGAACAGGCTCGTATTTTTCTTCATCGGAAACAGTAAATCCAAGTTCGTCCGCATGCTCCAGCAGGTATTTAAACGCAAGGATCCTGAAAATATATTTATTGGTCTCTTCCGGTAAATAGAGATCATAATAATTTTTGGTACGCTGGAAGGTTGCCTGGCCGTTGTACCCACCCATGCCGCAATTATATGAAGCTGCAGCGGCGGTCCAGTTGCCAAATTTCGCATAGGCCTGTTTGAGATATTTACATGCGGCATCTGTAGATCTTTCCAGGTCTCTTCTCTGGTCAACCTGCGCGGAGGTTTCCAATCCATAACCCGGGGCGGTACCATTCATGAACTGCCAATAACCCACGGCCCCTGCCCTGGAAACAGCCCAACCCTGCATATTACTCTCGGCGATACAGAGGTATTTGAAATCATCCGGAACACCATTAGCCTTTAATCTTTCAGAAATGATGGGAAAATTTTTATTGGCGAGTTTAATGAGGTAAACAATATTGCCCGGGCTGTAATAATTAAGCAATAACTCACGGTCAAATTTTTCTTCCACATCCCAACGCTCCAGCGGCACAGGCTCGCCGGCAAAATTCAGCTTGTCTGGTATGCCGGGTGCAAACCATTGGTGACGGTCTTCATTTCCTTTTTTCTTTCCAGTATTCACACTTTCATTATTCCGGAAAGAGAACTGGGTGGCCACCAGTACGGTAACCAACACACCAAGTAGGAAGCTAATAAGCCCGTTGTTATTTTTCATAATAAGAACTGCACAAAAAAAGTGCCGTGGTATGCCAGTTGTTTGGTGACAGGTGGCGGCGCAAGTTCATAACGGCTTGTGAAAACCTGCAAAGCCCGCTTTGCCTTTAACATATACTTGGATCATGAGCCGGGCTTTGGCATCATCTTTTCGAAGTAATTGAAAAGCTATACTATGAAAAGAATTCTTACTCTACTGATCGCAGTTGGCCTGGTTACCGGTGCCAGCGCGCAAACTTCCAAAGAAGAAGCCCGCAGGGTGATCCTGGGCGGAGGCAATAAAAATGGTGGCGGTAATAATCCATCCGACAGAAGCAGGGATGTGATTCTTGGTGACCGGGATAATAACAACAACCGTCGGACCTATCCGAACACCTATCCCAATTCAGGAAGCAGGGCTGACCAGGTCAACAGGGAATATGATATCAAGATCAACTCCATCAGGAATAATCCTAACCTGAGCCAGTCTGAAAAACAGCGGATCATCCGTGAACTCGAGGCTGACAGGGCAAGAAAACTGAAGAAGGCTGGCAACTATGGCAGGAACCACGATTATAAAAGGGATAAAAAATACAAGTCCAATAATGGCAGGCATAAAGGCTGGCAAAAAGGTAAAGGAAACAAACACCGTGACAGGGATTAATGTTAGAGCAACATCTTAACTGGTTGAATAAAACAAGTCCAAAAAAAATCCCGGCAGTTGCCGGGATTTTTTATTGCAGTTTAAATGTTTCGAGAAACTTGGTATTGAAATCTCCTTCCCTGAATTTTTCGTTCTGCATCAACTGCAGGTGAAAAGGAATGGTGGTTTTCACACCTTCAATTACATATTCACTTAAGGCACGGTACATGGTATCGATTGCTTCCTGCCTTGTCCTGGCAATGGTGATGAGCTTACCGATCATGGAATCGTAATACGGAGGAATTACATAACCTGCGTACACGTGACTGTCTACCCTCACTCCATGTCCGCCCGGCTGGTGCAGGGTTGTGATCTTGCCGGGTGATGGGCGGAAATCGTTATATGGATCTTCCGCGTTAATACGACATTCGATCGCATGACCCTGCGGTTCGTAATCCTTTCCGGAGATTTTCTCTCCCATGGCTATCTTGATCTGTTCCTTGATCAGGTCATGGTTGATCACTTCTTCGGTTACGCAATGTTCTACCTGGATACGTGTATTCATTTCCATGAAATAGAAATTACGGTGCTTATCAACCAGGAACTCCACCGTTCCAACACTTTCATAATTGATGGCCGCTGCTGCTTTTTTAGCAGCTTCACCCATCTTGAAACGAAGTTCGGGTGTCATAAAAGGCGAAGGTGATTCTTCAACCAGCTTCTGATGCCTCCTTTGGATGGAGCAATCCCTTTCGCTCAGGTGACATACCGTACCAAACTGGTCGCCGGCCACCTGGATCTCGATATGACGTGGCTCTTCCACGAATTTTTCCATGTAAATGCCATCATTCTTGAAAGCCGCGCCAGCTTCTGCCTTGGCAGTATTGTAAGCACGTTCCATTTCGTTATCCTGCCAAACGATGCGCATACCTTTTCCTCCTCCGCCAGCGGTGGCTTTGAGAATTACGGGATAACCCATTTCCCTGGCGATGGCCCTGGCCTCATCGAGGCTGTTGAGCAAACCTTCACTGCCCGGGATCACGGGTACACCGGCTTTGATCATGGTTTCTTTGGCGGTGATCTTGTCACCCATCCTGTTGATCATATCAGGTGTAGGGCCAATGAATTTGATGCCGTGGTCAGCACAGATCTGTGAGAACTTTGCGTTTTCGGCAAGGAAACCATAACCCGGGTGAATGGCATCCGCATTGGTGATCTCGGTGGCTGCCATCAGGTGTGGAATGTTGAGATAGGAATCGGTGCTTTGAGGTTTGCCGATGCAGACCGCTTCATCAGCGAATTTCACATGAAGGCTGTCACGGTCGGCTGTGGAATAAACAGCTACCGTTTTAATACCCATTTCGCGTGCTGTACGGATCACCCTCAGGGCGATCTCACCACGGTTGGCTATCAGTATTTTTTTGAACACAGAATTAATTTGAAAGGTGAAAATGGGAAAGCTGGATTTTCATCAGTTTCCGTTCTCAAACTCAGGCAGGTTCTACAAGGTAAAGCGGCTGATCGTACTCAACCGGGGAAGCATCTTCCACCAGCAGTTTCACAATGCGGCCTTTCACCTCGCTTTCAATCTCATTAAAAAGTTTCATGGCTTCAATGATGCAGACCACTTTACCAGGAGCCACTTCATCACCTATCTCCACAAAATTGGGTTTATCAGGTGAAGGCCTGCGGTAGAAGGTACCGATCATGGGGCTTTTGATGGTAATGGTATTGGAAGAAACAGGTGCATCGGCTTTCTGCGCTGGCGCTGCTGCTGTAGCTTGAACAGGAGCAGGTACCTGTGGTGCCGGCTGGTGATAAACAGGTGCTGCAGGAGCCTGCACCATTTGTATTTGCTGATCTTTTTGTTTGATTGTGATACTGAAATCCTTTTGTTCAATGCTTACTTCACCAATATTCGAATCGTTGACTATTTTAATCAACTCCTGAATTTGCTTGAAATCCATTTGTTTCAATTTATTATGATTTTGGTTAATACAGGTTGGCTAAGATAGGGATTATATAGTTCACAGATCAAAGCCTTAGATGGTTCCACCTCCCGGTCTGAAAAGGATCCTGGCATTGTTTCTTCCACCCACATCAAAAAATGGCGCCTCGCGCCATTTCTATCCTGATCTATTCTTTTACACGTTCAACGTATTCACCGGTCTTGGTATTGACCCTGATGAGTTCTCCTTCATTCACAAATAAAGGAACCATCACCTGTGCTCCTGTTTCCACGGTTGCAGGTTTGAGGGTACGGGTTGCGGTATCACCTCTCATTCCAGGCTCACTGTAAGTAACCCTAACCACCACTTTCTCTGGCAGCTCCACGCTCATAGGAGTTTCGGTTTCCGTGTTGAACAATACGGAAACAGCATCTCCATCCCGGAGAAATTTAGGGGCATCGATCAGGTTCTCTGCAACAGCCACCTGTTCAAAGGTTTCATTATCCATGAAATTGTAACCCGTATCATCCTTATACAGGAACTGGTATTCCTTGCGTTCCACACGAACGGGATATATGGTATCACCGCTGTTCCATGTTTTTTCAATACTCCTGTTATTGTCAACACCGGTCAGTTTTGCCCATACCTTGGCTGCGGCCCTGGCGGTTTTATTCTCGCCAAATTCCACGATCTTATAAAGGCTTCCATCCAGTTTGATGATGAGGCCCCGGCTGATATCTGATGTACTTGCCATAAAATGTTATCTTTTATTCCCCATTTTCGGGGAGGCAAAAGTAAGGAAATCGGATTTCAGGGCAAAGACGGAATCTCCCTGCAGACGCTTTCACTGACTGGCATTATTTTTTAACTGCCTGGATTAAAGCACTGGATTACCAGCCCTGTATGTATCATATTCACCAACCGATTCTTTTTTTGCTGACGGTTCTTTTGTTTGCCACCTCCGTACCTGCCCAGGATCCATCCTTCAAAACCCATGTAACCGACAGTTCCCAACCTGGTTACCGCACCGTAATCATAGGAAAGGAATACAATAAAAGTCCGGCCCACAAATTTTTCTGGGGAAAACATTACAGGAGAGAATGGATGACACCTGTACGAATCCCCGTGATCAACCTTGATACCATCAAGGGTGGCCTTACCCCTACAGAACAGGGAGGAGGCAGGCAAACACAAACCCTCAGGCTGAAGGATAAAAACGGGCGAGAATATGTGCTTCGTTCCGTGAACAAGGATTACCGCGCAGCCCTTCCTGAAATAGCCAGGGGAAGTTTTATTGAAGAACTCGCCAGGGATCATGTATCAACGGCTCATCCTTTTGCGGCCATTACCATACCTCCCATGATCGACGCTGCAGGCATCTATCATACCAATCCCATCATCGTTTATGTACCCTATACACCAAGCCTGGGCAAATTCAACGAAGTTTTTGCCAACACCGTTTGCCTGTTTGAAGAAAGACCGGATGAGGATTGGTCGCAGGCCGATTTTTTCGGAAGATCAAAAAACATTGTAGGCACGGAAAAACTGCTTGAAAACATTCATGAAAAGAATGATCACCAGGTAGACCAGCAGGCCTTTGTGAGAGCAAGATTGTTTGATATGTTTTTGGGCGACTGGGGAAGACATGAAGACCAGTGGAGGTGGGCGCAGTTTGATAAGGATGGAGGAAAAATTTACAAACCGGTTCCGCGTGACCGTGACCAGGCATGGACCAAATTTGATGGATTTATAACCAGGAGAATCGTGGGTGCCGAAGCACTTGAACACCTGCAGACCTTTGATCATAAGATCAGGAATATCAAAAAATATAATTTTCCTGCACGCTATCTCGACCGCCGGCTCACCAATGCTACCCCAAGAGAAACCTGGATCAGCCAGGCCAATGAACTGCAGCAGGTGCTTACAGACAGCCTGATAGAAAAAAGTATCCACATGATGCCGCCGGAGATCTATATCCATTCTGGCGAAGAAATCACGGCCAAACTCAAATCAAGAAGGAATGATCTTACAGAAATCGCAGACAAGTATTATAAATTCATTGCACAGGAAGTAGATGTGACAGGTTCATTGCAGGATGAACTTTTCCTGATCCATAAAATAAGCAGGGATGAACTGCTTGTGCAGGTTTTTGACCTGGATAAAAATGGAAAGCCAAAGAACCTTCCTTATTACGAAAGAAAATTTTTGGCCGATCAAACCGATGAGGTAAATATTTATGGGCTGCAGGGAAATGATGTGTACCGCATTACCGGTGTTGCCGAAAACCGTATCACAACCAGGATCATTGGAGGAAGGGACAAAGATTCAGTCATCAACCAATCCGCATCTTCAGCCAACCTGAAATATTTTGACAACCCTGGTAATTACACAAGCGGGCCACTGCGTAAAAGAACAAGCCGGGACACGGCCATCAACAGTTATAATTATTTTGGTTACCGTTACAATGAAGGCAGCACTATACTAAGGCCCTATTATACCAATACAAGAGGCATCCATGTGCAGTTTGGTTATGATTATACCAAACAAACCTGGAGAAAGCAGCCCTTCGGCTGGTACCAGTCACTGTTCGGTTATTATTCTTTCCCAAACAAATCGTGGGGTGGAGAATACGAGGCGCTCTTCAACCAGTTACTGGGAAAATGGAACCTGGGGCTTGCAGCGAATTATGACCAGAGGTTGGAGCAGTATTTTTTCGGCTATGGCAACAATACCAAGTTTGAATCAGAGAAAAATGCCTACCAGTACTTTTCTAAAGAGGCAGGCGGATCTGCCAACCTGCACCGCATGCTGGGCAAACATCACCTGGTGGGTTTGAGAGGATTTTACCAATCTGTTGAGATCCTGGAAGAAGGTGCCCATATCCTTTCTCCACAGCCTCCTTTCAATAATCCCGAAACTTATGAACCCACCAGCTTCACCGGTGCAGAATTGCATTACCTGTTTCATGATTATAACGATGAAGTGGTACCAACCAAAGGATTTCAACTGGCGGCCAACCTTGGAAGGACCTATAATCTAACCAGGCCTGGAAAAAATTTCAACAGGGCATCAGCGGTTCTTGGTTTTTACCTGCCGCTTACGAAGGCGTTTTCTCTAGCCATTCGTGCAGGCAGTGCCACGGTTACCGGCAATCCTGAATTTTACCAATTGGCCAACCTCGGCGGAGGAGCCACGCTTCGCGGGTATTTCAGGCAGCGTTTCCATGGCAGAACCATATTTTATAATGGCAATGACCTGAGGTGGATTTTCAATACACGCAATGCACTGTTCAATGGAAAGATCGGGTTGATTGCATTCTTTGACCAGGGAAAGGTGTGGCAGCCTGCCGACAATTCGGACCAATGGCATACAGGGTATGGAGGCGGCTTAATGATCGCTCCATTCAATAAACTATCGGTTACCGTTTATTATGGCATGTCTGAAGAAACCAGGCGTTTTCACATCAGGTTAGGAACTTTATTCTGATCATCGTGCTAGTTTTGGGGCCTCAATAATTGTTTATGAGAAAACTGATGCTTGCGGTTCTATTGTTCATGTTATCCTTCTGTAGCCAGGCTCAAATGGCTGATACCACGCAGCCTTTCTATAAAAGATTTCCCACGGTTACACCATTCCAGGTACTGCTAAGTGACAGTATAACCCTGTATAAAAAAGCTGACCTGCCACCGGGCAAGCCTGTTGCCTTCATTATTTTTAGTCCTGAATGCAGTCACTGCCAGGAAGAAGCAAGGGAGATCGTAAAAAGAAAAGAGGAACTGAAGGATATACATTTTGTAATGATCACCATGCATCCCTTCGCGGCCATGAAAGATTTCATCAGCACATATGAACTTGACAAGGTTCCCAACGTGGTGGTAGGCCGGGATATTTATTACCTGATGCCTGCCTGGTATCAATTTCACCACCTGCCTTTTCATGCGCTTTATAATAAAGAAGGAAAGCTGCTGAGTGTATTCGAAGGATCACTCAATATCGGCAGCCTGCGGACAATTATGATGGAATAAGCTGCCACCGAAGCAGGCATTAATAATTATTGAAGTGGACATTTCCACATCCACGCATTAGATTCTATCTTCGCACCGCCAATAATTATTCCACATAAATACATTCATCAATGAAAATTACTGTTGTAGGTGCGGGCGCTGTGGGTGCTACCGTAGCCGATAATATTGCCAGGAAAGAATTATGTGAAGAGCTGGTATTGCTTGACATCAAGGAAGGTCTTGCCGAAGGAAAAGCGCTGGATATGACACAAACCGCCGCGTTGCTCGGGTTTGATACAAGGATCACAGGAAGTACCAATGACTATGCTAAAACTGCAGGTTCATCGGTTGTGGTGATCACTTCAGGCATTCCACGTAAACCAGGAATGACACGCGAAGAACTGATCGGCACCAATGCCAATATTGTAAAAGGTGTGGCCCAGAATATCCTGCAACATTCACCTGATGCCATCATTATTGTGATCAGCAACCCGATGGATACCATGACCTACCTGGCATTGCAGGCTACAGGTCTTCCCAAGCACCGTATCATTGGAATGGGCGGCATCCTTGACAGTGCAAGATTCAAATGCTACCTGTCAAAAGCCCTTGACTGTTCACCTGCCGACCTGAATGCAACTGTGATCGGCGGACATGGAGATACCACCATGATCCCGCTTATTCGATATGCAACCTGGAACAGTGTACCGGTAAGTTCTCTGCTGAATGCTGACCAGCAAAAACAGATCGTAGCCGACACCATGGTTGGTGGCGCCACACTTACCAAATTGATCGGCACCTCCGCATGGTATGCACCAGGTGCAGCAGGAGCCGCGCTGGTTGAAAGCATTGTAAGAGATGAGAAAAAACTCTTCACCTGTTGCGTAGCCCTGGATGGCGAATACGGCCAGAAAGATATCTGCCTTGGTGTTCCGGTGGTGATAGGAAGAAACGGCTGGGAAAAGATCGTTGATTACAAACTCGACCAGCAGGAACAGGAACTGTTCAACAAGAGCGCAGACGCCGTAAGAAGCATGAATGATGTGTTGAAGACTTTATAATCCCCGCGGATAATATCTCTTTTATTATTAAACGCAAAGACAAAACCGTCTTTGCGTTTTTTTTTACCACCATGATTGTAGTACTCCAACTTTGAACTTTCAACTTTGAACTTTTCACTTTTGCCTTTTGCATTTTGCCTTACTCAAAGAATAACCACCTTCCTCCCCCACCTTTTTCCTTCCCTGTCGTAAATGACGATCCAGTAAATACCTGCTGCAAGATGTGAAGTTGATATTTCAGTTCGGGTCTGATTCAAGACCTGTCTATGAATCATACGGCCGCTGCCGTCTGATAACATCACCGTAAACCTGCCGGATTCGCTGGTCAGCAACTTTACCGCTCTGCCCCTTGTTACAGGATTTGGATAAACCAGCACAGGGTCGCCTGCCCAGTAATAAACAACCTCCTCTTCACTGTAAATGTATAGTCCGCCAGCAGTCCTGATACGCAGGCGGTAATAATTTTCACCTGCTTCCAACCCGGGAACATCCCAGGCAAAAGTTGTAGTAACAGGTGGTCCTGAAGTTTGAACAATTGAAAATCCGGCAGCGTTTCTTTTTTCAATGGCCATTTCAGTGATACCGAATATGGTTCCCAGTTCAATCATCATAGTAGCAACAGGGCCGGATTGTGATTGCAGGTAAAACGCATTGATATAACAGGATGGCCCCATGGAAGGGTAATTCACAGTATTGGCCCTGACCCCTTGTTTTCCCCCGATAACAGGGACAACAGAATAATAAATGGAGGGATGGTTTTGTTTATCCATTACCAGGAAAGTATCAGAAGTCTGGATAAATGGTTCTAGGTATTCCTGTCCCAAACGGTAAACCGTGTAAGGACCTGTGTGAACCTTATTCCAATATAACAGGAAGGAGTCAGCGCAGTTAAAACCTACCTGCATTACCGGCTGGGGACTGATGGTAAATCTGTCTGAATAAATGATGCTGTCGCTGAAACGCATTCTTAACCTCGGATAACTAACTGAATCCGGCACCTGCCATTTAAAATAACCAGGGCTGGCATCATTTACCATGCCTGCGGCCAGCCAGTTGCCCGACTGGTTCTCGTATTCAATAACCGCGGCTTCATTCCTGTTGGTGGTCCATCTTAGCCAGTGTGTATTATTCGCGATGAGTTGTTCATCCAGTGAAGGATAGGTCCAATAAAAATGGCGGCTGGTATCTTCCTGCCAGGCAAGAGCAAAATCCTGTTGGCCTGCCAGCGCTGAACCGATCACCATCACCTGGTAAATTCCGGGTGGTGGCGCATCCAGAGTTACCTGTTCAATAGTGTTGAGCGTATCGTTCTGCCTTGTTGCAGTTGACTGGAGAGATGCGGGAGAAGGATCAAGAACCCAGGGCATCCAGGCAATGGTTCCATCCTCATTGGTGATCCTTAGGTCAAGATGGTTCACTAATGCTTTTTCTGTACCGGCAACAGCAGCAGGATCATTCCAGCACAAGCTCACCTTTAACCTGGAGATATCATTGGTTATCACCAATGGAAATTTCAGTGTATCGCCTTCATCGATTCTTCCCAAAGAAAAACGGTTCTGCAGAATGGTATTGACGGCACGATACGTATTCAATTGCCCGAAACCGGTTTGGTAATCGGGATGAGGCGCACCTGCATCATCAGCGCTGTTCACCAGAACAGCTTTCACCAATGAATATGGAGGTAGTGAATCATGCAGTTCGCGAAAAGCCTGCTGCAGCAATAGCACAGAACCGGATACAGTAGCAGCGGCTCCTGAGCTACCATCTTCCCCATAGGCTACAAGTTCGGGCTTGATGCGCCCGTCAAATGAAGGACCTCTTGAACTCAAAGGCATCAGCGATCCAGTAGAATCCACTGAGCCCACGGTGATCACGTTTTTGGCCTGTTTAAAATTGCCGGTGAGATTGGCGCTGCCACTGATACCGGCATAGATCCCGGAGCTTCCAGCCTGGTTACCTGAGTTGCCAGCGGAAAACACATGCACCAGGTAAGGCAATTCATTTACCTGCTGGTCATAAGCCATCGCTTCATTACCATAAAAATTTTCAATAATGGTTCCGTAAGAATGATTCTGAACAGAGATCCCGTGCTGGGCAAACACTGAACCGGGGTCAGGAAAGACAAGGGCGAAACTGGAAGAAGTGATCGCAGCATTCCAGGCAACACCTTTTGCGAAAGGAGATGAATTGGCACCGCCTGCTACCATGGTTGCCATCAGAGCTGCATGTGGAGTTGATGAGGAAGATTCCTGGCCGGTAATAAAAATGCGGTTGAGCAAATCAATATCTGTGGGATCAAACAAACGTTCTTTCACCGAGACCTTCAAACCATTGCCGTTGAGAAACGGAAACTGCGTATGTGCGAAATTCACGCGGTTCAAAGTGAGGTCATAGGCACCTGTTGTGAGTTCTTCTGCCGGTTGCAATATTTCACTGATGAACAATACACCCTGCTTACCTGCAAGAAAAGGAATGTCTTTCACGGCTATCCTGGTCCTGGCGATATTATGATGTATAATATTCTCAAAATGATAGAGCCGTTTCACCTCTTCCTGTACCATTCCGGGTCGCATACTAACGGAGACCCACACACTGTCTTTTGAAGAAGAAAGGATCTTTTGTTCCAGGGCCGGTGCAATCTTTTTGAATTGCAGGGGCTGTGCCTTTGCATGGATTGACATGAGCAGGATGGCGAATGAAAACAGGAGCCGCATGGACTGGCAATATAGGGATCAATCTTCATGGAAAAAGCAAAACGGCCAAGATTGAAGCCGCTGAAGTTGAGCTTGCATGGTGTTTTTTCCTAGGATTTATACTGTTGATAATTAGGCCATAAACTCGTTTGCAACGGTGTTGCGTTAATAAAATGTTAACGAATTGAGGCCTTCAGTAAATTGAAACATATCTCTTTTTACACACACTAAACCCTTTACACACATGAAGCAAACACTCAGACCCCTGCTGGCTGCGTTCTGCATCGCAGCCCTTTTTACAGCCTGTAAAAAAGAAACAAAAGAAGTGGTGACTGATGAAGTTTCACCAGCCGTAATGGCCAAGATCCAGGCACTTGGATTCAGCACTGATGGTGCGAAAAAAGTTGAGGAAGGTTACCTTGTTGAAGGTGATATCATTCTCACACACGAACAGGTGAATGACCTTACCCAGAGTCATGAACTGATTGTAGCCAACGAGGAGCATTACCGCACCACCAACCTGGTGAATCCGAGCAGCTATCCAACAATCCGTGTCAGGTTGTCCAACAGTTCTTCTTCCCATTCTGCTGTATTCACTGCAGCATTGGATGAAGCCATCAGGCGCTACAACGCCGAGAACCTCCGGGTAAAATTCCAGCGGGTAACTTCCGGCCAGCATGTAACATTGGAAGCCTACTACCAGGTGAGCAACACGCTTGGTTCAGCAGGATTTCCTACCAGCAGCGGTGCGCCCTACAACAGGGTGAGGATGAACACCTACTGGTACAGCACCAGCACAAGCACTACCAACAGGAACTACATTGCAACGATCATCGCGCATGAATTGGGACATTGCATCGGGTTCCGTCACACCGATTACATGAACCGTGCTTATAGTTGCGGAGGTTCATCTGTAAACGAGGGTTCAGCAGGTGTGGGTGCCATCCACATTCCAGGAACGCCTACCGGTACAAGTTCAGGATCATGGATGCTTGCCTGCATAGGCAGCAACCAGAACCGAAATTTTACATCGGCTGACCGCACAGCGTTGAATTATGTTTACTGATGGGAAAGCTTCCTACAAGAAAGAGCCGGCAATGCCGGCTTTTTTATTTCCAGGATGGCACCTGGATTTTTCGCATTATGTGATTTCAAAAGAAGGCTAAAAAACACTCCATTCTCCAGGACACCATTTGATCCTTGAACCTTGCCGCACCATTTTACGCCGTTTTTGGTGTTGTTCTTTAGTACAGATTGATCACTTAGCATTTCACACCAACAACTGTTGGATAACTAAACACCCTGCCGTTGTTGGTGTTGTTCTTTAGTACAGATTGATCACTTAGCATTTCACACCAACAACTGTTGGATAACTAAACACCCTGCCGTTGTTGGTGTTGTTCTCTAGTACATATTGTTCTCTTAGCCTTTTACACCAACAACTGTTGAATAACTAAACACCCTGCCGTTGTTGGTGTTGTTCTTAGTACAGATTGATCACTTAGCCTCTCACACCAACAACTGGTGGTAATGAAACCCAAGCCGTTGTTGTTGTGATTTTGTTTTGAAGAATGGAGGGCCAAGTAATCAAACCAACAATCCCATGCATCTTCGGCTATGACGAAAAATACAAGGTTCCACCAGTTGTTGGTGTGATATTGTTTAAAGAATGGAGTGCCTGGAGATCCACACCAACAACGGCGGGCGTTTGGGTTTCGAACAGTTGTTGGTGTGAGAGTCGTTAAAGAACGGAGTGCCTGGAGGTCCACACCAACAACGGCGGGGCGTCCAAGTTTCGACCAGTTGTTGGTGTGACAGTCTCAAAGAACGGATGGCCTGGGGACCAACACCAACAACGGCAGGGCGAACAAGATTCGACCAATTGTTGGTGTGAAAGTCGTCGAAGTATGGAGTGGTTGGAGATCAGCACCAACAATGGCATACAACATCCTACCAAACAAAAAAACGGAAGATGTAAATGGGGAAAAGGACATTTTATTCTGTGATTTTTCACCTGGATTTCACCACACATCATCCCAATTTTATTTGATGAAAATCCATGAAAATTATTACCCTCATTTTTTCACCGCAACGATTCTTGATTGGAAACACCTGCTTAAGCCAGACAAGTACAAAAACATTATTATATCGAGCCTGGAATTTCTGGTTGAGCAGAAAAGAGTGGCGGTTCAAGGCTTTGTGATCATGTCCAACCATATGCACCTCGTTTGGCAAATCTCACCTGGTCATCAAAAGGAAAACGTTCAAAGAGATTTCATGAAATATACAGCCCAGAAAATCAAGGCTGATTTAAGGCTGATGCATCCTAATGTTTTACCTTTCTTTAAAGTAAAAGCTGCTGACCGGTCCTACCAGGTATGGGAAAGAAATTCACTGAGTACTGAACTTTATTCCAAAAGGGTTTTGATTCAAAAACTAAACTATACTCATATTAATCCGGTCCGGGCCGGACTGGTAATCAATGCAGAAGATTACAGGTATTCTTCTGCTTCATACTATAAAACCGGGAAGTCTGAATGGAAATTCCTGTCTCACTATGAGCAATTATATATTTGACAAAGGTTCTGGCGTGATGTTGTTAAAGTATGAAAAGTAAATCAACACCCTTCAATGGCGCGAAAATCACTCCATTCTCTATGACTCCCTTGTACGTGCCTGAAATAGGTTGACCAAATTTAAAACTGGTCAACTATGCAAAAAA
>CAYWSQ010000088.1:0-14325 GCA_964460925.1 uncultured Flavisolibacter sp. | reverse complement strand
GCCACCACCACGGTAGCCTCCGCCGCCGCCCTGGCCGCGGCGAGATCCGCCACCGCCGCCGCCGCCGCGGTAACCACCACCGCCGGATCCGCCGCTGCCGCCTCTTTCATCGGCTTCTTTTACCACCAGTGGTTTTTTCCCGAGAGAAATATCATTCAGGCCATCAATCGCCTCGCGGGCCTCTTCCTCATTTGGCATGTCAACAAACGCAAAGCCCCTGCTTTTGCCGGTTTCTTTATCAATAGCCACTTTGGCCGATGCGATCGTGCCAAATTTTTCGAAGATCTCCACCAGTTCATCATCAAAAAGATCATAAGGGAGACCGGCAACAAAAAGTTTCATATAAAAAATTGTTTAGTAAAAGTACAAAGTTTGAAGTTGCGCGCTGAAACTTCAGTCAGCAGTTTAGTTTTCTTTGGGGATGCATTGGCCCTGTAAAAAACATTCCATTTTTCATATTCGCAAATTATTCATCAATTCTTTTCTGCCGTTAAAAGAAAATACGTCCTGCCACCCACCTGATTACAATATTTTTCACGCCGGATCATATGAAAAATATTTTATCCTTCCTTTTTGCCATGGCACTCGGTGCCGCCAGTATTGCGCAGGACCCACCTGGCCTGCAACTTCTTGTTGTGAACCAGCTCAAGGAACCCCTGCCCCGTACTTCAGTGGAAGTTCTTGACCGCGACAGTTCCCTGCTTCGCATTGAAAGCACTGATGAAAAAGGCCAGTGCCTTATCACCGGCCAGACTGCTGCCTTTCTTTTCAGAGTAAGCCATTCAGGATACGCACCAACGTTTACCCTGGTTGACCGCTCAGGGACCACCCAAACAATTATGATGCAGCCCGCCGCGGCTATAATGGGAAATGTGACCGTGGCTGCACGACGTCCACTGGTGGAATTCAAACCCGGTAAAACTATCGTGAATCCCGACGCCAGCATCAGCAATGCAGGAACCAACATCCTGGAAGCACTTGAAAAAATGCCTGGTGTAACCGTGGACAGGGATGGGAATATTTCTCTCAAAGGAAAAGCGGGTGTTACTATCATGATCGATGGCAAGCCTACTTATCTCGATCCGGCACAACTTGCTTCCCTGCTGCAGGGCATGAATACTTCCCAGGTGAACCAGGTGGAGATCATGGAAAACCCACCTGCCCGCTACGACGCGGCCGGCAATGCCGGTGTGATCAACATCAGGCTGAAAAAAAACCTGCAGCGTGGATTCAACGGAAGCATCAGCGCTACTTACGGCCAGGGTTTTTATGACAAGAACAACCATAACCTGCAACTCAACCTGAGAAGCGGTAAATGGAATGTGTTCGCTAATTACAGTACCAACTTCAGCGGTTATTTTACGCGTATCTATGCGCTTCGCCGGTATTTTGAAAATAACGGCAGCCTTAACCGGCAGCTTGAACAAAACAGTTTTCTCAATGGCAGGCAAAAAATCCATAACCTCAGGACCGGTGTTGACCTGGCCCTTACCGGTAAAACTTCCATTGGTGCAGGCTTCAGCGGACTACTGCTGGAAAGAAAAGGAAAAAGCAACAGCCTGGCCGCGTGGATGAACGCGGCCGGACAGACCGATTCGGTAATCAGGACTTTGAGCAATACGCTGGTTGATTGGAAGAACGCGGGGATGAACTTTTATTTCAGACATGATTTTTCTTCCGGCCGTGAGTTGACGGCTGACCTGGACCTGATCGGATACCGGATTGATAATTCACAGGTATTTGATAATTACCTGCAGCAACCCGGGTATTACCGTGAATCAACACGCGCTGAAATTCCAAGTGAAATCAATATTATTTCTGCTAAAACAGATTATGTACACCAGGTGCAGAAAACCAGGCTGGAGACAGGCTGGAAAACCTCGCGCATCACAACGGATAACCTGGCCGGGTATGAATTGCTGGATAACGGTAACTGGAAACCGGATCTTGGCAAGAGCAATCATTTCCTTTATGAAGAATTTATTCATGCCCTCTATGGATCGGCTGAAACCAAATCCGGGAAATGGTCTGTCCAGGGAGGACTGCGTTACGAGATGACCAGCTACAAAGCCCATCAACTAGGTAATGCCATTGTAAAGGACTCTTCTTTTTCCCGCGATTATAACAGCCTCTTCCCTTCCCTTATGGCCAGCGTGGAACTCGATTCATCTAACCAGCTTTCTTTCAGTGCCGGAAGGCGCATCGACCGCCCGGCCTTTCAAAAACTTAACCCGTTTTTGTTTATCATCAACAAATACACTTACCAGGTGGGCAATCCTTATTACCGGCCACAGTTTACCTGGAATTTTGAACTGACGCATATGTTCAAACAATTGCTGGTGACTGGCATCAGCTACAGTATCACGGATGATTATTTCAGCCAGGTATTTCCCGTGGATGATAACGGTATTGTATTGTATACGGAAGGCAACCTCGGCAGGTTGCAAAACCTGGGTCTCAGCCTGGCATTGCAGTTAACTCCCGCCAGGTGGTGGTCGTTGAATACACAGGCTGTACTGAATCATAAAAAAATGGAAGGTATGATTGACAGGGCATATACAGCAAGGATCACCCAGCTCCATTTGAACATGAACAACCAGTTCAGGTTTGGCAGGGGATGGACCGCCGAACTCTCGGGGTTCTACACTTCAAAAAGCCAGCATGATATCCAGGAAATCGTTGACCCTGCCGGCCAGGTAAGCCTGGGAATCGGGAAAACAGTTTTGAAAAATAAAGGAACTATCAGGCTTGCGGCGAGAGACCTCTTCTACACCCAGTGGATGAAAGGAAATACCGTATTCACCAATGCGGATGAATATTTCAAACTCACCCGCGATACCAGGGTGGGGACCATCTCTTTTGTGTACCGTTTCGGGAAAGCATTCAAGTCTGCCAGGCGCTCTCAGGGAGCTGCAAAAGAAGAAATAGAAAGGGTCGGCAATGGTTAAGACTTACCTGAATTCTTTCCATAGCTCGTAAAGCTGCTCATCGTCTGCTTCAGAAGAAACATCATCTTCTGCTATTGATAGTGAATCTTCTGTTGCTTCCGAACTTGGAAACAATTCAACCAGTCTTCCATTGTAGAGGCTGTAATATTTCATGTAATGCTGGTGAAGGAATTCCATGAAACGGGGGAGTTTGGAAAGAGTGATCATGTGCGGTGTTTATTAAAAGAGGGATCCCCCCGCTAAATAGCTGCATCAACCGGGAACCTTAACGCTTCCTGTTGAGCAAATCAATCCCGAGTGCATTCCCCCACATACCCGTAGCTGCAAAAGTACTTTTACCATTTGCGGCAGGCAGGCCAATGCTGCCCATGGTTCCTGTACTGCTGCCTGTTGCCACACTTCCCATACCGGTAAGGCTGCCATGCGATGTAGTGCTGCCCGGGAAAACCCTGAGCCTGCCATGGGCAAAACCATAGGCGCCTTTGGGCATTCCAAGCAATTCCACATTCTTCACCGGTGGAGTGATGCCTTTTGCCCTGTTGTTCATGGTAATGATAAAAGGATCGCTGATGCGGAGCAATGGTTGTTCAGCATTCATCGCGGAAAAAGCATTGTAGCTGTTTTCGCTGGTAAGGGTTATTGATGCAGGAGCTTTGCTGTTCCGGCTGGGAAAATCTGCTGGCTTTTGGGTTACCTTCCTGTCCTGGGCATTTGCAAAATGAATACTCAAAGCCAGGATCATACACATCCACACCTGTTTCATAACCACACATTTTTATGAAATGATCTAAAATTAATTTTTCATCTCACCATATATACAGCTCTCCATCCTTTGATTTGCCGATTTGCTCAAACTCCAGTTCCCGTATGTACTGCAGCAGTTCCCTGCTGATATTACCCGAACATTTTTCGAGCAATTCTTTTTTGGTAAGATCATCGCCTTCGGTCACATAATCCTTCAGCTCACTGTAATCGATATGAAGGGCCGGAGAAAACTTATATTTCATTTTATACCCTTACTAATTTTTCCAGAGGTTCACCGTTGTAGTGTTCTGCCTTTCCCATACCAGTGCAGACGTCTGACCGGGTTTGACTGAACGGACCAGGACAGGGCCCTTCTGGATGATCCTTCTTTTTCTTTTTTCATTGGTATTCTGACTACGCATTTCCATAATTCACATTTTCCAGATTAAGATTTGAAAACCGTGCCAAATTGTTTTTTAGTGGATATCAATCCTGGTGATTCTGAGCTTTTACATATAATGGAAAGTTTTGCCGCGAAGGCGGTAAGACGGTAAGTAAAGCCAGAGATAACCGGGATTGTTTATTGGCTCCAGTATCATTATTTCAATGAAAACTCCCTTGAAATAGAAGCAACTTTCTGTACCATTCCTGCTCCACAATCCGGGTAAAATTTCCGCAAAATCTTTGCGGGCTTATTAAAATAAACTTAATAATTGGCCAGTGTATATGATAAACACCTGGTAAACGTTGATTCCTTAATCACAGGCCATTAATGCAATTCCTTTAAATTTACTTTCAACAACCACTGCATGAAACCTAAAGAATCGTTCTGGAAAAAAATAGGATTGCACGACTGGCTCCTCAAAAAAGAACAGGAACCCGGGCTGCAACAGCCGGCTGTGCTCACCCCCAACGATGTGTATCATTACATCCTGGAAAAATTCAGCCAGAGCATCAGTGAACTTTCATTTGCAGGACGCGTGGTGTTTTACCATGAATATATTATTGCCTTCAATGCCACCGACTACAAGGATTTCATGGATAATAAAAAAGGCATCTTTGGTTTGATTGTACAGGAAACGGTGAAGCAGTTTTATGGCCTGCTCAAAGAACAAAGGAGCAAAGGACTGACCGTTGAGCCTTCCGCCAGCAAATGGGTGTTCCGTTTTGTGAGCCACCCGGATTATGCACGTGGTGACAAGGGATTCATCGGCAAACTTTTACCGGGCAATATTTCGGGAGGCAATGAAAACCTCAGGGTCACATTCATTCCGCGGCAGACGGGCATCGCGCAGACTTTTGACATTAATCCTGATATCCTCCAGGGTTTTACTTTTTATAGTGAAGGCTATTATGAAGTTCCTTACGAGGCCAGTCTTACTTATGATGAAGCCAGGGCAAAACATTTCACCAATGCCATCAGGGCACGGTTTGAATCTATTGTTCCCGAAAAAGAATTTGCGGGCCGCAAGATCGAATACATGATGCGTGATGAAGAAATCACCGTGAGTGGCAAAGAAGAGACCAGGGAATCTATGAACATCTTCCGCATCCCCAGTGAATGGGTCAACACACCTCATCTCAGGATCAGGTATGATAAGAATGACCAGAAATTTTACCTGGCCTCTTTTGGAGAAAAAACTTTGGTGAATGAAAGAGAAGTGCAGCGCAGTGAAACGGGCAGTCCGCAGTGGACAGAACTCCCGCTCAACAGCCGCGTGATGCTGAATGGAATTGTTGGACTGAACATTTTTAAATCCTGATACATGGTTATTTCCATTGTACTTTTTGTGGTTTGCATCCTGATGCTCATAGCCCATTTCAGGGAAATAAAATCTACGCATGGCAAAGGCTGATCAATTTTATGGCGCCACTGACGTGGGCAGGCAGCGCAGCAACAATGAAGATGAATTCATTGTAAAAGACCTGGGCAATGGTAAGATCCTGGCCTGCGTGATAGATGGCGTGGGTGGTTATGAAGGAGGCGAAGTGGCCGCAGCTATCGCCAAACAAACCATTCTCGACCAGTTCAGGGAACCGGCCGCGGATCTCGTGCTCAAATTAAAGACCTGCTTCGTAGAGGCCAACAGGAAAATCTACGAGGACCGGCTCAACCACCCTGAGCGCGACAGCATGGCCTGTGTGCTAACCCTGGTGCATGCCGATGCTGAACAAAACCTGTTACACTTCGCTCATGTAGGTGATACAAGGTTGTATCTCTACCGCGACCATTCACTTGTAAAACTTTCACACGACCATTCCTTTGTAGGATTTCTTGAAGACAATAAAAGAATTTCAGAAGAAGAGGCCATGAGCCATCCCAACCGCAACGAGATCAATAAAGCCCTGGGATATGATCCCAATATGGCGGGTGTTGCGGATTATATTGAAACCGGCAGTTCACCATTTCTGCCCGGAGACCTGTTGCTTTTATGCAGCGACGGCCTCACCGACCTGGTTGACCAGAAGGGGATGATCGCCATACTGGACGCGAAGGCCGGCCTTGCCGACAAAACAAAGATGCTGATCAACGCAGCTAACGAAGCAGGCGGTAAGGATAACATCACCGTGGTGCTGGTTGCCAATAATAATAAGGCAGCCAAACAAAAAGCAACCAAACCTGTACTGGTAAAAAAAAACGAACCGGCCGCAATCCCGGCTGAGCCGGTAAAGCACGAAGCGCCACTAGTAAAGAGGCGTAAAAGATCTTCCGGCCTTACCTGGTTCCTGCTGTTGCTGGTTCTGATACTGGCTGCTGCAGTTTATTTTCTCTGGCGCGAGAACCAGTCGCAAATATCAGAACCGGTCAACGAACAAAGATCCATACAAAGAAATGCATCAGAACAAAGGCTGCTCGACAGCCTGGAAGTTTCAGCCTTCCTCTATCTTGATTCCAGTTATGGCAACAGGATACAGATAAGCGATACTATCAGCATCCAGCAGGATTCGATTTATATCAATGGCAATGGCATCACTTTACAGGCCGCCAGCGACTACAATGGCCTATTATTCCAGGCAAAGCCTGAATGCAACTATATACTGCTGGAAAATATGGTGATTGAAAACTTCGACATCGGCCTTTCCGCGCAAAGCCATGTGCTCAAACTCAAAAATGTAAGATTTGTGAACTGCCGCATACCGGTGCAGTACAATCTTGCCCTCCCGGCTGACCGCCCGCTAAGCGGTTCACTGGTTGACAGTGTTTTATTCAGGCCGGATTCCATTTCAAAAATCAGCAGATGAATTTTTTCAGGCAGCGCAATATCGAAAGGGTGTTCTTTCTATTGATAACGGGTGTACTTACCTTCTTGTTCATCCGCCTTTTTGATGTATTAAAAAAGGATTTTGAAGAAGTGCCGCAAAGGCTGGCCAGCGGCACCATGGTGAATCTTAATGGTGGCCAGCTTGACCAGCGCATCAGGCAATTGCTGGAAAAGGAATTTTACCTGGAAGATCCGCGCGATATAGCGCTGGCTTATAAAACCGTAGCGCAGGGTATGTCGGTGGAAGCTGAAATGGACAATACAGGTGAGCTCAACAAGAAAAGATTTTTCCTGACTACACAGCAGGCCTTCAATGAAGGCGGTGAATCGTATAAAGACAGGGCAGTGCTGGCAAGGCAACTGATCGGCTTCAGCGGTGATGATTCATCAAGGTTTGCTGAAGAACTCAGGTCACCGCCGGCACTACAGCCTGCAGTAAACCTCACCATGGGACCTCACAGTATCAAAGGAAAGATCCTGGATGCGGAAGGAAACAATGGCGCGGGCATGCTCGTAAGACTGCGGTTACTCCTGCCTGACAGTGTGAAAAATATTGAACTCACGGATGGCGTGATACGGGAAGAGAATACCGCAGCAGTGAAAAAAACTTTTATTGTTGATGGCAGCAGCCGTGAACTGCAGTCTCTCACCGCCTATGTAAGAACAGGCAGCAACGGGGAATATTCTTTTGATGGGTTACAAGCTGACCATGCTTTTGAAGTATTGCCATTAAAACCGCATTTCCAGTTTGGCCCTTCCAAAGGTGTTGAAGCACTCACAAAAACAACTAAGCTGAATTTTAAAGCCGCGCCTCATACCATCCGCTTGTTTTCTAACAGGGATTTCAATAACCTGAAAAAAGAAGGAGCTCTCATTGTAAGAACCCCGGATGAAGTGATACGCTGGTATGGCATCATCGCCATAGGAATTTTTGCTGCTTTTTTATTGCTGCATATTTTCCTTACGGTGGCCTTCCCCAGGGCAGACCAGTTGATACTGCCGGTGCTCATGCTGCTCACCGGGATTTCCTTTCTTACCTTACTAAGCCTGCAGGATCCTTTGCGGGACCGTTTCCTTGCACGCAGCACCTTTGGGTATTTCATTGGTGGCATTCTGCTGATCGCATTTTTATCGCTCTTCAACCTCCGCCGGTTCACCACAGACTCTGGTCTTTTCCGGTTGTTTGCATTTAAAAATCATCCCACTGCCTCCAATGGGTGGCCTTGGGCGGCGGCGGCATCCATCCTCCTGGTACTTACCATATTTTTCGGGAGCGGCCCTGAAGGAAGCGGCGTAAAAGTGAACCTGTTTGGTTTCCAGCCCAGCGAGATCGTAAAGTTTTTTTTACTGATATTTCTTGCCGGTTTTTTCACTGCCAACGAAAAATTTATTTCGGAATATGGCCGCTGGCAGAAACGCTGGTCTTTCTTTTCATTCGCGCTGCTGTCCATCGTCGCATCCATTTTATTATTCCTTGTGCTGGGCGACCTGGGTCCCGCAATGGTGGTCTGCTTCACTTTCATCGTTCTTTTTTCTTTTTCAAGAGGTGATTTTATCATGGCTGCAGGCGCTGCTCTCCTTTATGTGCTGGCGATCTGGATCATGGGAAATATCCTGATGGCATCTGCCCTGATCGCCATCCTCCTGGTGCTTGCATCCTTCATCAACAAAAAAGGGATGAGTGAATCCGCCATTATGGTGGTAGTGGTGATGGCCGGCTTCTTATTGCTTGACCAGGTTCCCTTCATCGAAGATGTTTTCCCCGGACCCGTGCAAAGACTTGTTGACAGGAAGTCGATATGGATGGATCCATGGAACAACGAAGTATTCGGAGGTGATCATATTGCCAACAGTATCTGGGCCATGGCAAGTGGTGGCATAGAAGGACAGGGCATTGGCGAAGGTTTTGCCAAGACCATTCCAGAAGCGCATACCGATATGATCCTGCCTTCCATGGGTGAGGAGTTCGGGCTGATGGGCATTCTTTCTGTTTTTGTGCTGTTTATTATTTACCTGCACCGTGCTATTGTTATCGGCAGGCAAACAGGCACACCCTTTCTTTTTTATCTCTGCGCGGGTATTGGTGTAAGCACCTTCATCCAGTTCCTTCTTATCGCGGGAGGATCCATTGGTGCGCTGCCTCTTTCCGGCGTATCACTTCCTTTTATGAGTTATGGAGGATCCTCGCTAATCATGAACATGGCCGCAGCAGGATTTTTATTATCAGCTTCCAATGCGCAAGGCACTGCCGTGCAGATGAAATTCATTTCAAAACAGCAGGACCGTAACCTGGTGCCTGCACTGGTAGCCTCGTTTGCAGGGATCATATTACTGGGCGTAACCGTAACGCAATATCTTTTTCAAAATAAAAAATGGGTGGTGCAGCCTGCACTGGTAGCGGAAAGAAGCGGTGCGAGAATGTTCAGTTACAATCCGCGCATCGCCATTCTCATGAACAGGCTTGGAGCCGGCAACCTGCTCGACCGTGAAGGAAGAATTCTTGCCACGAGCAAGCCGGATGTGCTGCAGAAAAATATGGACAGTCTGGGTAGTGCTGGCGCCGATGTGGTGGAACTGCAAAAAATGGCACGCAGGCGGCTCGACCGCTATTATCCATTTGAGGAGCAGATGTTCTTCTGGACCGGCGATATGAATACAGGGATATTCATGGGTGGCACCAACGGATACTTCGCGGAATATGAACATATCGCGGAACTCAGGGGATTCCAGGCACCTCTCACGCATTTTACCGTGCATGCAAGCCGCTTCCGCGAAAACAGGTTCCTACCCGAGCGTGAAAGGGAAATGACAGTAGCGAAGAGAGATTTTTCAGCCCTTTCACCGTTATTGCTCGCAGGATTGAACAGCACGGAAGTAGAATCGTTCAAACAAAGGAACAGGGATGTACAGATGACCATTGATGCTGCATTGCAGACGGAGATCCAGCGTTCTTTTAATTTTATTGACACACTGCGCAGGGCCCGCATTTCCGTGGTGATCATGGAAGACAGCACGGGAGATGTGCTGGCATCAGCGGCATGGCCCTTACCTACACTTGATGAACCGGAAAAACTTTTGCTGACTACCGCGGAAGAAAACCAGCTTCCTTATTGGATCACCAACAGGGACCTGGGTTTTACCCATGCCACACAACCAGGATCAGCCGCCAAGCTGCTTACTTCGGCAGCAGCATTCAATAAGCTGGGAATGGCCGCAGCAACAAAAAATATCCGTGTAAGGAAAGAAGACCTGGTACGCACAAGAGGTGAAGAACCTGATGAAGCAGGGAATATCAATATCCAGCGCGCGATCGTACGTTCCAACAATCCCTTCTTCATCAGGCTTGCCAATGAAGAAAGACTGCAGGAAGAAATGGCTACGCTGTACATGCAGACCGGCATGTTCCTGCGCGGGGTGGGCGGATATTATTTTAATGGTGACCATGAAAACCTTGCACAACAGGATAAGTGGAGGGAGTTCTGGAGAGGTACTGAATTCAAAAGCCTGGAGCGGTACAATCCGAATGATATCCGCAAGACCAGGGCAACGGGCGTATCCGGCATGGCCTGGGGACAGGGTGAGCTGATCGCTACGCCGGCCTCCATGGCCAGGATGGCCAGCGCTATTGCCAATAAAGGTGTGATGAAAGAGAACAGGTACGTGATGAAGGTGAGTGATTCACTGCTTCCATTGAAAGAAGGCATCACCATTATCAATGAACCGGCAGCAGCGCAATTGCTCACCACTTACATGCGTTCACAAAGTGAAACCAAGGTGAACAGGTTGCACATGTATGTAGCAGGAAAAACCGGAACACCTGAGCGGATGGTGAGAGGCAGGCGCATCAACGATGGCTGGTATGTATTTTTTGCACCTAAAGCATCAGGCAGTGGACATATTGTTGTATGCGTACGTGTTGAAAATACAAGAGGCTCCAGCGTAGCAGTGAACCTGGCAGGCACTCACGTGATCCCTGCCTTGCTGAAACGCGGATATATCACAGGTTTTGAAAAAGCAGGCCAGAACAACGGCCGCTGAGGACAATAACTCTTAACTATCAAAGCATATTATGTTTGATTTTTTGAAATCTAAAAACAACCCTCCCGATATCAAATCAGCCCGGCAACAGTTGCTGCAGTTCATCAAAGAACAATTGCAGCGGTGGGAAGGTGAAGGCAGCAATATCAAGGGTATGCAGCTCTTCATAGCCGCGGGTCATGACCAGCAGCTATACGAAGCAATCACTTATCATCATGAAGAGAACCTGTTCAGGGAGGAAGTGCAAAAGATCGCGGATGACTACGCGATCGGCCTTCCCGGGGAATGGACACTTGAAACCCTGTTCACAGAACAACTGCCCGCAGAAGCCGTTAAGCATAAGGAACTGCCGGTAGCCCTTCATATCATCACCAATAAAAAGCCTACCATCAACCAGGTTAGCAATGCAAGAGTAGTGGTGCTGAGTGGTGAGGCCGAACAAAAAGAATACAGGGTGAGTGCTGCCAGTGGAAAGGTCTGCATCGGGAGAGAAAAGGAAACACAGACCTCCGAAGGTTTTTATCGGCAGAATCATATTGCTTTTCCCGGCAACAGCAGTGATCCGGCCAATAAATATATCAGCCGCCAGCATGCGCATATTGAATGGAATGCGGAGGCAGGCTGCTTTTTTCTTTTTGCAGATGAAGGTGGGCTGCCACCCAGGAATAAGGTGAAGGTGAAGACCGGAAAGGGAGAGCTGATCAAATTGCAGGCGCTCCAGATAGGCCATCCCCTTGGTGAGAATGACCAGATCATCTTAGGAGAGCTTGCTTTGTTGCAGTTCAATTACGAAACGTAAGTGGTGAATGGTGAACGGTGAACTCTAACAGTCTCATGATTCACGACTCCAGCCTTTGCTGAAGCTATGGCTGCCAAAGCACGTCTCACCATTCACCATTCACAATTCACAATTCACGATGCCCCATTCACCACCACATCAACATTGAATCCTTAAATTCGCCCAATGGCCAAGGTCTTCACCATAACAGAAGGATTGCAGAACCTGGGAGCGCTGAAAACCGGCGGCCAGGGCTCGGTGTATAAAGCCAGGCGCATGGGTGAGATGATCACTGCCGTAAAGATCCTTCCCACGCCCATCTTTAATGAGAGTCATGAAGACAAAAACTATGTGACCTTCCAGAATGAAGTGCAGAAGCTGAAAAAGGTGAATGAAATTCCAAATGCCAACGTGGTGCGGATCATTTCTTCAGGACTTACAGAATCGGGCGGATTCCCTTTCATTGAAATGGAATTCATTGAAGGACCCGACCTGGAAGAACTATTGAAACCACCACATGACCCGGTATTCACCATCAAGGAAGCGGTAAAAGTGGCGGACCATCTTTCCAATGCACTTTCCCATTGCCACCGTCTTGATGTAAAGCATGGCGATATCAAAAGCAATAATGTAAAGCATAACCTGCATACCGGGAATTACGTGCTGCTTGATTTTGGACTGGCAGTGATGAGTGATGAACAAAGACGCACGAGTTTACGGCAGGCAGGGGCCATAGAATTTATGGCACCCGAACAAAGCGAAGGCACTACCCTGTTCCAGACCGATGTGTACAGTTTTGGTGTGATCATGTATGAACTGCTGGCGGGAACAGTACCTTTTCCGCTGAGAGACAAAAGCGACACAGCACGAAACCTGGTGATGCTCGCTCACATGGAGGCCCCGGTACCCGACCTGGTCACTCTTCGCAGGCAGAACCTGCCCGCTCATTGGGATGAGGATAAAAAAGAAGCAGAGGCCTACATTCCTTCCTGGCTTGTACAGACCATTTACAGATGCCTTGATAAAAAACCGGAGAACCGTTTTGCCAACGGGGCTTTATTGCACAACCATATTGTTCGCAACATCATGGCGCCTGTTGCGCCTGCTGATAATAATTACTACCAGCTCGAGCAATTGAGAAGGGAAAATGAAAAGCTGGCCATGGAAAAGAGGGAACTGGAAAGCTTGTTGGCCCGATACCAGTCACAGCCCGCGTCTTCAGTTTCAACTCCCTCTCAACCTTATGTTTCCACCCAGGAACTGCACCGGCGCTCTTCTTCATCCAGCATTTTACTGGCTTTCCTGATCACACTGGCGGTTATAGCGCTCATTGTATATTTCGCGCTAAGGGAAAATGATCCTTCACCTGCCAGGCCGCAGGCCACGCAAACAGAAGATACGGTGAAGACACCGGTATCGTTCAAGGTAGCTTCTGCAAGGGCCTATTTTCATAATGAACCAGAGGAAAGTACCAGGCGCAGTGCTTTCATTCCCATGAATGGCTCACTGGAAGGCACAGACGAAAAGAATGGTTTTGTTTATACTGAATATACCAATAGCAAAGGCCAGGTTTCCAAAGGATGGCTCAAGCGACAGGACCTGGTGACCCTGCAGGAATGGACTACGGCACAGGAAAATGCGAGAATCCGCCAGGAGCAGGTGAAGAACCAGTTGAAAGAGGCAGCCGATCTTTACCGCAATGGAATGATCACGGAAGCCCTGGTGATCTACAGCGACCTTGCCGCGCAGGAAGTAACGGAAGCGATTTACCATTATGCCAATATCACATTGAGGGGAGAGAATCCCAACCTGAGTTGCCAGGAGGCTTTTTCGCTGATGGAAAAGGCTGCGGATAAAGGTCATGCTGCTGCCAAGCGTACGCTCGGTTATTTATATGTGTTTGCTGACCAGAGGGAAGTACTTCGTATTAGTGGCTACGAGGATTGTTCTTATCCAAAGGATGTGATCAAGGGTACGCAGTTGCTGGTACAGGCCATCAGGGATGGGGATACGACAGCGAGGAATATTATGGAGGATATTAATAATGGTGATTATTGATATTTTTCTTTTTACATAATTAGATAGTTTTTAAAAACAGTGCACTATAGCCGTTTAGGCGGGAAGGGCGGTAAGTAGTGACTGAAAAGCTTAGAGTAATTATTGACACCAGTAAAACTGTTTATACTGCAACGACTTTACTTACCGCCCTTCCCGCCTAAACGGCTATACATCTCAAAAAGTAAAACCATTATAATTCTAAAAGATTACCGCAGCAAAATTGGTTGCTTTTAGTATTGAGAATTTTTGCCGGGAAGACGGAAAGACGGTAAGTAATTTCATTAGTGAATAATAGTTGTTACTGGTACCAGTGAGAACTTTTTGTTTTAACAGCAACTACTTACCATCTTCCCGCCTTCCCGGCTATATTTCATGAATATAAATTTCACAGGTTCGTTGAGAACTTTTTGTTTTAACCGCAACTACTTACCGTCTTCCCGCCTTATATGTTTGTTTTTCTAATAAATAGCTAGTTTCTAATCAACTTTGATGATAA
>CAYWSQ010000087.1:0-14420 GCA_964460925.1 uncultured Flavisolibacter sp. | reverse complement strand
CGCGTTTTTGGAATCGCATTTGATAAAATCCCTGTTGAGGTCAAGGTTCTGCGCATTACCCCTGAAACCAAATTCCTCCGGTCCGTCCTGGTCAACCCGGTAAAACGGACTCCGGTTCAACGCTCCCCCGATATTATACACAGGAATGATGGCCAGCACCACATTTTCAGGAATATGATGCCTGGGATTTACCAGTTCCTTTACCAGCAGCATACTAGCATCAATACCATCAGGTTCGCCGGGATGGATGCCATTGTTCACCAGGATAATGGTTTTATTTTTCTTTTTGAGGGAAGTGATATCAAAATCCTTTGACCAGGACACCAGCACCAGGTGCAGGGGAAAGCCCGCATCGGTTTGTCCCATTTCTTTCATGCTCACATAGGGAGAAGCGGCATCCATTTTTTTCCACCAGTCGATGATTTCGGGATAGGTGGGCGACTGTTTGCCATTTGATTGTTCAAACCTGGTGATCAGCGGCTGTGCAAAAAGAGTTGCAGGAAGCAGGAGTAACAAGAAGAAGATCTGTCGCATGCCGCTAAGTTAGGACGGCGGAAAATAAAAATGTCCCTCCGCAGGGAAGGACATCTTCAACTATATTGAAACCAATCAGGCTTTAACGGCATTCACTCTTTTAGCCAGCTTGCTTTTCAGGTTGCTTGCTTTGTTCTTATGGATTACGCCACGTTTGGCAAGCTTGTCGATCATAGAAACCACTTCAGGCAGTTCTTTACCGGCAGCCGCTTTATCATCCAGTGCTCTGAAATCACGGATGGCATTACGGGTAGTCTTTCCGTAATATTTATTTCTTTCGCGACGCTTAGCAGCCTGACGCATATCTTTCTTTGTAGCCTTATGATTAGCCATGTTCTAGAGTTTTGACCCGGTTTTTGATTCGGGAGGCAAAGGTAAGGGGAGAGGCGGAAACGGGGAAATTTAAAAAGAAAAATTTTGGTAAAACAAGTGGATCAGATGTCTTTGGCCCGTATTCAGGCGGGCAAAGTAACGCTTTTCATTTTCGTTAACATTTTTCCCTTTGCCAAAAGAGATAACATCAGGTATAAAAGACCATTATTCCCCTTTAATTTGGCCCTTGGGTACAAGTTCTCTAAGGAAATTAAACCGATATTTGCCTCCCTAATCAATTAGGAACCAAATTCAAACCTCCTTTTCAATGAAGGATTTTTCTTATATCACTCAACAACATCCAGCATATATCGAAGGTCTTTACAAGGATTATGTAAGTAATCCTGAAAGTGTGGACCCGGAATTCAGGAAATTTTTCGAAGGTTTTGATTTTGCAGTAGGTAACTATGGCAATGGCCAGGCAGAAACTTCTGGTCCAAAAACGTCCACTCTGGCTTCCGGCCAGGTAGAGAAGGAGTTTGGCGTATACCGGCTCATCCAGGCCTATCGTGAAAAAGCCCACCTGGTAGCACGCACCAACCCTATCAGGGAGCGCAAGGACCGTGGAGCCAACCTGGATCTCAAATATTTCGGGCTGTCCGATGCTGACCTCACCACTTCATTCGCTGCAGGCAGTTTCCTGGGTATGGCCAACGCCAGCCTGAAGGACATCCTGGACAGGTTGAATAAGATCTATTGCGGATCAGTGGGTGTGGAGTACCGTTACATTGTTGACCATAAACAGTTGGAATGGCTGGAGAAGGAAATTGAAACCCAATTGCACCAGCCTCTATCACTTGAACAGGAAAGAAGGATCCTGGAAAAGCTTAACCAGGGTGTCATCTTCGAAAAATTTCTTCATACAAAATACATAGGTCAGAAAAGATTTTCTCTCGAAGGAGGTGAAACCACCATTGCCGCGCTGGATGCCATGATTACTGTGGCGGCGGACATGGGTGTGCAGGAAACCGTGATCGGTATGGCCCACCGCGGCAGGCTGAATGTGCTGGCTAATATTCTCGGCAAGACCTACGAACAGATCTTCAGTGAATTTGAAGGCACGGCTATTCCAGACCAGACCATGGGCAGTGGTGATGTGAAATACCATCTCGGCTTCAGCAGTGAAGTGGAAACCGCCAATGGCAAGACCATGCATATGAAGCTGGCGCCCAATCCATCACACCTGGAAGCAGTGAATCCCGTGGTGCTGGGATATGCCCGTGCCAAGGCGGATGTGCTGTATCATTCCGATTACGACAAAGTACTACCCGTACTTATTCACGGTGATGCCTCCATTGCAGGCCAGGGTATAGTTTACGAGATTATCCAGATGAGCAAGCTGGATGGATATTATACAGGTGGCACCATTCATTTTGTGATCAATAACCAGATCGGTTTCACTACTGATTTTGATGATGCCAGAAGCTCGCATTATGCCACCTCGGTTGCATCTGCCATACAGGCGCCTGTATTTCATGTGAACGGTGATGATCCTGAAGCTGTAGTGCGTTGCATACAGATCGCGACAAAGTATCGCCAGGAATTCAATTCCGATATTTTCATTGACATGGTATGCTACCGTCGCCATGGTCACAATGAAGGTGATGATCCAAAATTCACACAGCCTCATTTGTACGCCCTGATTGATAAGCATGTCAATCCCCGTGAAGTATATGTACAGCAACTGCTGAAAGATGGAGAGCATGATGCACAGGAAATGGCAAAGGAAATGGAAAAGAAATTCTGGTCAGACCTGCAGGAAAGGCTGGATGAAGTGAAGCAGAACCCATTGCCTTACAAATACCAGCAGCCGGAGATGTGGTGGAAAAAACTGCGCAAGGCAACTGAAGAGGATTTTGACCAGTCGCCGGTAACCGCGGTTGCAGAAGCTGAGTTGCTCGCACTCTTTGACAGCCTGATGAAATGGGCGCCGGATTTTAAACCTTTAAGAAAGGTTGAAAAGATCCTGAATGATAAAAAGAAATTGTTTGATGCGGAGAAGAAAATCGACTGGGCTACAGGTGAATTGCTAGCTTATGCCAGCCTCTTGAAAGAAGGAAAGGATGTGCGTATGAGTGGACAGGATGTGAAACGTGGCACCTTCTCTCACCGCCATGCAGTGATCTATGATGAAGTATCCAACAAGGAATATAACAGGTTGGGTAACCTGGGAGGCGAATTCCGTATTTACAATTCCTTATTAAGTGAATTTGCTGTTCTTGGTTTTGAATATGGGTATGCATTGGCTAATCCCAATTCACTGGTATTGTGGGAAGCGCAGTTTGGTGATTTCGTAAATGGAGCGCAGATCATCATCGACCAGTTCATCAGTTCTGCAGAAACCAAATGGCAAAGGATGAGTGGCGTGGTGATGCTGTTACCGCATGGTTATGAAGGACAGGGTCCGGAACACAGCAGCGCAAGGCTTGAAAGGTTTTTGCAGATGTGTGCCGAGTTGAATATGATCGTTGTAAATGTTACCACTTCAGCCAACCTATTCCATGTGCTGCGCCGGCAATTGACCTGGCCATTCAGGAAACCGCTTGTAGTGTTCTCACCAAAGGCCAACCTCAGGCATGCGGGTAGTTATTCTCCATACACTGAATTTTCTGCAGGCGGATTCAGGGAGGTTGTGGATGATCCCACAGTGGAAAACGCTTCTGTAGTTCAAAAGGTTTTGTTCTGTTCCGGTAAAATTTATTTTGACCTGGCCGAAAGACAGCAGAAAGATAACAGGAAGGATGTGGCCATTATCAGGCTGGAACAATTATATCCTTTGCCTTATAACCAGCTTGATGAACTGTATAAAAAATACAGCCGGGCAACCTGGTTCTGGGTTCAGGAAGAACCTTTGAACATGGGTGCTGCTTCTTACCTGCAGATGAACCTGAAGAGTATCAATTATGGTATCATCAGCCGTCAGCCGGGTGCCGCAACTGCCAGCGGATACAGCAAGGTGCACGGGCAGGAGCAGGCGGAGATCGTTGAAACAGCTTTCTCCATCTAGTAGCTAGTACCTGGCATATCTGAAAGTTTAATTAGTTTTTAGAAACATACAGTATGATCGACATTAAAGTACCAACAGTAGGTGAATCAATCAATGAAGTGACTCTTGTCAAATGGTTGAAGAAAGATGGTGAATACGTAGAGCGGGATGAAGTGATAGCTGAACTGGAAAGTGAAAAAGCCACTTTTGAAGTGAATGCTGAAAAAGCAGGCATGCTCAAAACTGTTGGGAAGGAAGGCGACACTTTGAATATTGGTGATGTGCTGGCGCAGATCGATGAATCAGCCGCTAAGCCTGAAGGTGCGCCCAAACAGGAAGCTCCTGCTGCAAAACCTGCTGCTGAAAAAGCGCCGGAAGCAAAGGCAGAAACCAAAACCCAGCCTGCCGCTTCCAAAACAGAAACAGAAGTAAAAGCCACGCCGGTTGCTTCCGCTATCATTGCTGATAAAAAAGTAGATCCGAAAAATATCCAGCCATCAGGTTATAATGGAAAAATCCTGAAAGAAGATGTGCTGGAAGCGCTTTCATCTCCCGGCCGCAAACCGGGTACGCAGGCTTTCAGCCGCGAGGATAAAAAAGAAAAAATGAGCAACCTGCGGAAAACAGTCAGCCGCAGGCTGGTGGAAGCGAAGAATACCACGGCCATGCTCACCACTTTCAATGAAGTGGATATGAGCCGGATTATGGCTATCAGGAATGCCAACAAGGATAAATTCAAGGAAGCCCATGGAGTGGGACTTGGTTTCATGAGCTTTTTCACCAAGGCTGTTTGTTATGCTTTGCAGGAATGGCCTGCCGTGAATGCCTACATTGATGGAGAAAATATTGTGTACCACGAATACTGCGATATTTCCATCGCGGTGTCAGCACCTAAAGGACTGGTAGTGCCGGTGATCCGCAACGCGGAAAGCCTGAGCATGGCGGAGATAGAAAAGAAAGTGGTGGAACTGGCCACAAAAGCACGTGATAATAAACTGAGCCTGGAAGAAATGCAGGGTGGAACTTTCACCATCACCAATGGCGGTGTGTTTGGTTCACTTATGTCAACTCCCATCATCAACATCCCGCAGTCTGCCATCCTGGGCATGCACAAAATAGAAGAGCGCCCCGTGGTGGTTGACAAGCAGATCGTCATCCGCCCGATGATGTACCTGGCCCTGAGTTATGATCACCGCATCATTGACGGAAGGGAATCAGTTTCTTTCCTCGTAAGAGTGAAAGAACTTCTTGAAAACCCTGAACTTTTGTTGTTTGGCAGGGATCCTGTAAAAGCGTTGCTGGAATTATAAAATCATATTAATAAGAAGGCGGTCCGGCAGGATCGCTTTTTTTATGCCCAACTTTGACGGATGCGTTCACATTCCTATCTCAATACCTGTAAAAGGATCATTGGTTCATACGATGGGTCAATCCCTTTAGCGGCCTGGCTGAAGGAATTTTTCAGGAGCGAAAAAAAATACGGAGGCTCAGACCGTAAACAGATTGGTCATGCCTGTTATTCTTTTTACAGGCTGGGAAATGCTTTCAGGCAATTGGAAATGGAAGAAAGGATACTGACTGCTTTATTCCTGTGTTCAACAGAGCCCGTATTTATATTGAAGGAGTTGAGACCTGAATGGAATAAACTGATCCATTTAATGTCAGAAGAAAAAATGGAACGGCTTGGAGCGCCAGGTGAAATCAGAAATATTTTTCCTTTTACAGGAGCATTGAGTGAAAAGGTGAGATGCCATTCATTCCAGCTTTCCTTTCTGCAGCAGCCTGACCTTTTCCTGCGGATCCGTCCCGGTAAAAAAGAACCCGTCATAAAAAAACTGGTAGCGGCTTCCATTCCTTTTATCGAAGAAGCGCATGACTGTTTAAGGTTATCCAACCAGTCAAAGATCGAAGAAGTGTTGAAACTGGATGAAGAAGCCGTGGTGCAGGATCTGAATTCGCAGCGAACGCTGGATGATGTTAACCTGAGTGGCAAAGGACTTACTGCCTGGGATTGCTGCGCTGCCAGCGGTGGTAAATCCTTATTGTTGCATGATCATAACCCTGCAATTCATCTAGCGGTATCGGATGTACGGGAATCCATTCTTCATAATCTCCGCAAAAGATTCAGCCGTGCAGGAATTCAGAATTACCAGTCTTTTGTGGCCGACCTTACCAAGGGAATCAATCTTCCCAGACGAAAGTTTGACCTCGTGATCTGCGATGCTCCCTGCAGTGGTTCGGGAACCTGGGCAAGAACACCGGAACAGCTTAGTTTTTTCAGGGAAGAACAGATCAGTCATTATACGGCACTGCAAAAAAGCATTACAACGGCGGCTGTGCAATCAGTAAAACAGGGAGGCATATTTGTTTACATTACCTGCTCAGTGTTTACAGCAGAGAATGAAGAAAGGGTGGAAGAGCTATTACATATTCCCGGGCTTGAACACATCCAGTCCAAATACCTTGAGGGTTATGATCAGAAAGCGGATAGTTTATTCACTGCTGTTTTCAAAAAAATATGATCATTTCTTTTTAGATCTTAAAAGATACCTGATCCCGAAATTATAATTCAGCATACTGCCATAACCATTGATGAAGGATTTGGAAACCCTGAAACTTCCGGGGCTGGTGACTGTATAATCCATTTCGTGGATGTTGATGGTCTTGAATCCGTAATAAAAATTCGGGTTGAATGAGAACCTCCATTTGTCAGAAAAAATATAATCAAGTGAAACACCGCCCTGAAGCAGAAAGAAAAAATCTTTCCTGGTATCCTTCCCGGTATAACTGTAGAACACAGTGGTATTGTTGCTGGTAAATGCACCGGATGAGGCACCAGAACCGGCAAAACTCCGGTAAACAGGAGCGACTCCTATTATAGGGCTGATACTGATCTTATCCGATAATTTGAAATAATATCCTGCCCTGAGAGGGAGCATCAGGAGTTCATCCTGGTTAGTGTAACTCCCGCCCTGCTGTGATTGAAAGCGGAAGCCGAATTGCGATTCACGGTAGATGAGGGCTGCTTCCAGGAATAGATTCTTCTTCAGGTTGTGCCTGAAATTAATACCACCTGCTCCGCTCACAGCGGCTGTTTTTTTCAGGTATCCACCCGGATCATTGAAGTCATAGAGATCATTGGTGGCACCGAATTCAATGCCCACTTCATATTTATGTTGAGCCTGCGATCTGCCGCAGGCAAGAACAAAAAACAACGTCATACAAAGCCAGCCTTTATACATTGCTTAGAGTTTAATCATTTCCCGTGTTCCCAGGAATTTGGACCCGTCATAAAGATTCACATAATACTTACCCGCAGGGAGGTTGAGTGTAATTGGAATGATAACCGTGCCACTGCCCTTGGAAGTGATTCTCTGCAGCATCACCTGCCCCTTGCCATTGAAGATCCTGATCTGCAATTGTGGAATGGCCTGGTTGCTGGTGAAGCGGATCCTGAGTTCTTCTTTCACAGGGTTGGGAATGAGCGTGAATTCAGTGAATGAAGGATTCACTGGATCAATAGCCGTATGGATACAGGAGATCGTATTGTTTACCTGGAATGTATCAATATAATCAGCATAAAAATTTTGAGCGGAAGTATCCACCACCTGTTTGATGCGGTAGCTGATTGTTCCTGCCTGTACCTGCACCAGTGAATCGGTGAATTGAAGATTACGGACCTGGAAGCCCTGGGCTGTTGTGTTGATCTGTGCCACCACTTCATAATTGTTCTGTCCCGGGTTTTTTCTTTCGATCTCGTAACGCATGCCTGCCTGGTCCTTGGATTGCCAGTTCAAACTTACTTTGCAGTTTCCACTTGCTGTAGCTGAAGAAGTCACGAAGGATTTGAGAAGGATCATAAAGGCCTTGCGCATATCTGGAAGGCCGTAACCAATACTATCGTTCGGATTGGAAAACCTGCTGCCTGATTGTTTCAGCGCATCAATGATCTTCATGTTGTTGAATTCGGGGAAACCCTGCCAGAGACAGGTGGCCATTCCTGCTACAATGGGTGCAGCGAACGAGGTGCCGCTATTGGTGCTGAGTGTATTGTTTGGAAATTGGACAACCACGTTCACACCCTGCGCGGCCACATCAGGTTTCACCCTGCCATCGGCGGAAGGACCACGGCTGGAAAAGCTTGCTGCTATTCCCTGCGCGTTTACAGCTCCAACAGCCAGAACACTGTCGCCATCGGCAGGGGTAAGGATCCTGCCCCAGCTATTATTGCCTTCATTGCCGGCTGAATTCACCACCAGTATGCCCTTACGCGCTGCAAGGTCAGCACCAATGGTTGCCAAGGCCGTATTGCCATCCATTTCTTCAATGGTATGATTCCAACCATCCAGCGGCGTGTCGAACCAGTTATACCCGAGAGAGGAGGAGATCACATCGGTGCCTACACTATCGGCCCTTTCGGCGGCGCATACCCAGTTGAATTCTTCAACAGGAAATTCGGTGGAAGCATTTTCGCTTCTGAATAAATAAAACGATGCACCGGGTGCTGTACCCACAAACTGGCCGGGCATATTGGCTGCAATGGTGGAAAAGCACTGCATGCCATGCGAATGATCCTCATTCACGCTGCTGTCCTTAACCATAAAATCAAAAACACCAAGGATCTGACCGTTGTTGCGCACACTGTCAAAAGCCTTGACCGTTTTATAGTTCATGAAGCCCGCATCAAGCATGGTGATCTGCATGTTCTGGCCTCTCAACCCGATATTATGCAAAAACTCTCCATGATTCAGGTTTACCTGGTTGAATGAAGAGCCATAGTTAAAGTGATCAGCAGCGATGTCCGTTTCACGGGCTGCGCGGGGTGATTCTTTTTCAAATTTATCGCGGGGCTGGGCCGGCATCCTGCGTGCGGCTATGCTGGTCACTGATTGAACAAAAGGGAAAGCGTTGATGCTGGCGAGGGCTGCATCATCAGTGGTTTGAATACTCACAGCGTTCAGCCATTTGCTGATGTTGAGCACATTCACATCACCGGCAAGCACCACACTGTCGATATACCTTGGCGTCACGGGCAAATCAGTGCTGTCGATGGCGATCGAATAATTGCTTCGCCTTTCAATAGAACGCTGGGAAAGATACCCTGAGGGTGATGACAGTGTAAATGGGTTTGTACCCTTGTCCCTGAACCTGATGATATAGGTGGTCTGCGCATGGGCATCCTGCAGTAAAACCAGGGTGAATAAAATGCCCGCCAGAATCTTCTTCATACTATCAGTTGTGATCGATCATGGATCTTTTGATCCCAAATCCTGTTTTATACCCGGTTGTTGCGCTTTGGTTGGGCGGCTGGTAATCCCACATGATGAATTCCTGGTACACCAGGCCAATGCCTTTGGCGTAACGGTCCTGCATATAATCAATGAAACCATAACTGTTCACATCTGTTACCGGTACATTGGAACTGATATTGATCCCGTCAACCGTAAGAACGTTTTCAATAGTTTGCCCGTTAAGCTGTATGGTTTCACCGAGAGAGGTGTAGGTATAGTCCCAGTCTGCCATGTCAAAATCATTCTGAAAGCTGAACAGGGGACTGTAAGCTTCATCAGGTAAAAAGCGGTTGCCCTTCCACGTTATATCCTGTTTTACAGGCAGCACCAGTTTTACAAAACGCAGGTTATCTTCTATAACTTCAATTGAATTATTGGTGGGAGTTATCAGGTAAGATCCGGCAGGAGTCCATGTGGGGCTGAGACCTGCAGTATCTCTCAGGTAGCGGAAGATCCTGTAAGCAGTGCGCCCGAGGTTATCGGTTACCTGCGCATCCACTTCATGTTTTTCCTGGAAGGAATGCACTTCCGTGTTTCTGCCAAAATTTACAAATACCGTTGAGTCGAGCCGGTAAGTGATGTATTTGCCGGGAGCCAGCATGGTATAATCGAGCAGGGATTCAGTCTGGAATTCTTCAGTTTTTTTTTCGCAGGAAAACAGGAAGACCGAAGCGAGGATCAGGGTGAAGTGGTTCAGTTTTGCTCTCATAAGTAAATGGATTCGAAGCCGGCATTTGAGGCGGGCTTTCATATAGGGGTTAAAGCTAATAAAAACTTGCTGAGTTGGCAACACCTGTTAGACAAGCGGTTGGCTCGCATTGTTGCACGAGCCTACAGAATGGCCGGACGTTGGATAATGCCTCCGCCGATCACATCATCACCCTCATAAAAAACGGCGCTTTGCCCGGCGGCAATACCTTTGGCTTTTTCAAAAAAGCGTACGGAAACACCTTGTTCGCCAGCACTGATGATAGAAGGACTGCCTTTGTCTTTGTAACGGATCTTGGTAATAGCTTCCATCGGTCCGGTGAGTCCTTCATACTTCATCCAGTTGACCTTGGCTACATTCATTTCCTCTTTTTCCAGGTCGGCCTCATCGCCAAGTACAACCGTATTGGTGTCGGGGTCAATGGCAGTAACGTAGGCAGGTTTGCCGAAAGTGATGTCAAGTCCTTTTCTCTGCCCGATTGTATAAAAAGGATAGCCTTTATGCTGTCCGAGTATCTTTCCTTCCTTATCCACAAAATAACCGCCTGCTACCCTTTCTTCCAGTCCCTCCACCTTACGTTTCAAAAATCCGCGGTAGTCGTTATCAGGCACGAAACAGATTTCATAGCTCTCTGCTTTTTTGGCCAGTTCAGGATAACCAAAATCCATGGCCATCTGGCGGATTTCCGTTTTACGGTAACCACCCAGGGGCAATAAGGTACGGCTGAGCAGATCCTGCTGCAATCCCCAGAGCACATAACTCTGGTCTTTGGTTTCATCAACGCCCTTGCTCACCACAAATCTTCCATTGGTATGCTGGCGCACTTTTCCATAATGCCCGGTAGCAATAAAATCACAGCCCAGCGCATCGGCGCGTTTCAGCAGGGCCCTCCATTTGATATGGGTATTACAAAGTACGCAGGGGTTTGGCGTGCGGCCGGCGAGGTATTCATCAACAAAATTATCAACCACAAAACTGCCGAACTCATCCCTGATATCGAGGATGTAATGCGGGAAACCATGCTGTACGGCTGCCATGCGGGCATCATTGAAACTATCGAGGTTGCAGCAACCGGTTTCCTTTTTGGAACCCCCGCTGGCTGTATAGTCCCAGGTTTTCATGGTGATACCCACCACTTCATAACCCTGTTCATGTAGCATAAGGGCTGTAACGGTACTGTCAATACCACCGCTCATTGCCACCAGAACTTTACCTTGTCTGCTCATAATCCTTACCGCCTTTGATGGGGCGGGTTAATGGGCAAAGATAAGAAGTTGAAACGGGGCGAATGTTATCGAATGCTGAAGATTGGTACCGGTCCGGGGGCGGGGGATAAGAGTTAACTTTGATCCATGGAAATCAAACCCATAAAAAGAAGCAGGCAGCTCACTTTTCTTTCAAAAGATCATCATGAAGGACTGTTGCTGGTCTGGAAGATCCGCCAGGGCATTAAAAACGGCACCGGCCTGCAGGTAATCGAAGATTATGTGAAATGGTTCTGGGAAGCGCACCTCGATGAACATTTCCGCCAGGAAGAGGAAGTGCTGGCCCCGGCCATGGAGGGTAATCCGCTCGTGGAAAGAATGTTCAGGGAGCATGATGAGATCAGGGCTTTACTGGCAGAAGGCCTGGGAAATGCAGAAAGGCTTGAAAAATTTGCAGTGCTGCTGAATGACCATATCCGTTTCGAGGAAAGGGAATTATTTGGTGAAGCGGAGAGGCTGATCCCGGAAGAAAAACTGGATGAGATCGAAAGCCGCCTGGTTCATACGGACAAACAGTGTGGAAACTGGGAAAATGAATTCTGGCTGAAGAAATAATTACCTCGAATACCTCCGGTCTGCATGGTGGATAGAGTAATTTTTGAATAAGCGTAAAAGGTAAAACTGTTGTTGATTGAACAAGCCAACAAAGAGTCTGTATTTATTTGATGATTCCCTTACCAGCGCGCTACCAGTTTCAGGTTGACCAGCCTGGGAGTAAGCCGGTTAGGTAACGTAAAAACCGTGTTGGAAAAATCCTTGATCAGCATATAGGAAATGGTATTGGGCCGGTCAATAAGGTTAAAGACCTCAAGGCTGAGCCAGATATTGTCAAAATTCCGGAATGGAGAGTGGCTTCTCCTGTTAGATCGTTCGGTATCGAGCAGGAGGGCGCTGAAACCAATATCAATCCGGATGTAAGGTTGAATGGTCAACGCATTCCTGTACTTTACACTGTTGGGAATATTAAAAGGCAGGTTGGTGCCGTAAATGGTATTGAGATAGACCTTGAAATTTTTGTTGGTGGAGAGATAGTCCTGGAAGAACATACCAAAGGTCAGCAGCCTGTCGGTAGGTCTTCTCAGCCAGCCGCCTTCCACCCTTACACTGTCAATGGGCTGGTTGAAGGAATCAAGTGTATAGTTAGTATAAAAATCTCCCTCCAGGTTTTCCCTGGTGCGCATGATCCCCATGCTGATCCAGCTTTCCGCATCCTTCACCAGTTCTCCAAACAATCTCAGTTCGAGACCCGTTGCATAGGCCCTGGCCATGTTCTCTCCAAAATAACGCACTCTCACATTGTCAATATCATAAGGCACCACGTTGCTCATGGATTTATAATACGCTTCCGCGGTCAGTCGTAAGGGCCTGTTCCACCCGGTGAAATGAAAATCGGCTCCTATCACTCCCTGCCAGCTTCGCTGGGCTTTCAACCGGGTATTAAGCGAACCGTCATATCTCCTGAGTTCCCGGTAAAAAGGTGGCTGGTGGTAGGCGCCGGCTGCTACGCGAAGCACTACATCTTTTTTCCAGGCGGGTTTTACGGAAGCTGCTATCCTTGGAGAAAAAAGCAATTCCCTGTTCAGATCATTATAATTGAAACGGATGCCGCCCTGTATCGTGTAGGCATTGCCGTTACGCATGATGGCAATATTATCCTGGAGGTAGCCATTCAGCTTTATGATATCCAGCGACGCGGTTGATTTTGTTACGCGGTTGAGTTGCAGTTGCGCAGGGTTGTAGGGTAATGAGTAGCCTGAAGAATCCTGGAGTTCCCATTCGTTCAGCACATCATCGATCATGGTCCTGTTAATGCCTGCTCCCCATTGCAACTGGTGTTTGCCTGCCATGAAAAAACCCTTGTGTGAAAAGTTATAATCAACAATCCTGAGCCTGTTTCGGGCGAAATTCAGGTTGACCCCCGCACCCAGTGGATTCACGATCATACCGAAGGTTGAACTGCTGCGGTCAAAATCACGGTCACCAAAAAGATAAGCGCCAGCGATATCTATGTTTTCTTCTTCGTTGTTTTCAAATCTTGATGCCAGCCATTTCAATCTTAGTTTCCTGTTTGCCTGGAAGGTTGTTGAAATGCCCAGCATGGCGGTACTGTAAGCATCTTTTTCCCGGCCTTCAAAGAATATGTCAACACCAATATTGGAAGTGAACAAGGGAGAGAATACACCCGAGGTGAGCTGGCTGTATTCGGGTGTGAGTGCAAAGCTGGTGCGTGAAAGATTGCCGAGGAGTTCAGCCTGCCATTTGTCAGAGACCTGGTAATGGATCAGCGCCTGCAGGTCAGAAGAGGAGGGAACGTAACTGCCCTGGGTTTCCTGCCGGCTCAAAAGATTTTGGTTGCTGCGGTTGCGCATGCCCATCACATAAGAAAGGCGGTTACGCATGCCGGTGCCTTCCACATGCAGGCCCTGTTCCAAAATGCTGATATAGGCCGAACCGCCAAATTGCTTTGGCGTGTTGTACTGGATGTCGAGCACTGAACTCATTTTATCACCATACCTGGCCTGGAAGCCTCCATTATAAAAACTGATATTTTTTACCATGGATGGATTGATAAAGCTCAGTCCTTCCTGCTGACCGCTTCGCACAAGGTAAGGCCGGAAGATTTCGAAGTCATTCACGTAGATCAGGTTCTCATCATAACTGCCGCCACGCACATTATACTGGGAGGTGAGTTCATTGTTGGATCCAACAAAAACTTTAAGCAGGCCTTCCACACCCATTACAGGCGAAGGAAGGTTGATCACCGATTTTGGATTGGGCCTGATCAGTCCTGCTTCCGTTCTTTCCCGCTGGTCGCGTATGATCACTTCTTCCAACACCGGCGTACCGGGCTCCATACGTACAGTAGTGAATTCTTCTTCTCCCTCATTCAATAAAAAATTCTGCTGTACGGTTTTAAAACCCGCGTATGAAAAAATAAGTGCGAAGGCTTTGTCGGCAGGTACTTTCAGGAAAAATTTCCCGGAATCATTGGTGGTAATTCCTTTTTGCTGGCCCAGTATGGAAACAGAAACAGAAGCGAGTGCATTTTCATTCTCATCAACAACAAGTCCGGACACACTGGCCGTTTTTTTTTGCGCAAAACAAAAACCGCAAACAAGGATGGTTATGATAAGAATTGGAATCCTCAGGTTCACAAAGCAGATTTGGGCTTAAAAATAATTGTTTACCAATTGATATCGAAGCTTAATCCGTTTTGACATGGTTTCAGGGAATCCTGCCCATCTTAAGAAAAATGGGAAACC
>CAYWSQ010000086.1:0-14426 GCA_964460925.1 uncultured Flavisolibacter sp. | reverse complement strand
CCGTTGAAGAACTGGTTGACCAGCCAGGTGTCAGATGGTTCCCGGGTTACCTGACCAATGGAGAATTTGACCTGTACAAAAAATGTTTTGAAACTGGCGAACCCCAGCGGCGCGAGATCCATTACCATGCCCACGGTCGTGATTATTACCTGGATATGCAGTGTGTGAAAGTGGGCGGTCATCTCCTGGTGACCATGAATGATTATACCTCATTGCGTCATTCTCAGAATGAGCTGGAGCATACCTTAAAAAGGCTGGAACAATCCAATTCCTATCTTGAAGATTTTGCACATGCCGCCTCGCATGATATGAAAGAGCCATTACGAAAAATCAGGACCTTCACTGACCGGTTGAAGACGGTGCTTTCAGACCGGCTTTCAGAAAGTGAAGAAGCTTTATTTTCAAGAATAGAAGTGTCGGCTGAAAGAATGCAGTTGCTGGTAGATGACCTCCTGGAGTTTTCTCATGTAAGCGAAAAACCCAAGGAAATGGAAATGGTGGACCTTGATGAAAAGGTTGGAAGAGTGCTGGTAGATCTTGAACTTGCCATTGAAGAGAAGAAAGCAATCATTCACATTGATAAACTTCCAACGGTGCTGGGCAACCGCAGGCATTTGCAGCAACTGTTTCAAAACCTGATCAGCAATGCGCTTAAATACAGCAAGCCAGGTGTGCCCCCTGAGATCAGCATAAAGGTGAATAAAGTCATTGGCCATCCAAGGGTATCTGCTGCTTTTTCTGAAGATCCTTATTATTTATTCGAAGTACAGGATAACGGTATTGGTTTTGAACAACAGTATGCTGATCATATTTTCAAAATGTTCCAGCGGCTGCATGGCCGCACAGAGTATTCAGGTACCGGTGTCGGGCTTTCGATAGTAAGAAAAGTTGTTGAAAATCATAACGGATTCATCTGGGCAGAAGGCCGTGAGGGCGAAGGTGCGAAATTCAGTGTGGTGCTTCCCGCTCCGGAGTAGGTTTCACGCAAAGACGCAAAAAAAGTATCGTGGTAAATTTTATTCTCAGATAAACTACTTACCGCTGTGCCAGCCAAAGCTTCAGCGAAGGCTGGTCTTCCCGCCTTCCCGGCCATCTCACTTCGTGATATCCTTTATTTTGCCATTCTTGTATCTTTTTTGACTTTTGTTTTTTGATTTTTGACTTGAAGTTTATTCATCAAGAATATTGAACAACACATCAAAATGATTTTTACCAGTAAAATGAATGTTATCCATTTGTTCTGTCAAAACATTTATTCAACTAAAAATCTTTTATGAAAATTGCATTCAATCTTACGAAAGCAGCAGCCCTTTTTATTCTGGCTGTTTTGGTCCAGTCATTCACGGCACCTTCCGGTGGCGACCATTTTAAAATCACTGTGAATGATAAAATGCTGCTTGAGCATTATGTGAACACCGGCCAGAAGATCCAGGATGTTTCTTTTGCTGCTTATAAAGCATCGGATGTGTTGGCAGTTCAATACAGTCATTGCGGGCAGGTAGGACAGGTCCGTTCCCTTAAGATCAAAGATGCAGCCGGTAAATTATTGAAGGAATGGAAATTTGATGGGACCGAAGAAGCTGTAATGCGGATTCCCATGAAAGAGTTTACTGCCTCCCTTCCAAAAGCAGGTGGCGCGGCAGTATATTATGCTTCCAAAGAATTACCAGGCGGAACTTTATTATGCAGGGTATTGCCTTTACATTCCAATAGGGTTGTTACAGCTAAATAATTATTGAATTGGTATAGATATATTGTTGCGTTTCCCTTGGCGCCCTTCTTCCCTTCGCGGTAAAAAACAGCAAACCGCAAAGCACGCGAAGGACGCAAAGGGAGACGCAAAGTTATTTCCAGTGTGCCCCCATCAAAGGTGAAGACAATGTAAAAATTTCCGGAGTTACTGATTTGGCTACAAAAACTTGTAGCTTTATAAACCATCCCCACCCGTAAGAAAATATTGATCGATTGCAGCTATAGCATAAGGATTAAAGAAGCATTCAGGTATGGAAGGACAGGCACTGATCGATACAATTCTCGCTTCACAGCAGCACCGGCAGCATTTTCCCGAAAAGCAGGCTGTCACTAATTTCATTGACCAGCTTTATCATTTCCTTTTTCTGAACCAGGGTTCAGCAGAGATACTGAGAGACCGTATGCTTCAGTTGAAAACACAACTGGGTGCACTGGCCGTTAATGAACTTCCCGCGGAGAATGATTTTTCTTCTGCTTTCTTTGATGCCCTTCCCGGTATTTATCATTCACTGCTGCAGGATGCAAAGGCTATTGCGGAAAGTGATCCTGCTGCAAGAAGCATCCAGGAAGTCATAGCTACTTATCCCGGTTTTTTTGCCACCTATGTTTACCGTATTGCCCATTTTTTATGGCAGCAGGGTTTCCGCTTGCTCCCCCGGTTCTTTACGGAGTACGCCCACAGTAAAACAGGAATTGACATACATCCTGCTGCAGTGATTGGCCATTCATTTGCAATAGATCACGGCACGGGCATCGTGATAGGAGAGACCAGCCTGATCGGAAACGAGGTCAAGATCTACCAGGGTGTTACATTGGGAGCGCTCAGTGTTTCCAAGTCCGTTGCCAATAGCAAAAGGCATCCGACTATTGAAGACCAGGTAGTGATCTATGCCGGAGCTACCATATTGGGGGGATCCACAGTTGTGGGAACTGGCAGCATCATCGGCGGAAATGTATGGCTTACTTACAGTGTTCCATCCAATTCCGTGGTTTATCACAAAAGTGAAGTGCATGTAAAGGACAATAATCCATTTCCCGAACCATTGAATTATGTCATTTGAAATATTTCATCACCCTTAATTTTTATCATGAAAGCAAACAATATTCTTGAGTTAATAGGCAACACACCACATGTAAGGCTCAATAAAATTTTCGGAAAAGACCATGAAGTATGGATCAAACTGGAAAGGCAGAATCCCGGTGCCAGCATCAAGGATCGCATTGCACTTTCGATGATCGAGGACGCAGAGAAGAAAGGTATTCTGAATAAGGACAGTGTGATCATTGAACCAACTTCAGGCAATACAGGTATTGGCCTTGCCCTGGTTGCCGCAGTAAAAGGTTATAAGCTGATCCTGGTAATGCCTGAGAGTATGAGCATTGAAAGAAGAAGATTGATGTCGATTTATGGTGCGGAATTCGTGTTGACACCAAGAGAAAAAGGCATGAAAGGTGCGATTGAAAAAGCCGGTGAACTCGCAGCGGCCACCCCGGGTGCCTGGATACCACAGCAGTTTGACAATGCATCCAATGTAGAGATCCACAGGACTACTTCCGCGCAGGAGATCATTACTGATTTTAGTGATGGATTGGATTATGTGATCACAGGTGTGGGAACGGGCGGACATATTACTGCCATAGCCGAAGTAGTAAAAAAGAAAATGCCATCGCTGAAAGTATTTGCGGTTGAACCTGAACTTTCTCCTGTACTCAGTGGGGGAAGTCCCTCGCCGCATCCGCTGCAGGGACTGGGAGCAGGATTCATTCCGTCGATCATGAACGTATCTGCCATAGACGGGGTGATCACCGTCGGTAAAGATGAAGCCTATGATTTTGCAAGAAGGCTGGCAAAAGAAGAAGGAATTCTTGCGGGGGTATCAACAGGTGCTGCGCTGGCAGCTGTTGCGAAGAAACTGCCAGAGCTTCCAAAGGGATCAAAGATCCTCACTTATAATTATGATACAGGAGAAAGATATCTTTCGATTGAAGGATTTTTCGCATGACAATATAGAAGGCTAAAGAAATTATGATTACCATGCTTCAAAATGAGGGTTGTTTATTTGTTTAGCGTGTTTAAGCATTAGAACTGATTTTATGTTAACCGCGAAGGGCGCTAAGCACGCAAAGAAAGACGCAAAGTCGGGTTCGTGATTTCTTCCGAAATCTACGAACTGCGGACTCTGACTTTGAACTTTCAACTTTGAACTCGGAATTCCCTACCAATATCCCGGCATGGCCAAATTCCCACCTCTCTTGGTGCAGTCAACGCAGAAAGCTGGAGACATGTAATAAGAGAGAATGGCGCCTGTGGGTGATTCCTTGGCTGACCAGGGCAGGTATTGCGGTACATATTGGGCGATGGCGGTCGCGTTATTGGGAACTTCTTCATAAGGACAGCTCTGGGGATATGACCAGTTGGCCTCCTGTGCATTGATAAAGATCCTTTTTTGGGTGATGTTGGCTGCGGTGAGATAGCCAATCACGGCTTCAGAAGGATCGGTGATGCAACGGATATTTCCCCTGAGTTCGGAAGGCTGCGGATCGAAGATGGATCCAATGGATTCGGTATTCTTCCGCATCAGTGTAAAATATTCATGGGCGGTCCTGGTGATGCTTTGCTGGCGCAGGAGCATGCTGTAACGGACACTGATTTTCTCTGATAAATTTTCAATGAAATGAACCGGTGCTTCATTCACCACGTCGGACTGCAACTGCGCGGTAGAACCCAGGATGATGCGTGTTGAATTGCTGTACTTCCAGCACCGGTAATTCACGGGCGACTGCACAGGAACAATGGTAGTGCCACCAGTATATTCAAACATGGCAGCGTAGTAGGTGCGGATCTCCCAGGTCTCATCAAAATCCCATTTATAATACCTTGTGTTATTGGCCGCATCGTGCGTGCTGGCATACAACAGTAAGCCATCTGCATCTTTTTTCCAGGTGATGCTGTCGATCTCCGGTGTGCGGCGCGCTTCCACAAAATCTGACTGGTACTCGCGGTTGTTGATGCGGATATTGAGGCGGTATTGTGCGCCGAATACAAGAGGGAGCTGGGCATGAATGTAATTACCATTTCCAGTGGCGGTGAAAGGGTAGAGAGTGCCATCAGCTGCTTCCACATTCATGGCGGCATTGGGTATAGGCCTGAAGGATACCGGGTCAGCCAGGGATGTTGACTGTGAAAGTTTGAAAGATGTGGGGCCTGTACCCGCGTTGAGCATGCCATCCACAACCAGCACTGATTTGTCGGATGGTTTCAGTTCCATTTCAAATTTATCGCGGCAGGATGAAAGGGAAAAGAAGAACAGCAGAATGAAAATGATTCTCAGCATGGCAAAGGCTCTGGATGATAAATTTATTTATTATCAGCCAGATGGGGTGAGAATATCTTTCAGGTGGGAAGCATCATTACTACCAGCTCGTAATAATTACCTGGAACAGGTACACAAACAATCATCCGGGCAGTGCGGGGCCATTATTATAATGCCTGCAAAAAGGAAAAACAGCGAATGGTATTTTTTTTATTGGTATTTAGCGTCTTACCTGGTATTGATTAGCTAAGATTTTTACATTCTTATTCTTTCGTAAGAATATATTCATAGAACGTTTGTGTATTGGAACCCGGTAAAACCTCCCTGGTAAAAATTTCAAGTTTCCTGCCATTGTAAGTATAATCCAGGTAATACGAAACGGTTTCCATGGGACAGATAGCAGCTAGCAGCATCCGTTTTTTATATGGGTCGCATTGATAGTGTACGCCAAACATTTGCGCACCTGCATCCTGTTCGCCACAGTACTGGCCTTTATTGAGTTTGCCGGGTACAAAGGAATTGCGTACTTCTCCATAAAAAATAAAATGGCTGAACACATCAGCACCATTGTTTGTATTCATCTTTAATTCAACAGAACCGTAATTGGTATGGTCGGTTTGAGAAAGTTGAGCACCCGAGTTATCGTAAACCGTTACCCGGTAGTTACTGACAGTATATTTCCCCGCCAGTTTTTTTTCTTCCTTATCTACAATGTCAGAAACCTGTTTTTCGCAGGAAACGAAATGAAACAGCAGCAGCATTGATAGAATGGATCCAATATAGTTTTTCATCTTACTTCTTTTTTGAAAATGAAATGAGTTTCAGGTTTACAGTGGCTGAATAAATCATGCCCTTGGGATTGCCGTAAACAGCAGGACTTGTTTCCCATAATGTATTACCCACATACACGTAATCGTTATGGCGCTGGTTTACGTCTTCAGGAAGATACTTACGCCATTCGCGAGGGTGGGACAGCCGGGCATCCACATGAAATTCATCCTCCCAGCCATTGAGCGCCGATTCTGGTGATGCAATGATCTTATTGTACATTTCTGCCCTCAGGCTCACACTAACCCTGTTGACCAGGTGTAGATCAAGCCGGGCACCCAGCCGTGCCTGGACGTTCAAATGACTTCTGAAAATCCCCGAAACGCCATCACCATTGCTATAAGTATCGCGGCCAAAATTATTGTGCAGGTAAGAATGTAACCTGTAGTATCCAAAATCTGCACCGACTGTCATACCCAGGTATGCCTTACCTCTCGCCATGGGTGCCAGCAGGTCAAAATAAAAATTGTTTTTGGGCACTTCTATTTTCATACGGCGTATACTGCCGTTTGTATAGATGGCTTCAAACTCCATCGGTTGAGCCAGCCTGTGTGCAAATCCCAGCCTGATCATAGCAGCATTCAGTTCCACCCCAATAACCGGGTTGCGATAGGAACTGGTAACGGCCAGTTGGGTTTGAAGACTGCCGGCAAATACCTGGTTAAAAGAATGGGCGAAACGGTTAAGGCTGGCATGTTCAAACGTTTGATGAGCATAACCTCCATATACATATAGACCCATGTACTTCTTTAAATGATTGAATCGTGCATCCATCATTTGTGCCCCTGCATGGAGGCAGATAATGGAAAACATAACGGCAAGTATTTTTTTTATCATAGCATTTGTTTTTTTGAAAAAGTCGGGGCCTGGTATTCAAACTCCGATGCCAGTACCATATGTTGCCAGATGGGATTGAACTGTAAGGTGTGATTAGCAGTTTTATAAACCGACTCAAACTATTTCAGTACAGAGCCGCGACCTAAGCATGTGCCGCATATGATTGGCCACGTGTCGTGAGATGTGCCTTTGAAATAATAGCTTCCATTTCTTTCTTCATACACATATCTTTTATTAGAAGCATTAGCCTCGGTATAACCCCTGATACCTTTCCCATTACAAGCTGTACATTGTTTAAGTGTAGGCTGGGATGCCAGGTGCTTGCGGTTCCACTCCCTTTTTGCTTCTTCCTGCCTCAAACGTTCAGCATTTTCTTCTTTATGTTTTTGAAGAGCAAGCTCAAAATTTGTTTTCTCTGTTTCTACGTTGGGGTTGTTGAAATAATGTATCACTTTGCCATCTGTGATCAGGCATACTCTTGCGGTTTCGTAGCCCAGTCCCATGATACACAACTGGCTGTTGGATCGCTGTAGAGGAAGGACTACGGGGCCCGGATATATGTATTCGTTGTTCAGGTAATAGCTGTAATCCACTTCGCCAAAATAATGCCCCGTTCTCAGGTGATAAGCTTGCACATCACCGGTTTCATTTACTTTGAGTATTGATGTTTCCGGGCTGTAGGAGGCATATACATAACCATGGGAAGTGCGGGCCGAGTAGTTTAATTTTTGAACATCCCCTGTTTCCAGGTTAATCAGCCTGCCATCTCGGTCAAGAGAATATTTGAAATCAGGCGTTACGTATGCATACCCGATATTTAAATTGAAGGCCAGGGTAGAATGATCAATTTCACGTTTCGGATCTTTACGTTCAAGGTTAGAGTAATTTTTAATCAGCGATACTTCTTTTCCACCCGGATGAATAATTGTTGCCTTTTTTTTCCCTTTGTCAAACGCCACAATCATATTAGTTCCTTTTACCCAGGAGCCATCCAGGCCCCTTCCAATCTTCAGGGAGTTTACTTCTTTATCATTTTCATAAACCTTTACAGATGTTGCGGTTTTTTCCTCCCGGAATCCACCTGCTGTAAGCACGGTTGTGTTTTCAGCGTAAAGCCTGTATGCTTCTGCGCCGTAGGCAGCCAATTTACCCGTCTGTATTTCAAATAGTAAGCTGGGATTACCCCATCTTTTTACAAAAACGTATTTCTCATCATCGGTCAGGTAGTAAGCATCATTTCCCACAAACGAAACATATTTTGCCGAATCAGGTATGTCCACCCGTATGGTCTGCGCGTTAGTAGAACCAAAACTGAACATTACAATAAAGGCTAAGGCAAGTGTTTTTCTCAATGTCATTTTCATAATGGTTGTAAAATTGCGGCAAGCTATATCCAACAACGCTTTATAACAATGGGCTGAACAGCCCAATTTATTCAGGTTATATAATTCTTCCCTGGAAGCAGGATCCCATTTATCATGACTCATCGCCTCGTTAATCTTAGCTTTTTGTCAACCCCCTGAAGCCATGATGGCAATTGCTGGAAAATGGGTTTAGAATCCATTGAGCAGTCATATGAAAAATATTCAGGATGGATACGCAGAAGGAGGGCATTTGATTCAAATGCTGGAGAAATTGATTAGGGTTTGTCTTTACCGGTTACAGCAATCCTTTTCGCCTTGCTTTATCTACCAGTTCTATTCGGTTTCGGGCCTGGAGCTTCTTGTAAATGTTTTCGATATGCCGTTTCACTGTGAATGGTGAAATGGTGAGATGTTCAGCAATGTTTTTATTGGTTGACCCTTTGCTTATATGTTCCAGGATTTCGGTTTCCCGATCGGAGAGCATCACAGTTGCCGCAGTTTGCACAGAAGCTGCCGGCAATGGATTTTTTAAATGCTGTAAAGCTTTCATGGCTACCGAAGGTGACATCACAGCTCCTCCAGCCAGGGTATCCTGGATAGTCTCGTAAATTTTTTCAGCCTTTGTTTCTTTGAGTATATAACCATCTGCTCCGGCCTTTATGGCATTGAATATATAATCATCATCATCATAAATGGTGATCATCACGATTTTGATTGTGGGAAATTTTTGTTTGATCAGGGCGGTCGCTTCCACACCATTCATCGCAGGCATTTCAATATCCATCAGTAACAAATCAATGTGCGCATCTTTTTCAAGGTATTCAATGGCTTCCAGGCCATGTTTAGCTTTGAAAACTATTGAGATGTCATCGAATGCAGTAAGTTTTTCTTCCAGAGCTTTGAGAGAAAAGCTATTGTCTTCTGCAAGTGCCAGTTTAATCATTACTGCAACGGTATTTTTATTTTATATACGGTCCCACTTGTTTTTGCTGTTTCAACCTGTAATTGCCCGCCAATTTCGGCTACACGCTCCTTTATATGTAAAAGGCCGAAAGATTTATTTTGTTCTTGCTCCCAGTCAAAGCCAGTCCCGTTGTCGCCCAGTACCAGTTCCAATGATTCTTCGAATTGCTTTATATGGATAAATACCTCCCGGGCACCAGAATGTTTTATTGCATTATTAACCACTTCCTGGATTGTTCTTATCAGGTTGACTGCCTGGTTGCTATTGAGCAACCTGTTTTGTGTGTATTCGAATTCAAAGCTGAACCGGATATTTTCATTTGCTTCTCCTGCATCCCTCACAAAATTTAGCAACCTGGCTTTAACGTCCTGCAGGTGAATTTCATTGGCATGCAATACCCACAAAACACTTTTTAATTCTGTTATGGAATTTTGAGAAAATTCAGACAGCCTGCTGATTTTTCTCGTTGTTTTTTCATCCAGCCCGGTACCTGATTCCCGGATACTGTCCAGCATTGTATTCACAAACGTTAGCTGTGCGCCAAGACTGTCATGCAGGTCCCGTGCTATACTGAATCTCTGGTCCTGTATTAGTTTTTCACTTTCTATCCTGGTAAGTACTAACTGGTGCTCAAATTCTTTATACATCATCATGCTTCGAATGGCTATCAGCAGGTAAACTACAAGCATGAACACAGGCATCCAGATAAGATCCATTTCCATTGTGGATATGCCAATAGAATCCGAAACCACCAGTGCGTGAATAATTGAAAAACTGAATACCGGTACAAAAATGTAAATGATAAATTCCTTTGCCCACGCTTTTTTTAGTTTGTTTTGAACAAAAAATTTGTCTTTTTCATTGAACTGCAGGCGTTTTAAAAAAAGCCAGCTTTTAGCGCAATAGATTATTATATAAATGAGCGTAAGAATATTGGTGAGATTGAAAAAGATGTGATCTCCCGCAATGATCTCGTTCAGTACAAGCTGCTTTGAGGTGTTGTCTGCCTGAATAAGGTAAATGCCATAAGCAAAGCAAATAATGCCAGGAACCAGGGACAGGTATATGGCCTTTCCAACTTTACTGCCTAATAAAGATTTTACATAATAATATACAGCAGGTCCGAATAGCAAGGGAATAAAAAACGCCATAAACACAACCGGGACCATATGGTAGTTTTCCAAAAGCAGAATTAGAACATTGGTGGTGCAATTGACAATAACTGTAAAAAAGATGAGAGAAAAAGCAAGCCTGATTTTTAGTTCTTCTTTCCGGTTGAGCAATGAAGGGAGCGCCAGGAAAAGCATGATAGCACAAACCGAAATATTCAGTATGAGTACGAAAGGAACCTGGTAGTACATAGATTTCGGGAAAATACAAATCTTTAGTTACGAATGAACGGTTTATAGTTACAGGGTGATGGAGCGTTCAATCGAAGATTTGTGGGGAACGTGATAAAATCAATAAGTTCCGGGGCCCTAATTCAATGGCATTAGTAGAGTGATAATCCAGATGCAGTCCTGACCATCGATATATTAAAAATTATTCTTAATCAGCCGTGGCTGGCATAAGTCTTAGGTAAAAAGAGCCATATTCCTGGAAAATGTTGTTATTCTCCCAGGCTTATAAGGAGGATTCAGAATCTTACACTAAGATTTATAAATGTAAAAAGCCCGCTACATGCGGGCTTTTTCCTGCGGACCGGACGGGACTCGAACCCGCGACCTCCGCCGTGACAGGGCGGCATTCTAACCAACTGAACTACCGATCCTTAGTTGGGGTTGCAAAAATAGGAGTATAAATAATTGGTTCCAAAAGAAACTTTACCCCCCCGGTTATTTAAAATATTTATAGAGCCCCCTATCTTCCCCCTTCCACTGCGCAATCTTAGCCAGAGAATTGATCAGCGGCTCCTGGAACCAGGAGGGGAGGCCCTGTAAATAAGATTCGCTATAACCCAGCAGCAGTGCCATATGCCAGGGATTCCTGGTCATATCATCCTTCAGCAAGCCATCATTGATCAAGCCATAGGCCACACGGAGCGTCTTCTCCAATCCCCCCGCCGGGGTGATCCTGACCAGCAGCCTGGATTTTTCATTGAGGGCGTTCTTAAAAAAGTGCATATCATTCTTTCCGGCTTCCGTACTGTCACCCTTGGATAACAACAATTCTTTTCCTTCATGGCCTATCCTCACCGCTCCTTCCAGCACCTTGAACTGCTCCACGAAACGGTTGTGATAATGCCAGTCGTTTCCACCCAGGGGCTCCAGCTCCACTTCCACCAGCTCGTAAGCGCCATTGGTTTCCACACCGGTTTTAATAAAGGTTGCTGAATAATTTCCTTCCCTGTTTACAATCGTTCTGTCGGCCCGGTTGGCCACCGACCTGTCAAGGGATGGAAGGAAGGCCGCAAAGAGAATTACCGAAACATACAAAAAGGCAAGCAGGAAGATGGGCAGATAGAAGAGGGTATACACAAGCTTCCATAAGAGTTTTCGTTTTCTCTTCCAGATGCGGACCACCCCAACGGGGTAAAACAGGTACCATAAGGCCGACAGCCGGTTCGTTTTTTTCGCGGCTTTATCGTTGATTTTGCCAGTTGATAATACTGGCCTGGTAAGCGTTTGCATAACAAGAATATTTTTATGCAATATGGCCTCAAACAGGCCCGGGGCGTTTTAGATAAACGGATTAAAAGTTCAGCAAAATGGATAAAATAAATTTAGAACGCTGGGATAACTATTTTGGGAAAACCAGTCACGAGATCCTGTACGCAAGTGACCGTTACACAGAATCCTCTTTTTCCTTTGCTGAAAAGGGCCTCCCGGCGGGTACAATCAGAAACCTGGCAACCCCCGGACTGATGCTCACTGAACTGAATATTAAGAGCAGTGATCCATTTCAATTCGTGGATACAGAAAGTGGGGAAGCGGCTGAATCCTTATTTGTACTGAAGGGTAATGTTCAATCTACCTTCTGGTCCTATCAAAATCCCTTGCAGTTTGCAGGTAATAACCAAAGCATTCAATACAATCCTGATTTCTCCGGAACTCACCTGGTAAGGTCCAGGGAATTTCATGCGTTTACGATTAGCTATGATCTTGATTATATCGGGCAGTTGCTTCTGTCAGGTGAATCCGGGGAACTGGAAAATATGGCGAATAAAGTCCGGACAAGACAGCCTTTTCTATCGATGCCTTATGCCATGGATATCAGTGGAAGGATTCTCGAGGTTGTACATGCTATCCAGCATTGTCCATTCAGCAGTATTACCCGGTACGTTTTCTTGGAAAGTAAATTAATGGAGCTGTTCGTGCTGCAACTGGAACAGTTGCAATCTTTGCACAGGCAGAAGGCAAATGGTAAATGGAACCGGCAGGATGTTGAGCGTTTGCATGCCGTAAAGGAATTCATCGACTCAGCCTACCTTGATTCTTTTACCCTGAAGGATCTCACTACCCGGTTTGGTTTAAATGAATTCAAACTCAAGAAAGGATACAGGCAACTGTTCAATACCACTGTTTTCGGTTATGTTCACCAGTTGAGAATGCAGGAAGCTAAAAACTTACTTCAGCAAAAAGAGATGAATGTATCGGAGGTGGCCTTTCATATCGGTTATGATAATGTAAGCAGCTTTTCAACAGGTTTCAAAAAGCGGTTTGGATATACGCCGAGCATGGCTTGCTGAATCAAACAATCCTTGTAAAGCTCTATTTCTCGAAAACAACCGTATCAGGTGCTGCTCCCAGTTTGGCCAGTGATTCCTGTAAAGCTTCCACCATTGCAGGGGGACCGCAGAGATAAAAATGTTTGGAGAAATCTGTTACATGTTCTTTCAGAAATTGTTCATTGATGAAGCCGGGATGATAATTCGTTTCATCCTGGTTAGTGATCACATACACCACTTTCAGTTCGGGCATTGCCAGGAATTCCTTTTCAAGGATAATGTCTTTTTCAGTTTTGTTGGAAAAGAAAAGGGTATTGCCTTCCAGTCTTCCTTCTTTGTGCAGTTGGCGGAAAATAGCAATGAAAGGAGTGATGCCCGCACCACCGGCAATGAAATATCCTGGGCCCCGGTATTCAATGGCTCCCCACGAATCTCCAATGACCAATGCATCACCCGGCACTAGTTTGTTCAGCTCATTGGTGACAGCTTGATGATCCGCGTAAATTTTGATAACAAATTCCAGTTCTTCCGCATCTTCCAGGGCGGTAAAACTGAAAGGTCTTTTTTCATTTCTCCAGCCTTCTTTATTGATTGACACCTCGGTGGCCTGCCCGGCATTGAAAGTATAATCCTGCGGCCTTTCACAAACAAAACGTTTTACATCATGGGTGATCTTTTCAATTCGGTTAATGCGGATGATATGTTCCATGTTGTTTGATTGTTTTATTTGACGGATGAGAGGAATTCATTCCTGAATTTTTCTGTCCTGAATTTGCCGGAATAATGACTTGTGAGGGTTGAACTGTTCACATCTCCAACTCCCCTTGATGCCACGCAGAGATGAACCGCGTCAATCATTACCGCCACATCTTCAGTTTGCAGCGCTTTTTTCAATGCCGCGCCTATTTGCTCTGTGAGTTTTTCCTGCACCTGGGGTCTCCTGCTATAGTAATGAACGATCCTGTTGATCTTGGAAAGGCCAATAATCTTTCCTGTTGAATAATAGGCTACATGTGCCTTGCCTATAATAGGTATAAGGTGATGTTCGCAGTAAGAGTACACCGTAATGTTTTTTTCAACCAGCATTTCTTTATACTGGTAATGATTATCAAACAGCGTTAGGTCCGGCGCATTGGCCGGGTTAAGGCCGCTGAATATTTCCTTTACATACATTTTGGCAACTCTTGCAGGTGTACCCGCAAGTGAATCATCGGAAAGGTCCAATCCAAGCAGGAGCATTATATCCCGGAAGTGTTCCGCGATCAGCCGCACCTTTGTTTCCTCGTCGGAAGCTGTTGTTATTTGAAGGCCTGCTATTTCTTCTTTGTTTCCGTAACCATTGAGATGATGCCCGTTCATAGGCACATGATTGTAGTGCATTGGTTGTTTGTTTTTAATGTAAAGCTTCTTTACCTTTTTTTAGATCAGTTGAAGAATGAAATGGTTACAAGCGTTATTAAATAATAACTCACAGGTAAATAAAAGATCTTGAAGATCCGGCAGGTTGTGAAAAATTTATAAATGAGTGCAGGACGTTTATTGTGGCTCTTTGTTTTTTTATCTCGCGGAAAACCCTGTTGACCATATCATCACAATACACCAGGTTGAAAGAGAATATTTCCGCCTTGCTGTAGTACTGTTCAATTTCTTTCTGGAGCAGGGCCTTGGCCCTGTTCAGCCTCACCTTTACATTGGTTTCT
>CAYWSQ010000085.1:0-14798 GCA_964460925.1 uncultured Flavisolibacter sp. | reverse complement strand
AGTTCATAATCTCTGCGTAATCTCCATTTCTCCCTTTGCCAGCCATAGCTATAGCGAAGGCTGGTTTTCTCTGCGGTTAAAGAACTTATTGACCTAAAGGTTCTCTGACATCTGTAACAACTCCCGTCAACGCTGCTGCCGCTGCTGTCAATGGACTTGCCAATAGTGTTCTCGCACCAGCACCCTGCCTGCCCTCAAAATTTCTATTACTTGTAGAGATACAATACTCACCAGCCGGCACCTTATCCTCATTCATGCCTAAACATGCACTGCAGCCAGCCTGCCTTATTTCAAATCCCGCATCTTCAAAAATTTTATCCAATCCTTCTTCCTTCACCTGCCTGGCCACCTGTTGCGAGCCCGGTACGATCATTACTTTAACCCATTCATTCTTCATCCGGCCTTTTACCAGCCCCGCAACAAGCCTCAGGTCCTCAATTCTTGAATTGGTGCAACTGCCAATGAACACATGCTGAACCGGCATGCCCTTCAGGGTTTTGCCCGACTGAAGTCCCATATATTCCAGTGACTGCACAATATTTTTACGCTCACCCATATCCGTTATGCTCTCTGGTGTGGGAATCAGCCCGTTGATGGCCATACCCATACCCGGGTTCGTGCCATAAGTGATCATGGGTTCGATATCCGCGGCATTGATATAGAGTTCTTCATCGAAAATGGCATCCGCATCGCTGTAAAGTGTTTTCCACTCTTCCAGTTTTTTATCCCACTCTACTTCTTTTGGAGCAAATGGCCTGCCCTTGATATAATCATAAGTGGTTTCATCCGGCGCGATCATGCCGCCGCGTGCCCCCATCTCAATGCTCATATTGCAGACCGTCATACGGGCTTCCATGGAAAGGGAGCGGATGGCCGACCCTGCGTATTCAACAAAATATCCTGTAGCGCCGCTCGCGGAAATTTTTGAAATGATATAGAGAATGATATCCTTCGACACCACACCTTTCGCCAGTGTTCCTTCAATATTGATGCGCATCAGTTTTGGTTTGGTCTGCAGCAGGCATTGAGAGGCAAATACCATTTCAACCTCGCTGGTTCCAATACCAAAGGCGATAGAACCAAAGGCCCCATGCGTGGAAGTGTGACTGTCACCGCAAACAATGGTCATTCCCGGCTGCGTAATGCCCAGTTCCGGACCGATCACATGCACAATGCCCTGGTAGGGATGTCCCAGTCCATACAGTGTGATGCCATGTTTTTTACAATTCTCTTCCAGTTGCTCCACCTGTTTCCGGGATAGAAGATCCCTGATGGGCAGGTGCTGGTTTTTTGTAGGTACATTATGGTCTGCCGTGGCAACTACCTGTTCCGGCCTGAATACTTTCAATCCTCTTTTCTCCAGGCCACTGAAAGCTTGCGGACTGGTGACCTCGTGAATAAAATGTTTGTCAATATAGAGTACGGATGGTCCATCCTCGATGGTGCGGACCACGTGGCGGTCCCAGATCTTTTCAAATAATGTCTTTCCCATGGTCTATGCTACACTTGCGATTTCAGGTTGATATTGACGGGCTAACTGCACCAGGTCTTCTTCCTTCACTTCTTTTTTGGAGTCAGCCACTTTCAGGAAATTTTCATACAGGGTATCGATGTCATTGCGGTTGTACTGGTAACCGAGTTTCTGGAAACGGTAGGCCAGCGCACTGCGGCCGCTTCTGGCTGTAAGTACAATTTTGCTTTGTTCAGCACCTACGGTTTCCGGATCAATGATCTCGTAGGTCTGCGCGTCCTTTAAAAATCCATCCTGGTGAATACCGGAAGAGTGGGAAAAGGCATTGCTGCCCACAATGGCCTTGTTAGGTTGCACCGGCATGCGCATGGTATCAGATACCAGGCGGCTGATCGGGTTGAGTTGCTGCGTATTGATGCGGGTATGCAGATCCAGGTGGTGGTGCTGGCGCAGGATCATCACCACTTCTTCAAGAGAAGTATTGCCGGCTCTTTCTCCCAGCCCGTTGATGGTACATTCTATTTGTCTCGCCCCGTTCATCACACCAGCGATGGCATTGGCGGTAGCAAGTCCCAGGTCATTATGGCAATGACAGGAGATCACAGCCCTTTCAATATTTGAAACATTATGTATGAGGTAAGCGATCTTTTCACCATACTGGCTGGGGAGGCAATAGCCCGTAGTATCCGGAATGTTCACCGTAGTGGCACCTGCCTTAATTACCGCTTCAATAACCTGTGCCAGGTAATCATTATCTGTACGGCCGGCATCTTCCGCGTAGAACTCCACATCATCGGTGTACTGGCGTGCCCATTTCACACATTGCACGGCACGTTCCAGGATCTCTTCCCGGGTGGCGTTGAACTTGCTTTTGATATGGTAGTCGGATGTGCCGATACCGGTATGAATGCGCGGCCGGCGTGCATATTTCAATGCCTGGGCGGCTACTTCGATATCCTTTTGAACGGCCCGGCTCAGGGCGCAGACTGTTGCTTCTTTGATGGTCCTGGCGATCTTCTGCACCGATTCAAAATCACCGGGGCTGGAAATGGGAAAACCGGCTTCGATGATGTCCACGCCAAGGTTTTCGAGCTCGAGCGCCAGCTCCAGTTTTTCAGTTGTGTTGAGTTTGCATCCCGGCACCTGCTCGCCGTCGCGGAGCGTGGTATCGAAGATGAGTACCTGGTTGGTTGCCATAAAATTTTCCTTGATGATGCTTTCGAAGCTAGCGAGAGGATTCGCGCAGATAAAATCAAAATATGGCTATTTTGCATTGCTGAAAAAAGGCATAACGGGCCTAAACCCTTGCCTGTATTGCATTTCACTTTCAAATTTATATGATGCCTAACCGCGCGGGTGACCCGGTTTTCCAGTTGATCCAGAGCCTTCAGAAAGGAGAGAAGCGGAATTTTAAACTGTATTGCAAAAGAAATTCATCGAACGAAGATCTTAAGATCATCCAGTTGTTTGATGCACTTGACCGCATGGATGAATATGATGAAGCCGTGCTGTTGAAAAAACTGCCTTTACTCAAAAAGGAACAACTGGCTAACCGTAAGGCGCACCTGTATAAACAGGTGCTGGACAGCCTGCGCTTGCTGGAGACCAGCGATAATATTGACCTGGAGCTGCATGCGCAGATTGATCATGCGCGGATCCTGTATAATAAAGGACTGTACCTGCAAAGCCTGAAGGTGCTGGACCGGGCCAAGGAAAATGCAAGGTCGCACAACCAGTATTCTTTTTTAGTGCAGATCCTTTTTATGGAAAAAAAGATCGAGGCCCTGCATATTACCAGGAGTTTCAAGGACCGTGCCCATAAGCTGGCGGAAGAAGCCGATGAAGTGGTGGGACATTTGGCGCTGATCACGAAACTTTCTAATCTTTCCCTGGAATTATATGGCTGGTATATCAACCATGGACATGCGCGGAACGAGGCGGAGGAAAAAGAACTGCAGCGATTTTTTAGTGAGGCCATGGAGGGGGTTACGATCGATGAAAAGGATTTTTACCAGCGGCTCTATTACTACCAGTCCTGGTCCTGGTATGCCTTCATCCGCCAGGATTTCCTGATGTATTACCGTTATACCAGCAAATGGGTGGATTTGTTTGACCAGCAGCCATTGATGGTGGGTATTGAGACCATGCATTATATCAAGGGTGTGCACAACCTGCTGAATGCGCATTTTGATCTGGATAACCAGGAAAAGTTTGAGCGTTTGCTGGAAAAGTTTGAGCAGTTCTCCAGGTCGGATCAGGTGCAGAAAAGCAGCAGCAATACCATCCAGGTCTTTGTATATCTCTATACATCCCGGATCAACAAACATTTCATGAAGGGAAGTTTCCGCGAAGGCCTTGCGGAGGTCCCGGTCATTGAAGAAAAGCTGAAGGAGTATGCTCCTTACCTGGACCGCCACCGGGTGCTGGTGTTTTATTACAAGATCGCTTCGCTCTATTTCGGCAGTGGTGACGCGGATACGGCCATCACTTATCTCAACCGCATCATCAACTGGAAGACGGACCTGCGCAGCGACCTGCAATGTTATGCGAGGTTGCTGCACCTGATCGCGCATTATGAACTGGGGAATCTGAACCTGCTGGAATACCTGGTCAAATCCGTTTACCGTTTTATGGCCAAGATGGAGAACCTGGGACCGGTGGAAGAAGATGTTTTTAAGTTTTTGCAGAAAGCATTTCATTTAAGCCCCAGCCAGTTATTGCCTGAGTTCAAATTGCTGCATGAAAAACTAAGTAAGTACCAGGACAACCGGCTTGCAGCCAGGGCTTTTGCTTACCTGGATATATTGTCGTGGCTGGAGAGTAAGACGAGTAAGAAGAGTTTGCAGGAGATTATTAAGGAAAAGGCAATTGGGAAAAGGAAAATTAAAGTGAAGTGAACTACGCCAGGCTCTACGTGAGGAAGTTTTATTTAACAGGTAGTCGGGAACTAAACTTGTTCCTTTAAGTTATGATGCGTGCGATCAGGTTTCCGTATTTTCGCTGTCTAACTTCACAGCCACCTTGGAATAACTCAAAGTAATGATATTCTTCTATTCATCTAGTTTGAAAAAGTTTCCATACGAAATGGGCAATAAAGAATAAGAATTATAAGGTGCAACATTCATGAATTGGATTTTACTAAAGTCAATTATTGGTGTGGCAGGATGAGAATTGTACTGCCCTAAAAAACACCAATTGTAGACGGCATAACCATATATTAAGCTATCCCAAATAGCGTAATTTTCTAATTAATACACAACTGTGGAAAAAAGCTCAAATATTTAGCAATTAAATTTTGTATTTTAGACCTGTATCAAACCAATATTCTATTATGTCACTTGGTAATATTGCCAAATATGAAAATACCCTCAGGTGGATTTCATCCGTGTTTGCGTTGTTGATTTCTGTATTGGATGTTTTTGAAAAAATTCCTAGTTCGATACGAGTTCATATTGCATTCAAAATATTTTATATTTTATTATTGGCTTTCACAGAAGTTTTAGTTATAAGATTCATTTTTTCGAAAACCACATTAAGATCATTTCGAATATATGGTATTGCGTTAAGCTCCTTTGTAATATTTATTATATCAGTTCCTATTTTTTTCGTAAAAGAATCAAAATCGCCCTTTCCAAAGGATTCTGCTTACAGAGATAATTCAAATAAGCCTAACATATCAATTGATAGTGTAAAAAATTTACAACTTGTCTCAGGGAGTAATAACACAGTTATTCAAAATAATCATGACAATAGCCAATATTTTAGTGATAATAGGACAACAATTAATAACTATAATAGTTTGCCTCAACGAAAATTGAATTCGAGCGAATTAGAAAGAATTACATCATCAATTATTTCTAAAGAGACCAAGTTGAAGATCAGTTATCCTTCAAATGATAAGGAAGCCCAGATATTTGGGTTTCAGATTTTTGATAAATTAATTGATTTGGGTTATTCCAAGCTTTCAAAGGAAGCAATTGAGCACTTTCAATCTTATTCTAAATCTGAACGCTTTTCAATAGTAAAAAATAAAAATCCAGATTTGGGCTTTACTCTAATAATAAATCCTCAATAGTTTTTATGAAAAAATTCGCTTTTTTATTATTAATATTTAATTATACTGTAGCTGCTCAGAATAATGATCTTTCAAAACTAAATTCTATTGCAGGTCGGTACCCTTTATTATTAAAGGACTTTGAATCTTCAAAATCTCTAGTGTTACCAACTTTTGGAAACGAAATTATTTCCAATGAAATACGAGAATTAACTAATACAGACCTCTTGGATTTTTTAGAAAATTCCAAGTTAGTAAATAATACAGATCCATTATATCTTCAGGCCTTGTCTGTTTCAATAGAAAAAAATGCTGTATCATATTTGGGAAAAGAGTGGGAAAAAAAAGAGAACTTCTCTTTGTATTTTGATGGTCATTTTTCAAATCTTCCCGTTTTAAATTTAGATTCGGAATCAGAAATAGCTGAAGATCTTACATTTAAAATTACTAACCAACCTATTATATTTTCGGAATATGTAAATCGCGTTGAAACTATTTATAATGGCAAAGAAATCGAATCTTTTAAATTCATCTATGGTCAATTGATGAATAAGGATGGCGACCAATTATCTCTTCAATCAATGATTGCAAGCAATTCGATTTCATTGAGCGAACCTGCTTCCTTTGGTAATGGAGCAATGATAATAAAACAAGGCATTTTTAAAGAAGAATGGATTGGTAATGGCGAAGGTTTTGCGTTTTTGAATGCACCTACATTAACACAGCCTGTGTCGTTTACTCTAAATGCTCATTCCAATAATATAGACGAAGGGGGAACTGGCACTTTTCAGATATATACAGGCAAAAACAATTTTTCAATGGCCGCTCGTAATCATGAAGGTTACCTAGGATGGGAGAGCATTGAAGAAACCAAGATTACTTTATCATCTCGGTTGATAGAAACTCAAGGTCAGTTTTGGACAACTCATTCGATTATTGTTTATGATAGTCCTGATATACCAATCTTTAGCAAATCAACATTAGGTTATTTCGCATCTAGTTTGGATCAAAGTACCGGTTTAACGATTTCAAATTCAAGTTTAGGTATAAATGCATCGTCAGGTATTTATATTAATCAAGGTGATATCTCTAATTGGTTGGGAACTCTTTCACCTTCATCAAATGCAACCTTTTCTGGTGCGTTCATGATAAAGAGTGAAGGGAATGGTGGAATTATATTAAATGCCACTAGTAATGATCGCAAATCTGGAATTATGAGGTTATCGCCCAGTGGATCTTTGATTATTGGATCAGCTGAAGAAATTAATTCTGCAATTGTTAATATAGAATCTGATTCAAAAGGTGTAGTCTTTCCTAGATTGACAGAGGAAAAAATGCGTTCCATGAATGAACCCCAAAAAGGAATGATAATATTCAATCTGACTAAGAATAAATTTTTTGCGTTCACTGGAGTTTGGGAAGAACTTTGTAGTAATCCAATTTAAATGAAATAGTATAAAAACATTTTAGGAAATGGGGTGACAACTTTTATCCGTTGGTATTTTTCTACACATCACTTTCACTCAATTTCCAACACCAACATCAATCCTGTTTTATAATTTTTACTCGTAATGACGGCAATTTCCAAACAATTATACTTGATATTAATTAAGTCTATGAACTATTGGACTCAATATGGACTTTGCTTGAATTTTTATTCCATTGTCGGTGTTCGCCTTTGAAAAGCATCTTTCAATTGTACGCTCACACCAACAACAGACCTTCAACCAGTTTTTACTTACTTTATGGGTTTAGCACATTTCAAATTTTGGTGAAGGTCAGAATGATTTTCATTCAGTTGTTGGAATGACTGGTTGAAAGTAAAGTGATGTATTAACTAACACCAACAACGGCATATAAATTTATAAAACTATACCATGCCTGTGTACAGGGTTTATGTAGTGGAACTGGCTAAAAAAGTTTTTACTGAAGATGCCAGGTTCAGGGCCGCGAATCCTCAGTTCAATGGGGTTTTGGAATGCCTGTATGTAGGCATGACAAGCAAAACCCCGGCGGAAAGATTGATGCAGCATAAAACGGGATATATTAGTCGGAAGGGGCATAAAATTTCCGCGAACATTGTTCAGAAATATGGCCGCTATCTGCGTCCCAGCCTCTACGATCACCTCAACCTGAAACCCATGAGCAGACAAGAAGCGCTTCACATGGAGAAAAAGCTAACCCTGTTACTCAGGAGAAAAGGCTATGCAGTCTGGTCCAATTGATTGTGATGTTTTTGATACCATTTGTGTCGCAATTAAGAGCTTCTTTTACTTATATCCTCGCACCGACAAATGACTTTCAACCAGATCATTCTAACATTTCCTTTTAATATAATTATCCTGACTCTTATAGTTTTATCAATGGTTATTGATTAGAATAAGCCGTTTAAATGCATCACTTCAATCAAGGACTTATCTTTGACAAGCCATTCCTTCCTGCATTTTAGCCTTCTGGCACATTTTTTTAGTCTTTTTTCATTCAATAAATACTATCAGATGAAAATTAATTTTCTCCTGTTAACAGGAATTCTAGCCACGGTAATGTTACCAGCTTGTGTAAGCACTAAAAAATACCAGGCCTTGCAAACGGATTATGCCTCCCTTCAAAGCCGGAGTGATGCCATTGCCAGGGAAGGCAGCGAGCTCAGGTCTAACCTGGCTTCTGCCAATGTCAGGATCGAAAACCTGGAAGCCAGGTTGAGAACCGAGCAGGAACATTTGAAAACCCTGCAATCAGCCCTGGATAAATGTCTTACTTCCGCCGGGCAGGGCAATGTCAATATTTCGAAACTGGTGGATGAGATCAATGCCTCCAATAAATACATTCAGCAACTGATCGCCTCCAAAAACAAAAGTGATTCATTGAACCTGGTGCTCACAAATAATCTCACCCGTTCCCTGAGCAGCGAGGAAATGAGGGATGTGGATGTACAGGTATTAAAAGGTGTGGTGTATGTATCGCTTTCAGATAACATGCTGTACAAATCCGGCAGCTACGAAATCTCTGACAAAGCCAATGCTACCCTGGCCAAGATCGCCAAGATCATCAGTGACTATAAAGATTTTGAAGTGCTGGTAGAAGGAAATACGGATAATGTGCCTATCTCCAAAACAAACATCCGCAACAACTGGGATTTAAGTGCATTGAGGGCTTCATCTGTGGTGCAGGCCCTGCAAAATAATTTTGGTGTGGATCCCAAGCGTTTGACTGCAGGTGGTCGTGGTGAATACAATCCTATCGCCAGCAACGATACACCTGAAGGAAAAAACCGCAACAGGCGTACGCAAATCATCATTACTCCGAAACTGAACCAGTTTATGGAGCTGATCAATCAGCCGCCGGCAGAGAACTAGAAACAGAAACAGGAAGAGAGCGGGGACTACGCTCTCTTTTTTTGGAATTCATCATTGGTGCCGTAGTGCTGTACAATTTTTAATGACTTTATTTACCGCCCTTCCCGCCCTAACGGCTATAAAATTTCCGGTAATAGGGGTTTATTAATTTATCAGGAAATAAATCCTGTAATGAAAATCAAAACTTAGTTTTACAATTACAGGTTATTTTTCTTAATGAAATTGCTCAATAAATACACCCGTACCCAGGTTTTCAAACTTTCACCCTTTGCAGACAATTTCATTGCACAGATGCAGCAAAGTTTTGCATCGGAACTGAATGTGAAAAACAAGGAAGATGCAGCGCTGCTCCGTAAATTTTATGATCACCAGGCACCAGCTTTTCATGAACTGATGGTTATTGATGGTCATTGCGTAGCAGCCTATATTGCTGCTAATAGGAAAGAATATTTCAGAGGCCTTCCGCTGCCAGCTTTTTTCGCCGCACTGGGAACGGTAAAAATATATTTTATAGATTACCTGGATACCTCCATGAAAGATTTTCCTTTTGAGTCTTTTAAAAAAAGAAATACACTAAAAAAAATGCTGTCGAATTCACTGGAGGCTGAAGCATTTTCTTTGGCTCCGGTTAATGTGGTAGACATCCTGGAACTGTTCTATTTCTCCGGCCGGTACGAAAGGTCTGCCATTATGATGATCGCAGATGGTAGTATACCGGTTGCCTTGCGCCTTTGCAAGGATGGCAATTTTCATATGAATTACCGGGTAGAACATGAAGTAGAAATCAAAAATGCTGCGATAGCATCAGGAATGGAGGTAGGAGATCTTGATTTGTGTTGGAGGTATAAGGTGAAATAGAAAGAGAAAGAGAAACAGAAACAGGAACAGGGAAGAAAGAGAAAAGAGAAAGAGAAACAGAAAGAGAATATGCGGCGCTTTCCGCTCTCTTTCTGTTTCTCTTTCTCACTTGTGCCCGGGACTGGAATCGAACAGGCAATGTAAGTAATTGAAAATTATTATGTTAGGTCTTAAATTATAAAATGAGTAACAATATAGTCACAAATTATTGCTAAAACTACCTCATATACAGATATTCGCCTTAATCTCGTTATCCTGTCTTTTTTGGCATCGGTGGAATGTTGCTTTTATAACTACTGATGTACTTATTGAGCAAGCTGATAAGGGCCTGTGTTTGTGTTTCTCCTTTCATCTGGGAGGCATATTTGAACTTCCAGGCCAGATCAGGAGGTAGATTGAATGATACCTTTTGAGTTGCCGGATCTTCGGTATGTGAGGGCTTGCGGGGCATGGGGTTAAATGTAATACATAAAGGGATATGGATCTATAAAAAGCGAAGGGCAAGGTATAAACCCTGCCACTTCTTAACAATTAACATGGAGTAACCACGTCAATTGCAAATATATATTAACACTCATCTGCACTCAAAAGACTAGGCAAATGATAGCTATGGATTAATCTTCCCAGAGCATTTCCGGTTGTTTCATTTTCAAATATTTTTTTAGTGCCTTTTGTAGAAGTGCTACTTCTTTAAAATCCTTACACCTCCAAAGCAGACCATTGTATTCACACAGGGCAAAAAATGAATGACTGTTTAAGCAATCCTCTTTCCATCTTTTTTCCCTAAAGGAGTAAACCTGAAGGCATACAGGATATGTATCTCTATCACCTTCTTGTTCTTTATACCAAAGAATAGCTTTGTTTGATACGAGCGTCATTGGAGCAAATAAAATTTCATACTCAAAAGGACGAAGGCTAAGCCTACGTTTTAAGAGTTTCCATTCTTTAGGGCTAAAAAGAGGATCCAGGGGAACATCCTCAGGGCTTAAAGTTGGGATTGATTTACCATTTACTTTACTACGTGGGGGCAGTTTTGTTAGACTTTTTTGCATGTTAATTGTTTTAGACTTCTAAGGTATTCTAATATTCCAATATTCCAAATACATATCTCTTTCTTCCCTATTTTATATCATCCTTTTTCCTTATTTTAACATTAACTAAAACTTGCTCTTATGCGTGAATTTGGCATCTTTCTTATGATCATTGGCTCTATCCTGGGGATTTATGCCTATACCTCAGATACCTCAGTAAATGCCGGGATTAGCGGCCTAGGGGTGGACAGGATCAGTAACCTGAGTATGATGAATGATCAGCAGAATTTAATTATCATAGCAGGCATCCTGGCTATTATTGGAGCCATACTTTTAGTAGGTGGATCATTAATAAAGCAACTAGAAATACCGGCACCTCTACCTGCTGCATCTAGGGTTATAGTGTCTGATTATTCAGATGATCTCAAATTAACTGATGAACAAAAGGAACTAAAAGCAAAGTTTGAACGGGCTGAAATTTCTTTAGCTGAGTACCAGGAACGCTGGAATAAATCGAGAAAGTAGCTAGTGAGGTTTATTTCGATCACCTAAAGGAGTTTGATCATCCGGCTTCTTTTTCCGGTTGTAGGTTGGTGTAGTGTAAATAATATCCTGTGAGGGTTTGCTAGGGTTAGTGATCTCCTTTACTATTTGGTCAATAGTGGCCTGTGATCTTGTTGGCCCTTCAATCTGCTTCCAATCAATCCGCCTTTTCTTTAAGCCTTTGCCCCTGATTAATGGTTCGTTATTCTCCAAGACTATGAAAAGATCAGGGTTCTTTGCCGGCCATACTTTAATGCGTTTGCATCTGTTATCTTGATGTAATAGTTCCCAAGAAAGCATGTATCTTATATTCCCTTGATTTAATATAAGCTGATTCATAGTTTGAAAACAATTAATACAATGGCAAACCTAAAGAAGCATATTCAGAAAAGATATTTGGTTGAAAAGAAAGTTGACGAAAAAACCATTAAAAATTTCCAGGCGACAATAGAATCAATACCTGTTGAGCAAATGGGGCAATTGACTAAAATCCCAAAAAATAAAGCTTTTTTTATTGCATATACCTCTAATACCGTTGTATTAGCTACTCATTACAAAGTGGGTGAATATTTTAAATTTATTCCTATCCCAGATCCTGTACTCATGTATTTTAATAATGCCTATTATAATTTCAGGCAGGTGCAGATTAGGAAAAAGGATATTTTAGAAAAACTTACAGCAATAAAGCAAGAAGATATTTTAAATGAATTGTACGCTTTTTTTGCAAACGCTACAGGCGTGATTATTTATCTTTTCACAACATTGGAGGCATTTGTTAATAGAGCAATACCATCTACAGACTTTGAGTATATCAAAAAATCAAAGTCCAAAACTGAAGTTTATAATAAAAGCCAAATTGAAAAATATGTAAGATTTGACGAAAAGGTTAATGATGTTTTAGCCCAAGTTTATAAAGACAAAAAGAAACCATTTGCCATGGCGCATCCTCCCACTTATGTACATATTGGTAACCTTAAGCAAATGCGAGATGCAATTATTCATTTGAAATCATCCACAGGAGAAGAAAATCAGATAGGGTATGAAGAAATATTCCGCAAATTAATGGACTATAGATATGAAGAGGCTTTAAATGCAGTTAAGGAATATTGTAATTATTATCATTTCAATCCAGAGTACATATCAGAATGTACATGTAATAACCAAGACTAAATACATAAATTTATTAGTGTAAAAATAGGACCGTTTATGTCACGGTTAGAAAACGAGGCAAATTTTGAAATAAGCTTAAGGGGTACAGCTTTAAAAATATCCATAAAATTTGAAGTTATTTTAATGGACATTGTGTATTTCAGTAATTCTGATCAATATGTTGAACCAAGCAAATCAGCCTCTTTGAAACTAAAGAATTTGACGTTTGGAGGTAAGATTTCAAGAGTAAAAGAATTGGTTAGGAATTATCATTTAGATCTGTTTGAAAAACACGAAACACTTTTCAAGGATTTGGATGATTTTTTGATTCTTCGGAATATGTTGGCTCATTGTGCTATTTATTGGCCAGATGGAGACTTAAAAAGGTTATTTATTTGGGATGTTGTTGAAGGTGGTTCCAAATTTCAATATTATCAACCTAAAGAATATACAAGGAAGGAATTGAGTTTGATGCTTGTTACTTTTCTCAATTCTATTGCTAATCCCTTATTAGAATTACAAAAAGAAATACAGGAAAGGATGAGACAGTCTGACCCTAAACTTTATTCAAGTTTAACTCAATATTTGAGATAGAAAACCCCCAGCCAAGATTAGCCGGGGGAACATTCAACAAAAGTGGACCAATATGAAAAACTAGAACTTATGAAACATTACCAAAATCCAGGTAATTGTGGGCATCAGTTCTCAGGAGGTTAAGATCCTCAAAACATTCAGCCCTGGCAGTTACCAGATTCTTTTTGAAATTGTCGCCATCTTCATAAGAAAACTCAACCCTGATAGATGATGTTTCAACTCTTTCAATGAAATCGGTATCAATGATCATTGCTTTATCTTCAGTTGCCCATGATGCGCCAATAATAGGCACACCAGCTACATTGATAGAGCCATCAGGCATTCCAACTACTGAACCGGCCCCCAGGTAATTACCTCCATCAAACAACTGCTTCAACAGAGCTGCTTTCTGGCTGTTCTTTACGATCACAAAGCTTGAATTGAAATCGGCATCCTGTTGAGCCATAATCCAATCAATAAGTGCTTTGATATCGGAAGTTTCAGCAGATGAAATACTACCTGTAGCATCCGAAGCAACGGTAGAGTAGAAGTAAGCATTTTCCTTTTTGTAAAAATCTCTGAGGAGCATTCTTACCAGGGTATTTTGTAACCAGGGAAGGTGTGTCATCAATTGCTTTGAGAACACGGCCAGACCAGCAACATAGTTGCTTACTGTTTTTACTTCGCTCAGGTCATAATCTACCTGTGCTTTGCTTTGACCTTCAGTCTGAATATCAAAAGCACCTTCGCCTCCGGTTTCACGATATGAAACGTAAATACCCGTAGGGCTTTGAGTGTATGGAATGAGATCCCTGAAATTTACTTTCTGATTAGGTAATATACCTTGTCTGGTTCCGTAGCTGGCAACTCCATCACCTGTAAGGTGGCCTGAGTTTGTCATGGTTCCTACTGCCTTCAATTCAAATGAGATCTTTGCATCACGGCTATTTTGGAAATGTTTAATTTCCTCAGCCCTGTCGTTAAATTCTCTTTCGATCTTTTCAGCAAATGCCTCACCAAACGATTTTTTTGAGGTAAAATTTCCGTTTTTGCTATCCTTCATCATGATTGCTGCTTGGTCAATTACTACCTGGTTTGCCTTTACAGCTGCTTTGAGATCTTCTATATCCTGCGCAGAATTTTGAAATGTTTGCGCTGCTTTCTCCATTTCCTGGAGGAGTTCTTGTTCTTTTGTCATTATAAAAATTATTTGTGTCATGCGTAGTGCATGAACTGTGATTAAAATTTGTGATTAGGAAAACTTCTACTTGCAACGTTTTCGGAAATGCTTGCGTAAGCGGTTTCTTATCCGGTTCAAATAGTCAACTGCTGTAAAAGCGGGTTGATTGTGTTTTGTTGGTGTGGAGTTCTTTACTTATGGCTCCCGGCTTTGTGGTGTGGTCCCGGCAAAGTGGTGTCTGCGATTTGTGTAGAACTATTGTCTGTTTTTCTCTAGTTCGTTGGTCAAGGAAACATTCAAAAATCAATAAAAAGTAACAATGTAAAATTACAAAATTTCTGTTGATTAATTTGCTAACGTCACTGGAAATTTCGGTGTATTTGCTAATTCGGTTCCTAGCTTTTCGACTATTTGCATATAGTCTGCTACAGCATGAAAAGCCTGATTAATTTCTGCAGCAACATCACCCGATAAATTAGGGTTTAGGTTGCTAAATAGCAGGGTGATTAACTCATTTGTTTTTACAAAGTACTCACCATAGCTTTTAATAAATTCTTGTTCTTTTGTCATTGTTTTTAGTTTG
>CAYWSQ010000084.1:0-14802 GCA_964460925.1 uncultured Flavisolibacter sp. | reverse complement strand
TTTTTCAAAATACTAAAAAATTCATCACAGCTATTTTACAATTGTGGCAGTTCACGGTGTTTCACCGTTAGAAATAGATATCAATATAATCAACTACCCGGTTTCCTTCACAATTTTCCATTGCCTGGAGTCTCCAGTATTTCCGGTTTCTGGTTGAAAGGAAAATCTGCTCTCCCTTCCTGGTACAAGTGTCACCATTGTTAATAGAACCGACACGGGTTTGTATGGTGCCCCTGAAATGAAGTTCCAGGGGATTCAGGGCCATTAATTCTCCTTCTATCAGCAGGAAATTTCCTTTGCCATCTCTCTGACTGCCCTTTACCGGGTGCCATCCGTTTTCAGCCGGGCTGATGTCAATTTTTCCTGGTCGCTCCCAACTGATCCAGTGCAGGGTTAAATCGTGAATACCGGTTAATGAAAATTGATTGGAAGACCCCTGTGTTTCAGAACTTGAAGAATCAGTTACCACCGGGAAGTTATTCACGGAATCAGTATTTGCAGGGATGGAGATGGAGTCTACTGCCGTTTTATTGTCTATACTTATTTGCTCATTACACGCATAAACGGTCAAAACTAAAAAGCATAGCACCAGGTATTTTGTTGGTCTCATTTCTGATTTTGAAAATTCTCTTACAAAATCCACGCCCTACTGCCGTTTGTTCATCCAATCTTAACGATATCACGGTTTCATTTGCTGTAAATTTGCTTCACTGCAGGTTGTACTATCGCTTCATTCTTTGAATGGGGAGGAAAGTCCGGACAGCACAGAGCAACGTATCCCGGTAACCCCGGGACGTTACGGTTGAAAGACCGTGATCGAGACAGTGCCACAGAAAATAACTACCCTGCAAAGGGAAAAGATGAAAACGTGGGGTAAGAGCCCACGGCCTCCTGTTGCAAGGCAGGAAGCGGGCAAACCTTACGAGCTGAAATGCCAAATATATCCCGCATCCCGGGCTGCTCGTCCGGTTCCGGCTTGCCGGAAGGCGGGAGTGGGTAGGCAGATAGAGGTGTTCAGCAATGGGCATCCCAGATAAATGATAGTTATATCCGGCTAACGCCGGATGAAACAGGATCCGGCTTACAGGCCTGCAGTTTTTATTTTTCCCGGAATTTAAAACCAGGATGAGGCGGGGAAAGCCCCGAATAATTCCATCATCCATGCAATACCGAGGTGCACCATCAATCCTCCGTAGATGGTACGGGTATGATAGGTAATAACGCCCAGCAATATGCCCCCGAAAAATGAACTGATGCATTCTCCAAGGGGTTTGCCAAAATGAATCGTGCAGTAAAACATGGCCATAGGAAGAATGGCATCCCTGCCTGCAAATCTTACAAAGGCCATTACAAGAAAGCCGCGAAAGAAAAGTTCAATACCAATGAAATCACTTCCATAGGATAATTCATAAAGGATCTTGTACAGTGGATGGTCATGTTTCTCTGAAAGATCCAGTACATTCTTGAGTTTGGGATACATAGCCTGGAAATCAGGCTGTGTGGAGGCGAGAGCTACCAGCGGCAGCATAATCAGCAGCATCAGCAGGTAAGGTCTTGCGTCAAACCCTTTCAGCTTCATGCCATAAAATGGCTGGTCAGCATCAAACATCCTCCATACAATTAGAAGAATGCAGATCATCACCAGGAGTTTCAACGGCCAGTAGGCCACCTGGTTCCAGTAACTGTTTTCCAGCACATGACCGCTAAAATTGATTTGAATATTGGACGACATTTTCCAGGCAAAAATGGCCGGCGCTATGATCAGCAGCAACAGGAAGTTTTTCTGCCGGAAATAATCTTTTTTCAACATGATGCTGCCTGCTATGTAAGAAAAGGAAAAGACCAGGAGGAATACCAGCATCCAGCCAAGGTATTGTTGGCCTTCATCCAGAACGCTCAGCCTTTTATTCAGGCCATGGTAATAGTTAATAAAGATGGCGAGCGCGGTAAAAACTGCAGACAAGGTAAAATGAGGTTTGTCAACATACCGTATATAAGCTCCTAAATGACCAATAATTTTTTTCATTCCGGGGAAACCTGCAATTTAGTCCTGCATTATTGGTCTGTTCAAAAAAAAATTTCAAACCGAGCAACGCTTTAGTTTAGTTGCCTGTCAACCTTCAAAATCTTTACATGAGATATCTTTTCATTCTCCTGTTGTTTTCGATGGCGGCATGTGAGCCCGTTATCAACGAACGCGATTCAATGATGGCCTATGTGCCTGTGTACGCCACTGCGCAGGAAGCCAGTTCAATTTCAGTGGAGCCAGCCCGTCCCACGGTCAGGGCCGGGAAAATTTATGCGTATAACCAGTATCTTTTCCAGGTAGAGCAGTCCCAGGGCATTCATATCATTGATAACAGTAACCCACAACAGGCGCATAAAATCTCCTTTATCAGCATCCCGCTTTGTTCCGAGCTGGCCATTAAATCCGGTTTTCTTTACACCAACAATCTCAATGACCTGGTAGTCTTTAACCTGAACAATATTGCTGCTCCCCAACTGGTGAACCGCATGAAAGATGCCTTCCCTGCTATTTCGCAGGAATATCCTCCTTTCAGTAATGTTTATTTTGAATGTGCTGATCCTTCCAAGGGAATCGTGATCGATTGGAAACAGCAGCCTGTTGATAATCCTAAATGCCGCCGCTAAAAAATATTGTATGAAAAAATTTATTGGAATTTTAAGTATAGTTATACTCCTGGGTTGTGAGAAATCCAGTGATACCTCGGCCGCATTTACTGGCGGAACAGGACAGGGCGGTTCCATGGCCCGGTTCACCATCATGGGTAATTACCTCTATACGGTTGACAAGGAAAATCTCAATGTATTTGATATTGCCAATGGCGCCTCACCGGTTTTTAAAAGAACGGTTCCTGTTGGTTTTGAAATAGAAACCATCTTCCCTTTCAAGGACAGGCTGTTCATTGGTTCCACCAGCATGGTGCATATTTTCAGTGTCTCTGACCCGGCCAATCCCCAGAAATTATCAGAAGCCATATCTCCGGAGGTGATGCGGCGCTGTGACCCGGTAGTGGCAAAGGATACAGTGGCCTTTGCCACCCTGAGGACCAATGGTCCCTGCGGCGGCACTCAAAGTATCCTTGCTGTGTATGATATCAGTAACGTACTGCAACCGGTACAAAGGGGGAATGCTTTCCTGATGGAGCCTTATGGACTCGGGTATTCCAATAATACCCTATATGTTTGTGATGGCATTGAAGGGTTGGTGATCTTTGATATTGCAAATCCATTTCAGCCCATCCGGGTTGGAGCGATCGCTCATGCCAGTCAATCCAGATTCATTGATGTGATTCCCTATGGCAATCTCCTGGTTTGCTGGGTTAATGACGGTATGGTGCTCTATGATATCACTGATGAACAAAACCCTGTTCTTGTAAAGAAAATTTCATGATGAAGCCTTATTTGATCATTCTTATTTCTATTTTTTCTCTTACCGCCCATTCGCAGAAAAATAAACGACCTGTTGAATACCAGAAAGCTGTAATGGTGAACCCGCTTATGTTAATCGGTGTTGATTTTACCGTGGCCGGAGGTTATGAATTCAGAGTTAGACCGGGTGCCGTAATTGCTTTGGAAGGTGGTTATATTGTCGGATCCGGGTATTTCGATAATGGCAGCGATATCAACAAAAGTTCCAGCGGATTCCTGTTCAGGCCATCCATGAAATTTTTTGTGAACGAAAGGAAGAATTTTTACCTGCAGCCTCAGTTGTTTTATAAAATTGTCAATCATAAAATGGATGACTGGCTGGGAAAGGATTGCGTTGACGATGTACCTGCTTATGAAGAACGCCAGGAATTCAAATACAGGCGGCAGGCCTATGGCTTCAACTTCATTGGCGGTGTATTGCTACCTACACGCAGCCGGCTCATTTTTGATACCTATTTTGGCCTTGGCATTCGGCACCGTGAACTGGGTGTGGTAGGAGAGCCCAATAGCTGTTACAGGGTCCCGGGTATGCTGCTCATTGGTGAAGAAGAGGGGACCTATCCCAATGTAACCCTGGGGCTCCGGTTATTATTCAGGCTGGGAGAATAATCATCTCCTTTTGAATTCCGAACCTTTTTTCCACTCAGGCCATTTTTCCTGGGCAGCCAGTCTTTTTCCTACGAGATAAAGTAGTTTAAGATCTTCAATGGCGCCTTCCACCTTATAATCTTCATTGTATTCATCTGATGGACGGTGATAATGTTTGGCCCTGTATTCTTCATCTGCCTTAGCGCCAAACTCTCTTTCTTTTCCAATTACATCCGAACCACGACCAGTATACAATGCGGGAACTCCAACCTTGGCAAAATTGAAATGGTCTGAGCGGTAGTAATAACCGGCTTCTGGATGGGTTTCAAAACTGGTTACCCTGTCCATTTTTTTTGCTTCTTCCTGCAGGTAATCTTCCAGGTCCGACTGTCCCTGGCCCACTATGATAATGTCCTTTGTTTTGCCGAGGTTATTCAACCCATCCATATTGATATTGGCTACAGTTTTATTAAGCGGGTACACAGGGTTCTGCGCATACCATGCCGATCCCCACAAGCCCTGTTCTTCCGCAGTCACTGCAAGAAATACGATGGTCCTTTCCGGTGGCGTGCCTGCATTTTTAAATGATCTTGCCAGTTCTATTAGTCCTGCAGTGGCGCTGGCATTATCCAGGGCTCCATTATAAATGCTGTCACCTGTTTCATCGGGTTTACCTATTCCAAGATGGTCCCAGTGGGCCGTGTAAACAATATATTCATCAGGAAATTTGCTTCCGGTGATCCTGCCGATCACATTATAGGTTTTATTGTAACTGGCCTTTACTTTCATGGATGTTGTGATCCTGGTATCAAGCGGCACGGGCTTGAAACCAGGTTTAGCGGCCTGCCTGTAAATGGTGGAATCAAGACCAGCGGATTGCAGTAGTTTGATGGCTGTTTCAGCGGAAACCCATCCCACCACATCACAATAAGGGACGTCTTTTCCGCGGTCATCGAGATGCAGCTTTGAACCATTCCAGTTATTCTGCACTACGGTGAATGGATAACTTGCTGCCTTCGTATCATGTATTACCAGGCAACCCTTTGCACCCTGCCTGGCTGCTTCTTCAAACTTATAGGTCCACCTTCCATAATAGGTCATGGTATCCCCTTTGAAAAGAGAGCTGTCTATGCCATAACCGGGATCATTCACCATTACAAGAACAATTTTTCCTTTTACATCGAGACCGGCATAGTCATTCCAGTTTCTTTCTGGTGCATTCACTCCATACCCAGCAAAAACCAGCTCTTCATTGTTCAGGTTGATGACCGGGTCTGTTTTTTCAGTCCAGATCACATAATCATGGAAACCTTTGAGTGAGTAATTGCCGCGGGCTGAATAAACTTGCATGATACTGTCTGCTTCCGTTTCAATATTCACCATCGGCACATCCTGCAGGTAGCTGTTGCCATTGCCGGGTTCAAGACCCGCCATTGCAAATTTTTGCTGCAGAAAGGTGATGGTCATTGTTTCACCTGCTGTAAAAGGCTTGCGGCCCATGAAAGAATCAGAAGCCAGGATCCGGATATTTTCCCTGAGACTGTCGGCCTGCAAAAACTGTAAATCCTCTTTATCACTTACACCTGCATTGCGCTGCTCACAGGCATTAAGAAAAGGCAATAAAAAAAGAACCGGTAATAAACGAAACATAACTATGGTTTGGCCGGAAAAGTTAAGCAATTTTGATGCACATGAAATGCTTTCCTTTTGTTAACATCCTGCACATCTGTTTTGTGCTGGTGATCATCGCGCCTGCCTGCCGCACCGCATCCATTCACAGGAATAATATTCCTACATTAAATTTCCTCGACCAGTACACGATTCCTTTTGAAACAGTATTTGAAGAAACCCCGGTAGGCGGTTTATCCGGAATTGATTATGATGCTCAACATAAATTGTATTACCTGGTTTGCGACGACAGGTCGGATCTCAGGCCGGCACGTTTTTACACCGCAAAGATCATCATACGTGAAAAGAAGATCGACACGGTCATCTTTCTTGGTAAGAAAAACTTATTAAGGCCAGACGGAACTCCTTATCCTTCTGCCGCAGCCGATCCAGGGCAGGGTACAGATCCCGAAGCCATCAGGTATCACCCGGTGAAAAATGAATTGTTCTGGAGCAGTGAAGGTGAGCGCTTGTTGTCCGGAAAGTTCACCGCTTTGGTTGATCCTTTCATTCATGCCATGGATACAACTGGAAAATTCAGGTACGCGATTACACTGCCCCCGAACATGGCTATGCAAAACACCGAAAAAGGTCCTCGAAGAAACGGCGTACTGGAAGGGCTTTGCTTTGATGATCATTACCAATACCTGTATGCTTCAGTGGAAGAACCTTTGTATGAAGACGGACCAAAAGCCGCTACCGGTGACAGTGCTGCCTGGGTAAGACTGATTCGTTTGCCCTTGGATGAGAATAAGCAGGGCAGGCAATACGCTTACCGGGTCGACCCTGTTAAATGGCCACCTGTTCCTGCCGGTGGTTTCAAGGTAAATGGTGTTTCAGAAATCCTCCATGCAGGAAGGGACCGCCTGATCGTTATGGAAAGGTCTTATTCCGTGGGCAGGACCAACAGCGGCATAAGGCTTTACCTGGCCGATCTTTCAAAGTCCGAAGACGTGAGCAGTATCGCGGGGCTTCACCAGGCCAGGTTCAGGCCTGCTTCAAAAACCTTATTGCTTGACTTTGATAGTCTTGGAATGGAAGTGGACAACCTGGAAGGGATCTGTTGGGGACCTGTGTTGCCGGGAGGTAAAAAAAGCCTGGTACTGGTGTCTGACAATAATTTTTCAAAAAGCCAGAAAACGCAGTTTTTCATTTTTGAGTTTAATGAAGAGTAAGATTAGTGACGAAACCTTATCTTAGATTTTAAATTTACCATCAATAAATTGACAATATGAGAAAGTTTTTGTTTCTATCAGTCCTTTTTACAACACTTGCCATCGGGGCCAACGCCCAGCAGGGCGACAATGCACAGCGCCTTGAACGATTTAAGGAAAGGGTGAAACCCATGCTCGTGGAGCAGGCAAAGATCAGTGAGGCACAGGCCGACAAAGTGATCACCATTCATTTTGGTTATGCAGGCCGCCTGCGTGAAGTTGCAAAACTGGGAGAGGCTGACAGAACAAAAATGACAGAGGAACTCAATGCGGCTGAACGCAAGGAATATTCAGCTATCCCATTAACGGAAACACAGATCAAAGCGGTGAATACTTTCTTTGAGAATCAAAGAAAGGATATGGAAAAACGCCGCCAGGTCAATCAATAGGCCAGGAACCAAAACCAGTAACAAGCCTCTCTTCAAGGGAGGTTTTTTTATTACCGGCCGGTAAGGCGAAGGCATACTTGTTATCTTCGCTCCATGGCGGAAGACCTTTCTATTATCAACGGAACCAGGCAAGAACAATACCAGTCTCTTTTACCCCAGATCAAAGCCCTCATTGAAGGTGAAGCAGACCTCGTGGCTAATCTTGCCAATGTGGCTGCAGCCCTTAAAGAGCAGTTCAATCATCTATGGACCGGGTTTTACCTTGTCAGGAATAATGAACTGGTGCTTGGTCCCTTTCAGGGACCGGTTGCATGCACACGTATCAAAAAAGGCAGGGGGGTATGCGGCGCCAGTTGGGAACAGGGAAAGACACTGATTGTTCCTGACGTTGAAAAATTCCCGGGGCATATTGCCTGCAGCAGTCTTTCAAAGTCAGAAATTGTAGTGCCGCTTTTTCATAACGGAGAAGTAGCGGGTGTGCTTGACGTGGATTCCGTGGAGTTGGATGCTTTCAATGAAACGGATCAATATTTTCTCGAGCAGATCGTAGCACTAATCAATCTCAATTCCCTTTAGAATTGATCATTTTAGTGTTTTATTCTTTGCAATTTTAATTTTATTGTCCATGCTGATTAAGAAGTTTACCAGCCTTGTTGTTATTTGTTTGGCTTTTAATTTTTCCTCCAGGGCCCAATCACTTCCCATGCCACGGAATATTGCGCTTACTTACGAAAAAGGCACCCGGTCATTTGACGGGACTCCCGGTAAAAATTACTGGCAGAATACTGCCGACTATACACTCAAGATCCATTTTACTCCATCTTCAAGACTGATTTCAGGAACCGTTGAAATTGATTACGTGAATAACAGTCCCGACACACTGCGGCAGGTGGTTTTTAAACTTTATCCCAATCTCTATAAGAAAGGCACACCAAGGCAAAGGATGATTGATCCCGGGGATCTTACCGATGGTGTACAGATCGATTCAATGTTGGTGGAAGGGAGGCACATTGTTGCTTCGCAACGCCCCGTTAACGGTACCAATATGACTGTGAACAGGCAGATGATCCTGCCGGGGAGCAGAACAAAGTTCAGGATCAGCTATCATTATACGCTCAATAAAAATTCGCATATCCGCACCGGTGAAATTGAACCCAATGCGCATTTCATTGCCTATTTTTTTCCAAGAATAACGGTTTATGATGATATTGACGGCTGGAACCGTCATCCATACAACGGAAGCCAGGAATTTTATAATGACCACTGCAATTTTGAAGCATACATTTCTGTTCCCCGCAATTTTATTGTATGGGCCACCGGTGACCTGAAAAACTGCGGAGAAGTACTGCAGCCTGCCTACTGCGAAAGGATCAGCCAGGCAGAGCGAAGTGAAAAGATCATCAACATCATCGATTCAACTGATGACCCGGCAAACATCACTGCAGCGAATCCGTATAATACCTGGCATTACAGTGCCCGCAATGTTCCTGATTTTGCGTTTGCCACAAGTGACCATTACACATGGCAGTCTTCCTCGCTTGTTGTAGATCCTTCATCAGGCAGGCGTACCCGTGTGGATGCGGTTTTCAATCCAAAGCATCATGATTATTACTGGGTGGCAGGCGATGCACATAAAACAGTGGAGTACATGAGCTTTGTGTTTCCAAAATGGCCTTTCCCATATTCTCATATCACGGTGTTCGACGGGCTTGACCAGATGGAATATCCAATGATGGTGAACGATAATCCTGTTGAAACAAGATTTGATGAAGTAACACTTACCACCCACGAGATCTTTCATATGATGTTTCCTTTTTACCTGGGCACCAATGAAACCAAGTATGCATGGATGGATGAAGGATGGGCTACCATCGGGGAGTGGATATTATCACCACTCATCGACACAACGATCGTTGATGATTACGGGGTAGTGCCTACGGAAAGACATATGGGGCAGGAGGCCGATCTTCCCATCATGACCCTTTCTACGGAAACTTCCGCTGCTTATTTTACCAACAGTTATCCTGAACCGGCCATGGGTTATCTTTTTGTAAAGGATATGCTGGGCGACAGTCTGTTTACAAAAGCCCTGCATCATTATATCCGCACCTGGAATGGAAAACATCCCATGCCGCTTGATTTTTTCTACAGTATGAACATTGGTTCAGGAAAGAACCTGGACTGGTTCTGGTTGAAATGGTTCTATGAAGCAGGTTATGCAGATCTTGCTATCAGTTCCGTAAAGCAGTCTAAAAAATCAGCACAGATCATCATTACTTCACCAGGCAGCAAACCTGTACCGGTTGACCTTACAATCACTTATACTGATGGTACCCAGGTAAAAATCCACAGGAGCATTGCTGTGTGGGAAAATGGAGATAAGAGCATCACCATTAAAATCCCCGGTTCAAAAAAAATAAGTGAAGTGAAACTTGGAAGTACCTGGGTGCCAGATGTGAATAAGGCAGACAATATATTCCGCGTGAACTGATCAGAATTTATAATCTTCCCTTTCAGGCTGGAACACATCGAGCAGTAAACAATTGGTGATGGCTTTTCCTCCATGTATCCTGTGAGGTGGGATCAGGGCAACCATGCCCGGTTCCAGGATCTTTGTTTCTCCATCAAGTGTAAGCTCGAATTTACCCTCAAGCACATGCGCAACCTGTTCATGCAAATGACTATGCAAAGGCATTTCAGCGCCGGCTTTCACCTTCCAGTACATCAGGGTCATTGTGCCTGTATGGATAGACCTTGCCTCATATCCATCGATAATGGTTTTTTCTGTGAGTTGGTCCAGTTCAATAAACGGCATTTGATTTTTTAATGAAGCTATTTAATGTATGTGAAAAACGGCATGCATTTGGTGAAAAGATTGTTATGGATAAAAGAAAAGAAACAGAAAGCGGGCATCATGAGAATCCCCTTCCTCATGAAATTTCTCCGGGCGAAAAACGCAATGCGGCCAGGGCTCATCAATCTGCTGAAAAAGATATAGACCAGGATGTGGAGTTCAGTTCCCAAAATCCGAATGATGACCTTGATGAAGGTGAGACAGCAAGGCTTGGCGAGGATAAAAATGACCTGGTTTAAATCCCTTTTGATGAAGTCAGCAGCAATGCTTACATTCAATTACGGCATGATTTTGAGGATAATTTCCAAACACATTTAAATTTAATTTATGTCAAGGCAGGAACCCAACAACCATAGGGACAGGAAGACCGAAGGGCTGAAACGTGATGCTGCCAGCAATGCCGGGCGCAGTGCACGCCATCAAAAAGAAAATAAACCTGATGCGGAACGCCGGGGCTCTACCAGGCAGGCTTCCAATCTCAACCGTAATAGGCTGAATGACCTATACGAGAGGAGCAGCATTTAATTTATTTCCATTGAAAAAATTGTTGATGCAGGAACTGATCGTTCCTTTTTTTATGTCTTTTAATTTCCTTGGTATGGTTTTAGAAACAGGCTTAACCATGATACATAACAAAGACAGGTTTGGTATTTTTTCATCTAATGAAAGTGAGGTAAGGAATTTATCGAGAAAGCTCAATTACCCTGTGGATGATATCCTTGTTGCCGTACAGGAAGTAGGATTTGATGAAGAGGCTATCGAGGAATATATACGCGACCGCTATGACCGTTCCTTTTAATTTCTGATCATGAAACAAGAATCACATTCCCATAACCACAATGATCCTCCGCAGGAAAAAACCAGCAATACCAATGCGGGTGAAGATACCGGTAATGAACTGGATGCAAGAGGAGAATCGGGTAACCTTCCTGACCCGGATACATTTTCAGCCGGTCCCGGAGAAGCAACTTCCGGAAGAAATAAAACCATGGAAGGTGCCAGGCAGGGAGGAAGTGAGGCATAAAAAAAGCACCGGAGTTTATTTATAAAGACCAAGGCCTTTATATGTTAACCCGATGCTTCCCATTGAATGGCAGATATCTTTTTGAAGGATATTGCCCGCAGTTTTCTGTTGAAGGATTACTGCGTTTTTCAATTGTATACCTAAGATAGGTTTTCAAATCACCCGCTTCCAAATTTCTGACCTTCTTGTTCTGCACCTGTTCTGCACTTTTTTATGCACACAGTTCCTGCAATCAGACAAAGAGTCTATTGCCTGCGTTTCAGTTTCATAATAAAATAGATGATAACAAAAAAGAGGGAAAGCACTGATATGGAGAAGAGATATTCATTCATAAGGGTGCGGAATTCATTGAATACAAAATACCATTTTGCCGTACTAATTGCAAGCAGGTTCATTATAATTTTGTAAGGCCTTATTTCTTTGAGGCAATTTTTTGGGAAAGCAATTCCATGTAACTGGCATACTCGAGCACAAAATCTTTTTTGCGTGGGAAATAGTCCCCGGTATTTGATACAGTTTCCTTCAATATCTCATGTGCTTTTGAAGCATCAGCGCTGTCATGAAAGATGGAAACAAAATGAGGGGATAATTCCTCTTTAACCCTGATCGCATGCTGGTAGTATGAAAAAGGCAGCGGTACTCGTGAGGGTAAAAAATATGCAGATTCCAGGCTTACCATTTTGAAATACTCATTATAATATTCCAGCATGGCTGATAACCTTTGCCTGATCAGTTGTTCGCTCTCAGGTGTGGATGATGGTGTTCGCCATTTATTGGCACCTGGTTGAAATAAAAGAAAGCCTTCATCATCGGCACTGATCTTTTTGAGTGTCCATACCACTTTTACCGGCCGTTTTTCGAGGGGAATGTATTCTGACAGCTTTAGCGTATCATGCTCAAATTCTTCGAATTTGCTGATAAAACGATGAAAGCCGGATCCCCCGTTGCTTACTTCCACCGTACTGTCCTCACTCACAGCCCACCTGCCCGAACTGCTTAAACTGTCCATTTCAGAAAAACTGCCGTCGGCATGGAAGCTAACCAGTTTTAGTCCGAATAATTTCACCAGCGAATCCTGGTACCTGGCATAAATCTCTCTTTCTGACCTGGTGGTCTGTTGATGATCGGGATAGATGATCAGCCAGTTGCCCGTAATGGCCTCGTTCAGGTCAGGACCTTCGGTTTTGATGGAACTGCAGCCAGCAAGAATACATATTATGCAGGCTGGTAATAAATGCTTATAGAATTTCATATTTATGAATCGGTGCCGGCAAAATACAAAACAGGTTCAGAAAATCACGGGTCTTTCCTCTTTCCTTAACTCATTGCCACTGGTTTAAACCTCTTATCTTTGCGCGCTATGACACAAGAGCATTTGAAGGATATGAGGGACCGTGTGTTGGTCCTGAGGAGGTTTCTTTGACGTCGGGAACCGATTAGATAAAATTAACCAGGATAAACAACTGTCACTTGCCCCGGGCTTCTGGGACGATAATGCCCGCGCTACGGCCATACTCAAGGAGATCAAGTTGAATGAATACTGGACCAGCCTGTATGATGAGGTCAATGACTCCGTAGAGGATTTCGCTGTACTTTTTGAATTCTGGAAAGAAGGAGAAGGTGCGGAAGAGGACGTAAAAGCCGCTCACGAAAAAGCAATCCAGGCCATTGAAGAGGCGGAGTTTAAAAGCACGCTCAACCAGCCTGAGGATGAATTGCCTGCTGTGCTTCAGATCAATTCGGGCGCAGGAGGTACGGAAAGCCAGGACTGGGCTGAGATTCTTGCACGCATGTACCGCATGTATGGAGAAAAGCAAGGTTGGAATGTAACCGTGCTTGACTGGGTGGATGGTGATGGGGCCGGCATCAAAACCTGCACCTACCAGTTTGATGGTCCCTTTGCCTATGGCTTCCTCAAAGCTGAAAGCGGCGTTCACCGCCTGGTACGCATCTCACCTTTCGACAGTAATGCCCGCAGGCATACATCCTTTGCTTCTGTTTTCGTTTACCCGCTCGTTGATGATACCATCAATATTGAGATCAAAGACAGCGAGGTAAAAATGGAAACTGCACGCAGCGGAGGCGCCGGTGGTCAGAACGTGAACAAAGTGGAAACAAAAGTTTTCCTGACACACATTCCAACAGGCATTACAGTGGTTTGCCAAACGGAAAGGTCGCAGATCGGTAACCGTGAAAAGGCCATGCAAATGCTGAAAAGCCGTTTGTATGAGGAAGAGCTGAGAAAAAGAGAAGCCCTTAAGGATGCCACCAATTCTACCAAGAAAAAGATCGAATGGGGAAGCCAGATACGGTCCTATGTTTTTCATCCTTATAAAATGATCAAGGACCATCGTACCGACTTCGAGGTAGGAAACGTGGGACCAGTAATGGATGGCGAACTTGATGGATTCATCAAGGCTTACCTGATGAGTGAAAAGGAAAATAGCTGATCATATACAGAACACAAAAAATCAATAAATCATTTCATTATGAATCTTGGATATTTTGCTTATCCTATGCCGGTGAATGAACCTGTGATGTCGTATGCTCCGGGATCTGCTGAAAGGGAAGCATTGAAAATAACTTTGAAAGAATTGAAGTCCACCCAGGTGGATGTGCCAATGTATATTGGGGGTGAAGAAGTGCGGACAGGAAAACTGACCCCCTTGAATCCCCCGCATGAAAAGGATTTTGTGCTGGGGCATTTTCATGCCGGTGATGCCTCTCATGTTTCAAAAGCCATTGAAGAAGCGCTTAAGGTTCGCCAGGCATGGGAGAGTATGAGCTGGGAGAACCGGGCGAATATTTTCCTGCGCGCGGCCGACCTCATTGCCACAAAATACCGGTATCATATGAATGGTACCACTATGCTTGGACAGAGTAAGAATGTTTACCAGGCCGAGATTGACAGTGCCTGTGAGCTGATCGATTTTTTGCGTTTCAATGTTCATTTCCTTAGCGAGATCTACCGACAGCAGCCTATCAGTGCCCCGGGCATGCATAACCGCTCTGAATACCGTGCCCTGGAAGGATTCGTGCTCGCAGTTACACCTTTTAATTTCACAGCTATCGGTGGCAACCTCCCTACTTCCGCGGCCATGTGTGGCAACGTGGTGGTATGGAAACCGGCCAATACACAGGTCTATTCGGCACAGATGTTCATGAAGATATTGAAGGAAGCAGGTTTGCCCGACGGTGTCATTAACCTGATTTATGTTGATGGTCCCACCATCGGTAAAGTATGTTTCGAACACAGGGATTTCGCCGGCGTTCATTTTACAGGATCCACCGGTGTATTCAATTCCATGTGGAAGACCATTGGAGAAAATATTCCCAATTACCGATCCTATCCCCGTATTGTAGGTGAAACCGGGGGAAAGGATTTTGTGATTGCTCACCGTTCTGCCCGCCCCCAGGTAGTGGCAACCGCCCTGCTGAGAGGTGCTTTTGAGTACCAGGGACAAAAATGTTCTGCAGCTTCAAGGGCTTATATTCCATCCAACCTTGCAGAAGAGGTTAAAAACCTGCTGGTGGAAGGAATTGCGTCATTCAAAATGGGCTCTGTTGAGGATTTCGGAAATTTCATCAATGCGGTGATTGATGAAAAAAGTT
>CAYWSQ010000083.1:0-14835 GCA_964460925.1 uncultured Flavisolibacter sp. | reverse complement strand
GTATATGAGCACGGAAATTCACGGCACCATTCATGGCTGCCGTCATGCCGCTGGTGCCGGAAGCTTCCCTTGGAACCCTGGGATTATTCAGCCAGCAGTCAGCAGCCTGTTTCAAACGTTTTGAAAGGCCCAGTTCATAGCCAATTACCACTGCCACGTTTTTATGAGTTTTGCTCAGGTGAACCAGTTGGTTGAATTCAGAAATAGCAGGATAGTCAACCGGGTAGGGTTTACCTCCCCAGATGATCTGCACCGGGTATTTTTTATTATTAAGAAGGGCATTGAAACGCTCTTTGTCAGAAGCGATCAGGCTGGCTCTTTTATAACCCGCGAACCGGCGCGCCCATACAATGGTAAAAACATTGGGGTCAAAGATCTTACCTGTCTGGTCGGCCACGATCTCGAATGCTCTTTTCTTCATCCATTTCTTCCTGTCATCAAAGGCCATGTCATTTCCGTCTTCGCGGGCACGGTACAATTGTTTGTCGGCCCAATAGCGCCAGTTCTGCGCATTGGTAATGGAAAGTATGGGACAGATGTCAGTGTATTTTTCCCACATATGCCTCGACACCTCGCCGTGAAGCCGCGATACGCCATTGGCGATACGGGCAAATCTTAAAGCCGCAAGAGAATGGTTGAACTGGTCATCAGGCATTCCTGTAACCTGCTTGGTTTCTTCAATAGACAAGCCGCAGAAATAACTCATTTTATGACAGAGATGAATATCATGCTTTTCATTCCCTGCTTCTTCAGGGGTATGCGTGGTAAATACCAGGCGCTTGCGCACCTCTTCTATGTTCTTATTGTATTTCTGGTAGAGATAAAAAGCCGCGGAAACACCATGTGCTTCATTCAGGTGATACACTTCCGGATTGAACCCGATCTCATCGAGCAGCCTGGCACCGCCCACACCCAGTAAAATAAACTGGGCCACCTTGGTTGCCACGTTGGCATCGTACAGGCGGTGGGTAATGGTCTGGGAGATGTAATCATTCTCCGGGATGTCGGTTGTCATCAGGAAGAGCGGTGCGCTGTTAAAAACATTCGGCGGAAGGTACATTACCTTAACCCAAACCGGGTGTTCATGAATCGTGATCTCGAATGTGATACCGGTATCTTCAAGGAAGCTGTAAATTTTTTCCATCCAGGTCACCTGGAGCGTCTGATCCTGGTTGCGTGCCTGGTCATAATACCCGTACTTCCAAAGAATGCCGATGCCCATCATGTTCTGGCGTAATTCATAAGCACTGCGCAAATGTGAGCCTGATAAAAAACCGAGACCACCACTGTAGATTTTCAAGGGTTGATGGATCGCAAACTCCATGGAGAAATAAGCAACACGTTTGGTATAACGTTCATCAACGGGATACGGCATTTTAAATGATCTGAAATCCATTGGGATAAATTTATTAGCTGCGCAAAGTAAAGAAATAAAAAAAAGAATGTGTAGTGTTTACACGATAATTCACGATTTAGCGGGTTTCCTTGTATTGGATGCCTTTGATTTGACTGCTTTTTTCCTGGGGTAGGTTCCATTGAAACTGCAGTCCAACCCCCTGTGCGCACCACAGCCTTCCTCTTCCGACACGGTAACCGAATTCCCGGAAAAACGGAAAGAGAGGGCACATGGGTCACCCGACTGGCGGTAAATGGCCGTTGTTCCCGTTACAAAAAGATTTCCTTTGAATTCGCCTGTACAACCTTTATTATTATCGATGTGCAAGAAAACCTGCAACTGGTTGGGAGAACGACCGTCGCGGATGGAAATAAAATTTTTTTTATCCTTTACATAGTCACCCGCGTACTTATGTGTGCGCGCCATGGTATCGATCGGGTTGATGATCTCGGCATTCTCAATATTGAGCGGGTTGGTAAGTATCCAGGAAAATTTCTGTGAAGCCGCATCATATTCATATACATCACGCCCTTCTTTCGGGGGTGCAGATCCCTTGACCTGGCTCACTGCTTTTGTAATAACGAAGGACCGGTCTATGCTGCTTAGTTGTGCTGTGGAAGGATCACTGTCCGGCACAATGAATGGAATTACATCCCCGGGCTCACCCTTATGGAAAGCCATCAGGAAAGCAGCTTTTTTAGAACCGCCCATGGCCTTGACCACGTAAAGACTTGTTTCCTCTGATGATTTGATATGAACCAGGGGCACATATTTCAGTTTGGCACCCTTGCCAAAAATTTTACTGCGTATGCTGTCACTGATAAAGCCTTCAAACTCCGCATATTTCAGTGTGGCTGTATCCTTATTCTTCATAAATCCCGTGTCTGACAACTGGTAGGGAGGGGTGATGGTTTTGAAGCGTGCAGAAAATTTTTCATAACTATAACCTCCTTCTTCTATTTCCTCATCCTTGTTTTCTTTGCTGCCGCAAGCCGAAAAAACCAGCAGGCAAATAATTCCTATTCTTAGCATGGCAGGGATTTGTTTCAATAAAAATAAAGAAATCCACCTTGCCCGAACGGATGAACCCGATATCAGGATTTATTTTAGATTTGTCTAAATTTTAAATTAGAGGTGTTGAATTTTACAACCAGTGAAGAAAATTATCTCAAAGCCATCTACCACCTGCAGCTCGACGGGAACAAGGTGAGCACCAATGCGCTTGCCCGGACGCTGCAGACAAGACCTGCATCGGTGACTGACATGATGAAAAAACTGAACAGCAAAAAACTGCTCAACTACAAACCTTATTATGGATTCAGCCTGAGTGCAGAAGGAAAAAAGATTGCGCTGCAAATCGTTCGCAAGCACAGGCTCTGGGAATATTTCCTTGCCGAAAAACTCAGGTTTGGCTGGAATGAAGTACACGAAATGGCAGAAGAACTGGAACACGTGAGCCATAAAAAACTGATTGACAAACTGGATGAATACCTTGGTTATCCTGATTTTGATCCGCATGGAGACCCTATACCAGATAAAAAAGGAAGGATCAAAACCATGCACAAGATGGTGCTGGCCGACCTCCCTCTCATGGAAGCAGCGGAAATCTGCCAGGTCACCAACCAGTCATCTGAAATGCTGGAGATCCTGCACCACCGCCAGATCAGCATTGGCACTACCATCGAGATCAGGAAACGATTCAGCTTTGACCAGTCCATGGAAGTAAAAGTGCGCAACCATGTATTCAACCTTTCCCAAAAAACAGCGCAATTCATTTTTGTAAAAAGAAAATAAAAATGGAACAACTTGAAAAATTCCTTTTTGATATAGGGCCTGTATATGCGGCGTTGCTCGCCACTACATTTACCTGGCTGATGACCGCTGCCGGTGCCTCCCTTGTATTCTTTTTCAAAACCATGAACAGGGGCATACTTGATCCCATGCTTGGTTTTACGGGAGGGGTAATGGTGGCTGCCAGTTTCTGGTCCCTGCTAAACCCTTCCATCGAAATGTCGGAAAAACTTTATCCCAGCATGAGCTGGATGCCGGCTGCTGTTGGTTTTTTTCTTGGTTCCATGTTTTTGTTCGTACTCGATAAATACACACCTCACCTGCACATCAATTTTGGCGTGGAGGAAAAAGAAGGTGTGAAAACCCAACTGCACCGCACTACCCTGTTGGTGCTTGCCATTACCCTGCATAACATACCGGAAGGTTTGGCAGTAGGAGTATTATTTGGCGCCGCTGCCCAGGGTATGCCCGAGGCCCTGCCCGGCGCCATTGCCCTTGCCATCGGTATTGGCATTCAGAATTTTCCTGAAGGTATTGCAGTGGCTATGCCATTGAGGCGTCACGGGGTGAGCAGGCTCAGGAGTTTCTGGTTCGGACAACTATCAGCCATCGTAGAACCGGTTGCCGGAGTGGTGGGCGCCATTGCCGTGATCTACATGGAACCCATACTTCCATTCGGACTTGCATTTGCAGCAGGTGCCATGATCTATGTGGTGATCGAGGAAGTGATACCGGAAACGCAAAGAGATAAATATACCGACAGGTCCACCTTGGGTTTCATCGGTGGCTTCCTGGTGATGATGATCCTGGATGTGGCGCTGGGATAAAAAAAAATCCCGCACATGGCGGGATCAATATTTTGAGTGTTCCAATCAGCGAAGGTCCACCACTTCAACACCGGGATATTTGCTTTTATCAAATACAAAATCTGTATCCTTTACCGTGGTGCTGGACTTAAGCGAGGTAATGGTGTAAGTATAACGTCCACCTGCTTTTTCAAGGAAACGGGCACTGGAAATAGATTTGGTAGCCTTGTCAACCATGATATAAACCTTGTGGAAAGGCCTTGACTTGTCAATGGGTGTAAGCTCGATTTCCTGGATGGTTTTAGAACCTACTTTTTTCTCTCCATTGAGTTTATAGTAAAAATCCTTATCGTAAAAATTGGTGAGTAGTTTCTGTGGCGTCATGGCATTGGCAGAAGCATCCACATTATTTACGGTCACTTCATTAGCCGATTTATCATAGTTCCAGGAAGTTTTTCCATCAGAAAAAATCTCCATCCCGTCCATGGTAACCTTGTATTTGGAACCTTTCATGATCACTGTTCCTTTTTTTGTGGAAAGCACCTTGCCCTGTGCGTTCTCGACATTGTAGGTAAAGCTAGCCTGGGGTGATTTATAGGTCTTGAATTTCGCGCTTACCGCATCCAGGATCTTTTTAGCTGCAGGATCGTTCTTGGTCTGGGCCTGCACGGAAAACATCACGCTCATGGCTGCCAATAAGGTAAAAAATTGCTTCATCAGATTAATAGATTTGATTATAAAATCGTTGCAAAGATAATTGTTACAGGATGTATAGAGTACCGTAAACCACTGATGTTTAATGGAGGTTTCTATCTTAACGTTTAGCTTAGATTTTCCAGGTATTCCTGAAGTTCCGATTCGGTTTTTATTAACACTTCCCTTGCCTTGCTGCCCTGGTTGGGACCCACCACACCTGCAGCCTCAAGCTGGTCCATAAGACGGCCTGCCCGGTTATAACCCAGCTTCATCCTGCGCTGGATCAGCGAAGTGGAACCTACCTGGTTCTGCACAATAAGTCTTGCTGCATCTTCAAACAGAGGATCCTTATCGGCATTATCAAAATCCTTTCCCTCCAGGTCTTTTTCATCCACATATTCAGGAAGCATGAAGGCCTGGGGATAACCTCGCTGGCCGGCGATAAAATCCACTACTTTTTCCACTTCCGGGGTATCTACAAAAGCACATTGCAAACGGGTGAGTTCGCCATTATAGGAAATCAGCATATCTCCTTTCCCAATCAACTGTTCGGCGCCTCCAGCATCAAGGATGGTACGGGAATCGATCTTGGAAGAAACCTTAAAAGCGATCCGGGCTGGAAAGTTGGCCTTGATGGTACCTGTAATGATATTTACCGATGGCCGCTGGGTGGCAATGATCAGGTGAATACCCACTGCCCTGGCAAGCTGGGCCAGTCGGGCTATTGGCATTTCCACTTCTTTGCCTGCTGTCATGATAAGATCAGCGAACTCATCAACCACCAGCACAATGAAAGGAAGGAACTGGTGCCCTTTCTGGGGATTCAGCCTGCGACGGGTAAATTTATCATTATACTCCTTTATGTTTCTTGCGCCGGCTTCTTTCAAAAGATCATAACGGTTATCCATCTCAATGCAAAGCGCATTGAGGGTGTTGATCACTTTCTTGGTATCCGTGATGATCGCATCATCTTCGCCTGGAAGTTTGGCGAGGAAATGTTTTTCAATATGACGGTAGATGCTCAATTCCACCTTCTTGGGATCGATGAGCACAAACTTGAGTTGGGAAGGATGTTTTTTATAAAGCAGTGAAACAAGAATAGCATTGAGACCAACTGATTTACCCTGCCCGGTGGCGCCCGCCATCAGCAGGTGGGGCATGGTAGTAAGGTCTACAATAAAATTCTCGTTGTCGATCTTTTTCCCGATGGCAATAGGAAGACTGAAATTATTATGCGTGAATTTTTCGGAAGATAAAAGTGTCTTCATGCTCACCACGGTCTTTTTTACATTCGGCACTTCAATACCAATGGTGCCTTTGCCGGGTATGGGCGCAATGATCCTGATGCCAAGGGCAGCAAGACTCAGGGCGATATCATCTTCCAGGTTTTTGATCCTTGAAATGCGCACACCTGCCGCGGGTACAATCTCGTAAAGGGTTACTGTAGGTCCAACTGTGGCGCTGATCTTCTGAATGGTGATATCATAATTCTTCAGTGTATTGAGGATCTGGTTTTTGTTGGCTTCCAATTCAGCCGGATCCTGGATGATCTTTTCACTTCCATGCGCTTCCAGCATATCCACCCTGGGATATTTATAATCGCGGAGGTCAAGCGTGGGTTCATAAGGCGGAAGGTCACTGTAATCTTTTCCTTCTGTATCCTCGCCTTTTACTTCTTCAGCGATTTTGATTTCGAGCTCCACGTTCACCATATCAACATCAGCCTTCCTGGATTTTTTCACTGGTTCAGTTACCGGGATTTCCATTTCTACAGGCAGGTCATTGCGGTGGGTGATCTCGTTGAGGATCTCCTTTTCTACGACCGGTTCACTGTCGGTGAGTGAATCAATAGGATCTTTTTCAAGCAGGGTAAAACCACTGTCGGGCTCTTCCTGCATATTGATCACCAGGGTTCCCTCTCCTTTCATCTGGTTACCTTTTTCCACTACAGGTTCGTCCTTTGCATACAAATCATTAATGCTGGTACCGGTGAGTACAGGACCATCCTCTTGCTCTTCTTCCTCAAAACCTGGTTCAACATTTTCATCCTGCTTTCGCTGGTAATTAAAGGCAGGGTTGAATTGCCAGATGAGATAGGAGGCCATCACCACGAGGAGCAAGGCCGCGGTGCCCACTGTTCCAAGGAAATTGACGAGCCATTCGGAGATCATATCACCCACTGCACCACCATAAGGGAAACTGGCAGCGGAAAAAAGAAAGGAAAGAGAAATGGAAACGATCAGCAAACCAATGGTCACATATTTGAGATTGCGCCAGATGGAAAACACGCGACGGTTGAACAGCATGTTGATGCCGATCACAAAAAAGAAAGTACAAAAAAGAAATGATGCAAGTCCGAAACCACTATGTACGAGGTGATGTGAAATATACGCGCCGAGCCTGCCAAGCAGGTTGCTCACTTTGTTCTCATCATCATTGTCGATCAAAAATCCAGGTCCGCTGTTCATTACCTGCGACTGGTCTTCCTTCCAGGTAAAGAGATAGGAAACAAAAGCAATAAAGAGAAAGATGGACACAAGGAGTGAAACCGTTCCCAGGATCTTCCAGGTTCTTTCGTCCCTCGCGAGTTTTTTCAGATCCAGTTTTTCTTCACGGTCAGCCTTGAATTTGCCAGGGGCGGCTTTCTGGGGTTTTTCAGCCTTCCCCGCTTTAGGTGTTTTGTCGGGAACAGCCTTAGGTGTAATGGATTTTTTCAGCTTATTAGCCATAAAAACAAAGATAGCATTCGGGGGCCTCTCTCCCACTCTTTCTCTCCCTCTTTCTGTTCCTGTTTCTGTTTCTCTTCCTCACTTTTTAACAATAGCTACCAGCAACATGATCCACCCCAGTATAAACAGCAATCCACCAAGCGGAGTAATGGGATAAATGATGTTGGGAATGACCTTGTTCATGGCGCGGAATGAGGCGAGCAGGTAAAGTGAACCCGAAAACAACACGATTCCGCCAAGGAAAAGGAAACCGGCGTAGTTGATGAAGCTGTTGGATATTCTTTCCGCGAGTATGCCAATCATTAAAATTGCCAGGGCATGATAAACCTGGTATTGCACACCCGTCTGGTAACTGGCCACCGTTTCAGCATTCACCAGTTTTTTGAGTCCATGTGCTCCAAATGCGCCGAGGGCAACTGCCAGGCCGGCCAGAACTGTTCCGATGATCAAAAAGGTTTTGTGCATATCAGGTTTTTGAATGAAAGATCTTACTGATGACCGCATCCAGGTCAGGATTTTCTTCAGGCAAAATAACAGAAGCCTGCTGGTAATAGATCTTCCTGCTGGAATACTTCCTGATCACATAGGATTTGAGGTCGGCATCAGGAATATTGCTCAGCAGGGGCCTGTTGTTTCTTTCCACCAGCAAACGTTTATAAAGGCAGTCAGTAGAACAATTGATCCACACCACGATGCCCTTTTTTTTAAGATAATCTATAGTGTTGTAATAACAGGGAGTGCCACCGCCTGTAGCCATCACAAAAGAATCGTGGCTTTCGGTGATAAGATGCAATACATCTTTCTCCAGCAGCCGGAAATATTCCTCTCCATGCTTAGTAAAGATGTCCGGTATGGAGATCCCTTCCTTTTCCACAACCTGTTCATCCAGGTCAAAGAAAGGCATGCCCAGCTTCTGGCTGATCTGGCGCCCCAGGTGGGTCTTGCCACATCCCATAAAGCCGATCAGGAAAATTTTCATGCTGTTGAATTAAGGTGATCCTGGCAGCTTTATTATTTGAATGCATTGAACCCTGTTACATCCATCCCGGTGATCAGCAGGTGTACATCATGCGTGCCTTCGTAAGTGATCACACTTTCGAGGTTCATCATGTGCCTCATGATACTGTATTCGCCGGTAATGCCCATGCCTCCCAGCATTTGCCTGGCATCCCTGGCAATATTGGCCGCGATCTCGCATGAATTTCTTTTGGCCATGGAAACCTGCTGCGGTGTAGCCCTGCCTTCATTCATAAGGCTACCCAGCCGCCATACCATCAGTTGTGCCTTGGTGATCTCTGTGATCATCTCTGCCAGTTTTTTCTGCTGCAACTGGAACCCGCCGATCGGGCGGTCGAACTGAACTCTTTCTTTGCTGTATCGCAATGCGGTATCATAACAATCCATCGCGGCGCCCAGCGCACCCCAGGAGATGCCATAGCGTGCTTTGGTAAGACAGCCAAGTGGTCCCTTCAAACCTTTTACATTCGGAAAAATATTTTCTTTGGGAACTTTTACATTATCAAATACCAGTTCACCTGTAGCAGAAGCACGCAGGCTCCACTTACCGTGAGTGGTGGGTGTGGAGAATCCTTCCATCCCGCGTTCAACAACCAGCCCCCGGATATCCCCGGCTTCATCCTTGGCCCACACAACGGCCACCTGGGAGAAGGGTGCATTGGAGATCCACATCTTGCTCCCATTAAGGATCACATGATCACCTGCGTCCCTGATATTGGTCAGCATCCCTGCCGGGTTGGAACCATGATCAGGTTCCGTAAGTCCGAAACACCCCAGCCATTCTCCACTGGCGAGTTTGGGAAGGTATTTTTTCTTTTGCTCTTCGCTTCCGTAGGCGTAAATGGGAAACATCACCAATGAACCCTGAACAGAGGCTGTTGACCGCACACCGCTGTCGCCACGCTCCAGCTCCTGCATCATCAATCCGTAACTGATATAATCAAGGCCTCCCCCGCCATATTCCTGGGGAATGGTGGGACCAAAACAACCAAGGTCTCCGAGCTGTTTGATAATCTGCTCAGGAAATTCAGCCCTCTGTGCATAATCCTCAATAATGGGAGAAATTTCCTTTTTTACATAATTCCTTACCGTTTCGCGGATCAGTTTATGTTCATCGGTCAGCAATTCGTCTACACCGTAGTAGTCGGGGGATTGAAAATGATCAGTTGCCATGCGGGCAAAAATAAGGTGTTTAGCCTTGCCTCATTCCTGTAAAATGCTTTTTGGAATTATGGGGGATTGGTTAATTTCCGGCGATCAAAACCAACCATCATGAGAACAATCGTTCCGCTGCTGATCTCAATTTTATTTTTACTTGTTGCCTGTGAAGAAAAAGAAGCCTCTCCCGGCAGCAGTGCCGATACCTCCACTGCACGAAGTGCAGATACCATGGTGTATGGTGATATGAAACAATACTGGCTGGTGTTTTTGAAGAAAGGACCCAACCGAAGCCAGGACAGTGCGGCTAGAGCCCTGATCCAGGAAAAGCACCTGGCCAATATTGACAGGCTGGCCAAAGAGAAGATCATCATCATGGCCGGGCCCATGGGCTATTCAACACCTAATGACCTGCAGGGAATTTTCATTATGGATGCAAAGGATTCCGCAACGGCTGCCTCGTATGTGCAGACAGATACCGCGGTAATTACCGGGAGACTGAAGTTTGAGATCCATCCCTGGTGGACAGCCAAGGGAAAATACGAGTTCAAATAAATTTATTTACCTGCAACAACCATGGTCCAGTAAGAGCCGGCCCGGGCAACACCCATTTCCTTGAATAATTTGCCCATGATATTGCGGCAATGGCCGGGACTTGACAACCACCCGCGGATCACCGCCTGTTCATTGGCATAGCCCATCCCGATATTTTCTCCAAAAGCGCTCCACTGGTATCCGGCACGCAAAATGCGGTCACCCGCATCACTGCCATCTGGTCCTTCATGACTGAAATAATTCTTTTGTTTCATGTCGTTACTGTGCTCGATGGCTGCAGTCTCCAGTTGTGCATTCCAGCTAACAGCCGGTGCGGAACCATACCAGGTATCACCACACTGGCAGCCGGTTTTCCTGACATCATTCACCAGTTGCAGCAAAACAGTTTTGTTAACAGCAGATGATGCAGGAGGTGGATCGGCAAGTTCCGCTTTGGTGCAGGAAACAAGAAAGGCAAATACAAAAGGTAAAAACATAATACGGTTCATGTTGTGCGTATAACAACGCGGGATCGACCAATATTGCGCCGCCTTTCGTTAAAATCTTGTTGAATGCACAAGGCCATGGGTTTTTGAAACTCCATGGCCTTGTGATGTTTTTATGCCGGTGACAATAAGCCATTGGCTTGACTACATTCTCCTCTTATTACCTGTTTGCTCAGTTTCCCTGTCCATCTCAACAATATTAACTGGACGCTCGTGATCTCCCAGCAAATGCTCGCTGAAATAATCGGCCATCTTCCAGAAGAAGTATTCGGTCATATCGCCAAAGCCATGACGCTGGCCGGGCAGCATAACCAGCTCAAATCTTTTGTTGGCTTTGATGAGAGCATTCACCATGCGGATAGTATTGGCAGGATGCACGTTATTGTCGATATCACCATGCACCAGCATCAGGCGTCCTTTGAGATTTTTAGCCAGGTCTGGATTTTTTTCAATGTTATAAACGAAACTGGTATCCCCTTTCTCACTTACATTTTCCTTTACACCGTGATGTTTTTCACTCCACCAGCGGTTATAGATGGAATTATCATGATTGCCTGCTGAAGAAACGGCCACTTTAAAGAAGTCGGGATACACCAGCATGGCAGCAGTGCTCATGAATCCTCCACCGGAGTGACCATGAATACCTACACGATTGATATCGATATAATCGAACCGGTCGGCCAGTTGCTCAACTGCGGCTTTTTTATCGGCCAGTCCATAATCGCGCAGGTTACCATAACCGAAATTGTGATACCATTTACTGCGGCCAGGATGGCCACCCCTGTTACCAACGGTCACCACGATAAAGCCTACCTGTGCCAGGCGGTCGATCCGGTCCATACCCCTGCTGAATGCAGTGTTCACTGCTTCGGTCTGCGGTCCCGGGTAAACGTATTCAATAATGGGATATTTTTTTGTGCTGTCGAAATCAAAGGGTTTATACATCACACCATAGAGATCAGTAACACCGTCATCAGCTTTCACCTTGAAGGGTTCAGGGAATTTATAACCGGCGGCGAACAGCGAGCTGAAATCAGCAGTCTCCAGGTCCATCACCTTGCGGCCTTCCGCATTGAACAAAGCCGATTTAGGAACCGTGTTGACCCTGGAATAATTATCAACAAAGAAAGTTTTGTTGTCATTCATACTGGTGGAATGCTCAAAATCACCGGGATTAAGCAGGCGCAGCCCTGAGCCGTCGAAGTTCACGCGGTAGAGGTGGCTGTAGTAAGGATTTTCATTTGATTCTTTTCCATTGGCAGTAAAATACAGGACTCTTTTTTTCTCATCAATTCTCACGATGTCCTCGCTGTGAAAACTTCCTGAGGTGATTTGATTTTTCAGGTTACCATTTCCATCATACAAATAAAAATGAGCCCAGCCATCTCTTTCACTCCAATGGATGATTTCATTACCATCATTCACCAGTCCTGGTCGTTTTACTTCCACATAAGTGTTCATTCTTTCAGGGATCAGCACTTTTACCTGCCCGCTATTAATATCCACCACGCATTGGTCTATCCTTTTCAGGTCGCGGCTGGTGCGGGTGAAATAGAATTTATCATTGGTGCCAAGCCAGCGCAAGGGCCTCCAGTCATCATCGCGGGTGTTTACCGGGTTCAATGCCGACCAGATGCTCACGTCCTGGTCCTTGAATTGTTTTACAGGAAGTTCCCTGAAAGATTTGTCGGCATTATTGAAAAGCAGCACCCTGGCCACCGGTGCTTCTTTTTCACCAGGCATCCAGTATTTATAGCTTTCCAGTGTAGGCCTGGGCTCTGCTATGCTGTTGATCACCCATAATTCCTTAACCGCACGTGCATCTGTTCTCACCATAGCGAAATGCCTGGAATCGGAACTCCAGTATGCGGCAGCAGGTTTTCTTTTATTCTTATTCTTTTCCTTGTCCACGTTATTCTCACCCATTCCGGAAAGAAAACCTTCCATACCATAGCTGAAATATTCAATACCGTCCTTTGTGACCTGTGTTTCCTTGATGGTACTGTCATCTTCATTCATCAGCGCCTTTTCATAATTGGCGCGGTCCATCCAGTAGAGATTATAATTCCTCACAAAAAGAACGGTTTGACCATCAGGAGAGACATTAGCCCACCTGGGTGTTCTTCTTGGCCTTTTGATTTCTGAAAGCTGAACCAACTGGCCGGTGTTGATGTTGTATTCAAAATAAAATCTTTTCTTTTCTGTTTTGGGAGGTGTACCTTTTTTGGCAGCCGTATCCCTGATCACACTGTCCTGCGTGCTGCGCACTTCAAACTGTATCCAGTTCTCATCTCTCACAAAACGCATACTGTCCATTTTCAGGTTCTGCGCATCCATGGGGTCACCAACTATGGCTGTGAGTTTAGCAGCCATGGTGGCATTGTCAAATAATAAACGTTTATCACCCCTTGCTGGGTCCACAATGTACCAGTTGGTACCATTGGAAGTGGAATAACTGTACCAGAACCGATCAGAATTTTTTAACCAGTGCGGATCCACTGAAGTGCTGTGAACGATGCGGTTCAGTTTGGAGGGAGAAAACCTTGCGGCCTGCTGGTAATTAGCCTTGGTTACAGGTTCCTGCGCCAAAGAAAACAGGCAAAGGGCTGCAAAGCCCAATGAAAGAATAATTCTTCTCATGTGTGTTATAAATTGATCTTGAAAAATAGCGAGGGCGAAACGATCTATCAAACATTTTTTTTGAACGGTAAAACTCACAGATGAAGCGTGGTCATTCAAAACCTGTTCACATACCATTAGCAGCGAGATAACGGTCCATTTCCTCTGCATAAGCCCGGGCAGCACGGCCTGCGGCTTCCGCAAAATCTTTTCCACCCGATGCGTAGATCACCGCGCGGCTTGCGTTTATGAGGAGGCCGCAGTCCTTTGTCATTGCTCTTGCCGATATCTCTTCGAGGCTTCCGCCCTGCGCACCTACCCCGGGCACAAGAAAGAAATGATTGGGAAGAATTTTACGGATGCTGGTAAGGGAATCGGGCCTGGTGGCACCTACAACAAACATCAGGTTCTCCTCTGTTCCCCACCGGGCAGTTTTTTCCATAACCATCTCATACAGCATCCTGTTCTCCTGGCGGGTAATATGCACACCTTCTTCCAGCAGTTCTGTTGTTTTTAAGAAAGTCTGCAGTTCGAAATCGATGGCACCCGGATTGGAAGTAAGACCCAGTACAATGGTCCATTTACCTGCATGGTCCAGGAATGGCCTGATGCTGTCTTCACCCATGTAGGGCGCTACAGTGATGGAATCAAAACCAAATTTTTCAAAAAATGCTTTGGCGTACTGGTCAGAGGTATTGCCGATATCACCTCTTTTGGCATCGGCAATTGTGAAATGCTGCGAAGGAATATAGCTGAGGGTTTTTTGCAGTGAGATCCATCCAGGTACACCCTGGGCTTCATAGAAAGCTGTATTGATCTTATAAGCCACACAATAATCTTTAGTGGCATCAATGATCTGCCGGTTGAATTCAAATACAGGATCTTCCTCTTCAGACAGGTGTTTAGGAATGAGAGAGGGATCAGTATCGAGTCCTACACAGAGATAGCTTCTTTTATTCCGGATCTGCTCAACCAGTTCTGTTCTTGTCATCAGTCAATTAATTTTTATTTCCGGCCATTTTATTGCCGGCTCTATTTAGGATCATCTCTTCAATTTCAGCACTGTCCCATCGCTGATCCAGTTCAGGAAGTTGCATGATCTCCTGCATAATTCTTTCCTGTTTCATACTGTTGGCCAATGCTTCACTGTACCGGATATGCGGACTGAAGGTAACCTGCGAATAGGCAGGTATCCATTGATCCGGGTATTTTTGATGCAGGCGCCCTTCAATTTTTTTCTGCAGCAAAAAAGTAGGATCAGCAGTTCTTTCCCGCATCTCGGTAAAATTGTTGATGGCCAGGTCGGCAATGGCATCTGCATCGGGCTTGCGGCTTTCCTGGAAATCTTCCAGTATGGCCGTCCAGTCTTCATCATATTTATCCAGCAAGTCATTCAGCACACTGCAGTCCTCAAACCCTGCATTCATGCCCTGGCCAAAAAATGGAACGATGGCATGAGCGGCATCTCCCAGCAGGCAAAAATGATCATCCCGCTTCCAGGGAAAACATTTCACTGTTACCAGAGATGATGTAGGATGATTGAAGAACTGGCTGGTAAGATCCGGTACCAGTTTGACAACATC
>CAYWSQ010000082.1:0-14842 GCA_964460925.1 uncultured Flavisolibacter sp. | reverse complement strand
ACAACAATGCCGATGAGGTGGAGCTTTTCCTAAACGGAAAACCTTTCGGAAAGAGATCCAAAAAAGGAGAAGACCTGCATGTAAGCTGGCGTTTGCCCTACGAACCTGGTGTGGTGAAAGTGGTGAGCAAAAAGCAGGGTAAAAAAATCCTGGAGAAAGAGGTCAGAACCGCAGGACCAGCCTACCGTATCATACTGGATGCAGACCGGAAGATCATCAATGCAGATGGAACGGACCTGTCATTCATCACTGCCACAATAGTTGATCAGAATGGAGTGGTGGTGCCTAATGCAAAAAACCTTGTCAAATTCCAGGTGAATGGTGGTGGATTTATCGCTGCTGTTGACAGCGGCGACCCGGTAAGCCTGGAACCATTTAAAAGCGACCAGCACACTGCACTTAATGGCAAGGTGCTTTGTATTGTGCAATCCAATGGACGCACAGGCAGGATCAGTATTTCCGCAACTGCGGCTAACCTGCAATTTGCATCCATAGAGATCATTGCCAAATGAGAAAGTTTTTGACCATATGGCTTTTTTTCTCTTCATCCATGCTGGGTGCACAAACGGTATTTGAAATACCTGCAAAAGGTTTTACCAGTTGGCAGCCTGCCAGCAACTGGGAACATGCGCTGCTTTCAGGTAATGGCACTATGGGTGCAATGGTAATGGGACAGCCACACGATGAAACTATCATTTTATCGCATTCGCTTTTATACCTGCCACGCAAACGCTCAGGAAAAGTTTTTGAACAGGCCTCGCATCTTTCCCTCATCCGGCAACTATTGAAGGAAGGTAAGTACAAGGAAGCGGCTAAGCTTCCTGACAGCCTGCGCAAAGTGCAGGAATATTTTGATGAACGCGATCCTTTTATCCCCGCATTTGATGTGAGGATACTGCAGGAGCCTTCTAATATCAGCCGCTACCAGCGCAGCGTGAATTATGAAACCGGTGAAGCCATTGTGGAGTGGCAGGACGGGAACGGAACTTTCAAAAGATCAACGTTTGTTTCACGCGCCGATAGCATCATCGTGATAAGGATCAAGGGAACAGCCAGGATCAATGGCAGGATCTATTTTGACAGGAGGCCGGTCGAATGGACGCAGCAATCCTTTGTGAATGAACATATACGCCATTGGAAGGCCTCAGTTCATGATGAGCAGTTAGGTTTCATTTCCCGGTTCACATATATTAATGAAGGTCAGCTTCATGGATATGAAGGAAGGGGAAAGGTTTTCGCTAGGAATGGAGAAATCTCGCAATCAGGTAAAGAACTGGTGATCAAAAACGCGGATGAGGTTTTACTGCTGGTCAGCATCATCCCGGATTTTGGAAAGCCTGCCGTTAACAAGGAAGAGAAAGACAGGATCTCTCTTGAAAATGTCAATTATGAAAACCTGCTGGCTGCCCATCAAAACATTCATGGTCCTTTGTTCAACCGGGTGCAGTTCAGTCTGCATGCCAATACTGCTGAAAAAAAATTGCATACAGAAGAAATCCTGTTAAAAGCAAAAACTTCCGTACCACTGGCCATGATCGAAAAAACTTTTGATGCAGGTCGCTACAACATCATTTCTTCCACAGGCTCTCACCCTCCCAATCTGCAGGGGTTATGGAGCGGCACCTGGACGAGTCCCTGGGCGGGCAGCATGACCCATGATGGTAATTTGCCGGTGGCCATTTCATTCCTCCTTCCCGGCCATACGCCGGAACTCATGAAGGCCTATTTTGATTACCATGAAAAATTATTGCCGCAATACCGTTTATCAGCAAAACAACTCTATGGTACCCGGGGCATCCATATTCCTGCGCAGGCTACCACCGCAGGAGTGGAAACAGATTTTAATGAAACCTGGTGTCTCACTTACTGGACCGGCGCTGCCGGTTGGGCAGCTTCCTTTTACTGGGACTATTACCAGTACACGCTCGATGAAAAGTTTTTGAGGGAACGTGCTTTTCCATTCATGAAAGAAGCCCTGCTTTTTTACGAGGATTTCCTCGAAAAAGATAAGAATGGTATTTATATTTTTACCCCCTCTTACTCCCCCGAGAATGATCCCTCCAACACGGGTTCGCAGGCGGCCGTCAATGCCACCATGGATATTATGATCGCTAAACAATTATTGCGTGACTGTTTAACTGCCGCTGAAATTCTCAAAGAAAACCGGAAGGAAATAAACCGTTGGAAGGAAATGCTCCAACGCATGCCTGCCTACAGCATCAGCGAAGACGGATACCTGAAGGAATGGAGTTGGGCAGACCTCAATGAAAACCACAGGCACCGCCATGCCTCCCATCTTTATGCGTTGTTTGACGGTGTGACGCCCGAGTTTTCAACCAGGCCGGATCTGCGCAATGCGGCACTGAAGGTGGTGCAGGAAAAAATGGGTTTCAGGGAAAATGAAGGAGGGGGTGAAATGGCTTTTGGTCTCGTGCAACTCGGACTTGCTTCCGCCCATCTGGGTGAAAAAAAAATCAGTGGGCAACTGGTCAACTGGCTGGCATCAAAATACTGGAGTACGGGTATGGGTTCTTTTCATAATGTGGGACACCTGTTCAATACCGACATCAGCGGCGGACTGCCTTACCTAATATCTCAAATGCTGGTGAGCAGTGAAAGAGGAAGCGCGGTATTCTTTCCGGCTCTACCCGGTGAGTGGGGCAGCGGATCGATCAAAGGATTACTGTTGCGCGGACAGGTGCAGCTAAAAGAATTTGAATGGGATGCTGAAAAGATCACCATCACGGTCAATGCCGCAAAAAAACATGAATGGAGTTTTTATTTTCCATTTGAAACTGAATGGACGGGAAATAAAAATACATCGCTAAAAAAATTGAAATCAGGATGGCGTCTTCAACTCCCCGAGGGTGAAGATGTAAAACTTGATTTCATCAAAACCAAATTACCTTAATGAAAAAACTTCTTTCTCTTTTTCTTTCTCTTTCACTTCTGCTAGAAATAGGGGCACAGGAAAACAGGGTTCGCCTGAACCAGTTGGGTTTTTATACCCATGCTCCAAAAATCGCCATCATCACAGGTAAGGTTACCACTTATCAATTTTATATTACCACTACTGACCTGGCGGATACGGTTTTTTCAGGTTTTTTGGAAAGAGAAAGGAAGTCAGCCTACTCTTCCACAATTACAAGACAGGCTGATTTTTCCGCACTGGAAAAGAGAGGAAGTTTCGTGGTTTTGGTACCGGGCCTGCAGCCTTCCTATGTTTTCCGTATCGGTGATGACCTGGTGAAAGAAGTAGCCACTGCCACTTTGAAAGGTTTTTATTACCAGCGTGCTTCCATGCCCCTGGATTATGAATACGCGGGAAAATGGCACCGTTCCAAAGGTCATGACGATGATGTTGTGATGGTTCATGCCTCGGCTGCCACGAAGGAGCGCCCGGAAGGAACCATCGTTTCCAGCCCGGGTGGCTGGTACGACGCGGGAGATTATAATAAATACATTGTGAATTCAGGGATCACCATGGGCACCCTCTTATCCGCATATGAAGACTTCGCTGGGTATTTTTCAAACCTGGAGCTCAATATTCCAGAATCAGGCGACCAGTTGCCTGACATACTCAATGAAGTGTTATACAACCTGCGTTGGATGTTTACCATGCAGGATCCTCATGATGGCGGTGTTTACCATAAATGCACACACGCTTTTTTCGATGGCATGGTCATGCCGGGTGTTACCAAAGCGCCGCGCTATGTAGTACAGAAATCAACTGCCGCAGCACTTGATTTCGCTGCTGTAATGGCACAGGCTTCCAGAGTGTTTCAACCTTTTGGCAAACAATTGAGTGGTCTTGCAGACAGTTGCTTGCGTGCAGCGCAATTCGCTTTCAAATGGGCTGAGGCCAATCCCGTGGTCATTTATGACCAGAACGAAATGAATAAAAAATTTAAACCTGCGATCCATACCGGCGGGTATGGCGACCGTAACCTGAAAGATGAATGGCTCTGGGCATCTGCTGAATTATACAGTACAACCCTTCATGAAAAATACCTTCCTGTATTGAAAGAACGAATGAAGGACAGGGCCTTCCTGCCTTCCTGGGGAAACGTAGGGGTACTGGGATATTATTCCCTGCTGCGCAATCCCACGCTTAGTAATAAAGTTCCACCGCTGGTGAAAGCAGCAAAGGATACGGTAATAAGAATGGCTGATCAATTTCTTGAGCGGGCAAAACATAATGCTTTTGCAACAGTGATGGGACAATCGGAAAGGGATTTCAACTGGGGTGGCAATGCCAATGCCGCCAACCAGGGAATTTTACTTGTACGGGCCTTTATTGAAACGGGACAGGGAAAATATCTTGATGCAGCGCTCTCAAATATGGATTATATCCTGGGCAGGAATGCCACCGGGTATTCATTCATAACGGGACTGGGAAGTAAAACACCCATGCATCCTCACCACAGGCAGTCGGAAGCAGATGGAATAACGGAACCGGTACCCGGGCTGATGGTGGGTGGTCCTAACAAAGGCATGCAGGACAGTTGTTATTACCCATTCCAGGAAACCGAGACAGCATATATTGACAGCCTGTGTTCTTTTGCGTCCAACGAGATTGCTATCAACTGGAATGCGCCGGTTGCTTACCTTGCCAATGCCATTGAATCATTGAAAGCAAAAGCTCAATACATTAAAGCAGGAAGCCTGAGAAGGGATCCGTCAAAACAATTCTGATATGGTCAAATACAATTTCATAAGTGCAAGATTGTTCAGGTGGGTGATTCGTTTGTGTATGGTAATGAACTTATTCATTTACCAACAGGGATATGCCAATATTCGCCTGCCCGAGGTATTAGCCAGCAACATGGTACTGCAACAGAAATCTGGAGTGAACTTCTGGGGATGGGCTGATCCGGGTGAAAAAGTTTTTATCACCACCTCCTGGAACGGGAAAAAAGATTCGGTAGTCACCGATGGAAATGGCAAATGGAAGATCGTTGTACAAACTCCTGGTGCAGGTGGTCCTTTTACTGTTTTACTGAGAGGCAATAACCAGGTCAGTCTTGAAAACATAATGATTGGCGAGGTGTGGATCTGTTCAGGACAAAGTAATATGGAGATGAATTATTACTGGGGGCTTCCGCAGATGAATGAGGATTTCAAAGAAGCGAACAATTCCAATATCCGTTTTTTTCATATACCGCGATCCACAGCATTTTTTCCGCAGGAAAGATCTGAAGGCCGTTGGGCAGTTTCTGACAGTGCCAAAGTAAAATCTTTCAGCGCTGTTGCCTGGTATTTTGGAAAAAGGCTACAGAAAGAACTGGGCGTTCCTATTGGACTGATCCATGCAAGTTGGGGAGGAACGCCCGCGGAAGCCTGGACACCTGCCCATGTAATTGAGTCCGTGGAAGATTTGAAGAATGCTGCAAAAAGACTGGGCAGTTCCAATCACTGGCCGGTGCAACCCGGGCTTGCTTATAATTCAATGATCGCTCCACTCACTTCATTTGTTATAGGAGGCGCCATCTGGTACCAGGGAGAAAGTAATACAGGAACGGCATCCACTTACCACCAGCTTTTTTCAAGCATGATCCTTTCCTGGAGAGAACAGTGGAAAAAAGATTTTCCTTTCCTGTTTGTTCAGCTTGCCCCATACAGCTACGGAAAAAAATTTGAAGGTGCACTGCTGCGTGAAGCACAGGAAAAAACGCTCTCTGTTCCTAAAACTGGAATGGTGGTTACAACAGATATAGGAGGAGATACTACGGATATCCATCCACGGAATAAAAGAGATGTGGGCTACCGGCTGGCGGGCATTGCTTTATCGGATGTATATGGCAAAAAACTTGATTCGAAAAGCATAGGTTTTCATGAGATGAAGATCAACGGGCAGAAGGTCATTCTGAAATTCACACCGGGACAACAACCCGTGCAGAAGGGCAGGAATGTGCTGGGTTTCCAGGTTGCCGGCAGCGACCAGGTTTATCATGAAGCCATTGCCCAAATTGTAGGTAATGAAATACATGTATGGCATGACCTGGTAACAGAACCGGTAGCAGTAAGATATGCCTTCAGCAATACAGCGGTGGGAAATATAGCCGGTCAAAACGGTTTGCCACTTGCACCTTTCCGGACAGATAACTGGAAAGTGGATACTTCACCTGTAAAAAAATAAAAATGCGGTTCATCATTATTTGCCTATTTCTTTTTTGCAGCGTATGCTTATCAGCACAACCTGTGAAAGAACATGGTACACTTTCCGTTGCAGGCACCCAACTGACAGGTAAAGATGGCAAACCTGTTGTGCTCAGGGGAATGAGTTTTGGCTGGCACAATTACTGGCCAAGGTTCTACAATGCAAAAGCGGTGGAGTGGCTGGCAAAAGACTGGAGGTCCACGGTAGTACGGGCGGCCATGGGCATTGAACCTGCAAGGGCTTATTTGAAGAACAGGGACAGTTCCACAAAGCTCGTCAGGGCGGTGGTGGAAGCTGCAATTGAAAATGATATCTATGTGATCATTGACTGGCATAGCCATAATATCAACCTGGAAGAGGCAAAGGAATTTTTTGCTTTGATGGCAAAAGATTATGGTCACCATCCCCACGTGATCTACGAGATCTTTAATGAACCCGACCATGAAAGCTGGGCGGAAGTGAAAAAATATTCCGAGGAACTGGTCAGCGTGATCCGTGCCATTGATCCTGATAATATCATACTGGTGGGCAGTCCGCACTGGGACCAGGATGTGCATATTGTAGCCGATGATCCGCTGGTGGGGCAGACCAATATCATGTACACACTGCATTATTATGCAGCCACGCATAAGGAAGAACTGAGGAAAAGAGCGGATTATGCTTTATCGAAAGGGATCCCGCTATTTATTTCAGAATCTGCCGGCATGGAAGCCACAGGTGATGGTCCGCTTAACGTGGAAGAATGGGAACGCTGGATCACCTGGTCGGAAAAAAATAAGATCAGTTGGATCACCTGGTCGGTAAGTGATAAGGATGAGACCTGTTCAGTGCTGAAAAAATCCGCTTCTTCAGAAGGTGAGTGGAAAGAATCTGACCTTAAAGAATCAGGAATTCTGATCCGTAATTACCTGCGAAAATTGAATAAGGAATAAATGCCGGAATCTTCTTTGCGTTTCTTCTTTGCGTTTTTACCAGCTATAGCTTTAGCGAAGGATGGTCCTCTGCGACCTTTGCGGTTCCTGTATTTTTCATCGCAAAGACGCAAAAGCCACGCAAAGATCAGCCCCTGTTTTTGACTTTTGACTTTTGAATTATGTACAAATTCCTAATACTAATCCTCATCACCTCATGTGTTTCCACTTCCAAAATACAGGTTCCCTCTGTACTCACTGCAGAATCATTAATTCCTGTCGGACGAACAGAACTGAGATCCGGAAATTTAGAACTCATTAGCTCAGGAGCTTATTTTGGATTTACATTCTCAGGAAAAACCTGCAGCCTGTATGTTTCTATTCCTTCCTGGCTCAAAACAAATTATATACAGTACACCATTGATGGAAATTATGGAGGACGCATTCAGCTCACTGGTGATAGCCTGCCAGTTGTTATCAGCGCTCCTACAAACGGAACTCATGAAGTATGGGTCTATAAAACCACAGAAGCGCATACAGGTGGCGTGTTTGTCAACCGGGTTGTAGCGCCTGCTGTGAAAACGATTCAACCGGAAGCCAAATCACTGGTTGAATTTATTGGCAACAGTATAACCTGCGGAGCCGCGGCTGACCCTTCGCAGATTCCCTGCGGACAGGGTTCATACCACGACCAGCACAATGCTTACTATGCTTATGGTCCACGTGTGGCAAGAGCACTGAATACTCATTTTATCCTGAACAGCGTAAGTGGAATCGGCATCTATCGCAACTGGAACAGTGATGGTCCGGATATGCTGGATGTGTATGACAATAATGATTTCAAACCCGGTGGAGCAGCCTATCCTGACAATAAATTCAATCCGGCTGTCATCAGCATAGCCCTTGGCACTAATGACCTGAGTAATGGTGACGGGAAAAAGCCCAGGCTTCCCTTCGACAGTGCTGTTTATGTGAACGATTATGTGCGCTTCGTAAAAAAACTTCACCAGCGTTCACCCCAGGCAAAGATTGCCCTGCTCAGCAGCCCGATGATGACTGGTGAAAGAAGGACCCTGCTGCAGAACTGCATCAGCGCGGTGCGGCAGCAGCTTGAACCGGAAATGCCGGGCATCATCTCTGTATATTTTTTTCAGCCCATGCGGGCTAAAGGCTGCACGGGCCATCCTGATGTGCAAGATCATGAAGTGATGGCCAATGAACTCATTCCCTTTTTCAAAAAAATAATAAACCCCTGATCATGCGATTTATTTTATTCACGGCTTGTATTTTTTCTAACCTGGTGCTGCACGCGCAGTTATCGCCTTTGATAGACGCGCATGCAACGGAACAAACAAAAGCGCTGCACCGTAACCTGGGGGAACTTTCAAAAAATCACAGCCTCTTCGGGCACCAGCATGCCACGGAATATGGTCATGGCTGGGCCAATGAGCCAGACAGGTCGGATGTAAAATCCGTTACCGGCAGCCATCCTGCGGTTATTGGTATTGACTTCGGTGGTTTCAGCGGGCAAAACGAAAACTATATCAAAAGTCAGAAGGCCAAACTCAAAAAAATTGTTGAGGATACTTATAACCGTGGCGGTGTGATCACCGCTGCCTGGCATTTTTCCAATCCTGTTTCCAAAGGCGGGTTTTACTGGGTGGACAGCCTGTCAAAACCTGCTGTACGTTATATTATTCCCGGCGGCGAAGCGCACGATCAATATAAAAAAATTTTAAGAGGGATCGGGGAGTGGGCAAAGGATTGCAAGGGCGCTGATGGCGCAACGGTCCCCATGATCTTCCGGCCTTATCATGAATTTGACGGTGACTGGTTCTGGTGGGGCAGGTCGCACAGTACCCGCGAAGAATTCATTGCACTCTGGCGCTTTACGGTAAGCTACCTGCGCGACAGCCTGCATGTGCATAATTTCATCTATGCTTTTTCTCCTGATAATTTATTTACCACCGAAGCACAGTACCTCGACCGTTATCCCGGTGATGCCTGGGTTGACATGGTGGGGATGGATAATTATGGTGACATGGGCCGTTACGGCAAATACAACCTGGATGCGGCTTTAAAAAAACTGCAAATCGTAGATGGCTATGCAAAAAAAGCAGGCAAGCTGGCCGCCTTTACGGAAACGGGTCTTGAATCGATTCCCAATCCCACCTGGTGGACGGAAACCCTGCTGAAGCTGATGAAAACAGGGAACATGCATTTATCCTATGTGCTGGTGTGGAGAAACGATACCCAGAGCCCCACGCATTATTATGCCCCTTTTCCCGGGCATTCAAGTGTGCCTGATTTCCTTAAATTTTTTCACGATCCCTATACCATTTTCGAAACGGACCTGGATCACATTTATCGCTGATCATTGATTTTGAATGGCCGTGACGATTTTATCAAAGCATTTGCAGGCATAACTATTATTTCTGTGCGCCAGCAATTAATTTTGGACTATGAAATGGATACTCATTCCTTTTTTTGCTGCCCTCTTTGTTTCATGTGATTCCAAAAAGCAGCCAGCGGCTGAAGTAGATCTTCAGCCCACCGAAACGATGGATGTAGCGGATCATACGGCAAAAACTGATGCGCTTCCTTCCTTCAAAATGCGGAATGCAAACGGCTCAATTGTAAATCTTAATTCCTTCCAGGGCAAAAAACTAATGGTGAACATCTGGGCCTCCTGGTGTCCTCCCTGCAAAAGGGAAATGCCTTCCATCGAAAAACTGTATAAATCCGTTGATACAACCAAAGTGGCCGTTGTGCTTCTCTCGCTGGATGACAGTTTTGATGAGGCCCTTCGTTATGTTTCTTCACGCAAGCTGAACCTGCCCGTTTATTATCCGGCGGAAAATCTGCCCGTATTGTTTAATGTGCAAAGCATCCCGAATACCTTCATTTTTAATGAAACCGGTAAACTGGTGAAGCATGTGGAAGGCGCAGATGATTTTAATACCGCTTCCTACAAGGAACTTTTCAAATAAAAAATCTTTTTAATTTATCTAACATCATCTTTCCCCCGGGATTGATGATGTTTTTTATTTCTACCCGATGTATGGATATGCTGCTTCTCAAATAAAGGTTTCAACCACAGGAGGGAAGCGGACCAGTGAGCTGAAAGGGTAGTCCGGCGGCATTGGATAAGGATAAAAGGAAAAATATCCTATCTTATGCATCTTTATTTAAATGCCAGTGCAAGGAGACGCCGCCAAACACAAAACTGCCTTCGAACAGCTTCACGCCATCAGAGCGAACGATGCTTCCGCATTGAAGGCTTTGTACCAGAACAATTATTATAAGATCGAACATTATATCCTGAACAACAATGGCACGGAAGAGCAGGCCAAGGATATTTTCCAGGAAGCTTTTATAGCGGTCTGGAGGAATATACAGCTTGATAAATTCCAGCCGGAGAATGAGACAGCCCTCGATGGTTATCTCTACCGGATTGCCAGGAATAAATGGATGGATTACCTGAGGTCAGGTCATTATAATAAAGTGGTGAGAATGGATGAGCATCACCAGCCTGAAGAGGTTGATGAGATCAGGCCGGAAGAAAATGAAAACCTGCAGGCTGTAAAAAAACATTTCAAAAGCCTGGGTGAAAATTGCAGGAAGATCCTGACCAGGTACTATTATCACAATGACTCGTTAAGAAAAATTGCTGAAACAATGGGATGGACAGAAGCAACAGCAAGGAACAATAAATACCGTTGCATACAGCAACTGAAAGAAATGATCAAAAAAAATGAACCCTCTTGAAAAACATGGACCACATATCACCTGAAGACCTCGAAAAAATAGACCGGTACCTTTCCGGCGAAATGGAAGCCGGTGAGCATGCCGCTTTCTCCGCGCAGATCAATGCTGACCCGGTTCTTAAAGCAAAAGTTGAAGAAGCCCGGCTTTTATTTTTAGGCATCAGGGAGACTGCCTTGCAGTCGGACCTGGAAAGCTTTCATAAAGGATTACCAGCTAAACAACAAACCGCTGCAACACGTTCCATGTTCAGTTCCAAAACCTGGCTGGTGGCAGCTTCCCTGATCCTGCTTGCGCTGGTTTCTTTTTTATGGATCTACAACCGTAGTGAAAAAGAAGACACACTTTACGCAAAATATTATGAAGCAGATCCCGGGCTCATGACTACCATGGGTATAGCTGAAGATTATGAATTTAACAGGGGCATGGTAGACTACCGTTCAGGAAAATATGCCGATGCCATCAAAAGATGGGAACCTCTTGCCGCAGCGCAACCTGCAAGAGATACCCTCCAGTATTTCCTGGGTGTGGCACATCTTGCAGCAGGCAATACCACCCCGGCAATCAGGTATCTCAATAAACTGGTGCTGATGGAATCTGCTTTCAAAAATGATGCATGTTGGTACCTCGGCCTGGCGCAGTTAAAAGAAGGAAATAAGGAAGAGGCCTCCAAATGGATCAACCTTGCCGATCATCCGAGAAAGGATGAACTACAGTCGGAACTGAAATAATATGATGTTGAAAGTTTCCCGATATTTTTTTTCATGCCTGCTCCTGCTTTGCATGCAGCAGCTCGCAGCACAAACTCCTGGTATCCGCGCGAAACTGGAGACCCTCATTGGTCAAAAGGAATTTGAAACAGCCGATACCCTGGTACAGGCTGAACTCTCCCATTATTTCAACAGGGGTCCGCTGGATTCCATCCCCGGCCTGTTGCAGTACCTGGGCAGGATCACTTCCAAAAGATTCAACCCGGATATTGCCGTTCAAAAGGTGAACCTGCTGATGGGGCGTCTCAAAACCAGGAATGCAGGTGCTTCAGTTCTTTCAGCAGCCTATGCCGAAGCCGGTGAGTTTTATGGTTCTCTTGGATTAAACGACCAGGCATACCGGGCCAATGAAGAAGCTTATCAACTGGCGCTGCAGATCCCCGGAAAACCTCAACTGAACCTGGCCATCATTGATTCTGATATGGGCACATTTGCTTTTAGGATGGGTGATATCGCTGTGTCAGCCAGGCATCACAGGCGTGCGCTGGATATATTTCAGAAAATGCCCAATCCGGATTACGACAGGTTGTACACCGGCTGGAACAACATGGGTGGCATCATGTGGATGGCATCCAAAACAGACAGCGCTCTGTATTATTTTAATAAAGCTCTTGACGCGTTGGGCAGGATGGAAAAAACACCGATCAACCAGTATTACCGTCCCGCTGTGCTGATGAATAACCTTGCAGCCCTCTACAATATTGAAGGTAATACCACGCGTGCTATCGAAGCGATGAAGTCAACCATACAAAATCTCCGCACTTATCTTTCTATTAAAGAAACAGTACCTAAAAAAGCCAAAACCATCAGTTTTCAATTTGAGGCCACTGATAACCTCGCAGGTATATACAAAGAGATCGGTGATTATTCGCAGGCCCACCAGTTGCTGATGTATTCCTACCAGCAAAAACAGAAAAATGAAGATGGTGATAAAACGGGTGTGTATTATTCGCAGATCCTTTTAGGCCAGTTGTATTATGCCATGAGGGATTACAGCAAGGCGCTCGACTTTTTGATGCTGGGTTTATCCAACATGAAAAAGGCAGACGGTGACAACCTCACCTGGCAGGCTGATGCCAGCAGCACCCTGGCTTTATTGCATGATGAACAGGATCAGAAAGTGCTTGCCAGTCATTATTATGAAATGGCCGACAGCCTTTATGAAACCGCGCTGCAAGGTTCTTATGATGATATCTACCTTGATTTTTTAAGAAACGCAGCATTGTATTATGCGGAGAACAACCAGCTTCAACTGGCCATCAGCAAGGCTGACAAAGGATACAGGTATGTAACAGATAACCAGGGAACGGAAACACTGCTGGCATTTTACCAGCTTCTGAACCTTGCTGAGGTCTACCTGCTGGCCGGCCGTTACCAGCAATCACTGGAAGCCAGTTCAAAAGGTATCCGCATTGTTGAAAAAATTGCTGCGCAAAGCGCCAATAAACTGGACTCGGTAAAAACTGAACTCAAAAAACCAAAAGCGGTTTTGCTGAATGCGAAGGCCAGGTATGCACTGCTTAAAAATAAAGATGTAAGCAGTCTTACTATTTTATTGAAAGAACTGAACGCGGTACTGGATGTCCTCGACAAAAGAAAAACATTACTGAATGATTCAAAGGATATCAGCCTGGTGATGGCTGATCATTCAGACCTGGTGAGTTTTATTAAAAAAATCAATCTTGATTTACACCAGCTCACCAACGACCAGGGGTACATGGAAAAACTAATCGACCTCCATGAATCAGGTATCTATAGCAGGATCCGTTCGAGGCTTGACAAATCTGATTCCATCCGTTTTGCCCATGTTCCTCCCGATGTGCTTAAAAGAGAGAAGGAATTAAAACAGGCCATCAAATTATCTCTTGAACAGGAAGAATCTCACCATAAAAGCATGGGCCGTTATTTCAAGGCGGTGGACGAATGGACCCGGTTCCAGGAAATGGTGAAGTCCAAATACCCCCAGTATTACCGGCTCAGGTATGAATCCATTTTCCGTTCACTGAAAGACGTACAGGCCTCGCTTCCTGAACAAACCACGCTGGTCCGCTATTTTTTTGTAGAAAAGGAATTATATGCACTGGTGGCCGACCGTAATAATAAAAGAATGTTCCCGCTCCGTGCTGAAGGTGTGGAAGAATATATCAATGCCCTAACGCAGTACACTTCGGAGACCAATAAAACCACAGATGCCCTGCACCAGCTTTATTTATCTCTTTGGGCGCCGTTTGAAAAAGAAGTAAAACATAAAAAGATCATCATTGTTCCGGATGGAATTCTTTTTACACTCAATTTTGAAATCCTGACACCAGCAAGAATCCACAGGTTTGAATCACTGGCTACTCAAAGCCTGCTGGCAAAACATACGATTTCCTATCATTATAGCCTGAGCCTTGTAGGACAGAAACAAAAATCCGGCAATAGCGATCTGAATAATTTTGTGGCCTTCGCGCCTGGTTTCCTGGATGAAGAGAAAAAAAGGTACCAGCAGAATATTGAAGATTCCTTCAATATTGACAGGAGCTATGTATCCCTGCTGCCCCAGCCTTTCACGCTTGCCTTTGTATCCAAGGCAAAAAATATGCTGGGAGGAAAGGCTTACACCAATGAAGCATCCACTGCAGCTTCTTTCCGTAACAACGCGGGAAAGAACCGCATCATCCATATCGGTACTCATGCGGAAAGCAATAACCTCGTTCCGGAATTTTCGAGGCTGATCTTTTCAAAATCGGAAAAAGCTGATGAACAGAATTCCATTTACCTGCATGAGCTATATAATTGTGATCTTACTTCTGATCTTGCTGTATTAACGGCATGCGAATCAGGCAGGCCCGGCTACCAGGATGGAGAAGGAATGATCTCACTGGCACATGCATTTAACTATGCAGGCAGTGAAAGCATACTGACAGGTTTGTGGAAGATCGATGAAAAGGCCAGCACCATCCTGATGGAGCATTTTTATCAATACCTGGTGGATGGGATGGAAAAGGATGAAGCGCTGCGGCTTGCCAAACTTGATTATCTCAAAACCAGCAAGGGCCGTATGCTCGCCCCTCAATACTGGGCCGGACTGGTACTGATGGGAGATACTTCTCCTGTAGAACTGGAAAAACCTGCCTCTAAACGTAACTGGGCTATTGTGGGCCTTGTAGCCATATTGATCATCCCTGCCATTTATATTTATAGAAAAAGGAAAACGCAAGACGCCTGAGTTATTGATGATGATCAGGTAATTC